>NZ_DASWVI010000100.1:0-32055 GCF_036401255.1 Nocardioides sp. | reverse complement strand
TGGTCCTTGGCTCGCGCCACCCGGAGCCGCAGCGCCTTCGAGCGAGCAGTTCGACGTCGACGACTCATGGCAGACCTCCGGGACCGGACCTACTGGGGATGCTACGCACTGAGACGCCCGAACGTGGCGTTTGGTTGCGGGCCGGCGGCGGCCTGGTCAGCGCCGTCTGGACCGGACCCGCAGCGCGGCCGCGATCCCCGCCGCGCTCACCGCGCCGGCGACGTACGCCGCCAGCCTGCTGCGGCTGCTCCCGGGCTCCGCACGCGCGGCGACGGGCGGCGACGGCGGGCCCTGCACCGGCGGTGCGTCCTCGACCCACCTGGCCGCCCGCGCCTCGGGCGTGGTGTGCGCGAACGCCGCGGCGTACAGGACCACCCGCGAGAAGTAGTTCATCCAGACCAGCAGGATCAGCGCGATCCCGAACGCCTGGAACGCCGGCTGCCCCTTCGTCGCCTCGAGAAGGTACTTCGACACCTGCTTGAGCACCTCGAAGGCCACCGCCCCGAACGCCGCGCCGCGCCACAGCGACCCGGTCGGCGTGTGCGGCTCGGCGAGCAGCCGGAACATCAAGAAGAACAGCAGCGCGTTGGCGGCGAGGCCGAAGCCGATCGTCACGAGAGTGACGATCCAGCCCCGCTCCGCTCCGCCGCCGAACCAACCCACGACGTCCCCGGAGAAGCCGCTCACGAAGCCGGTGACGGCGACGGCGACCAGCAGCACGAACCCGAGCGCGGCCAGCGTGACGAGGTCGCGGAGCTTGCCGGCGACGAACCCGGGCAGCTCCCGCGCGGGCATCTCGAACACGACGACCAGTGCGTCGCGCAGCGCCGACACCCAGCCGAGCCCGGAGTAGAGGACGCCGGCCAGGCCGATGAGTCCGGCCCAGCCGGAGAACGTCCGGATGTCCTCCAGCGAGAGCTGGTCGTCGTCGGGGCCGATGATGCCGGGCAGGATCGAGTTGATCGCGTCGCGCAGGTCCCCGTCGGCGCCGTCGTAGACCTGGGAGATCCAGCCGACCACGAAGAACGAGAGCGCGAGGATCGGGAAGAACGACAAGAAGGCGAAGTAGGTCACCGCGCCGGCCTGCTGGCCGGCCTTGACGGCGCCGTAGTGCTCCTGCATCCGGACCACGTGGTCGACGAGCGGGCGGCGCCGCCGTACCTCGGTCACGCGCGCCCCGATGCGCTCTCGGACCGACGTCATCAGCGTGAGCCCGTCAGGACACCGGGGGCGCCTGGAGCGGGAAGTCGCGGGTCGGGCGCCACCCGGAGACGTCGTCGTGCATGTAGAGGTGGAAGCGCTCCGCCTCGAAGGTGCACTCGAACCCGGCGAGCTCCTCGAACGCCTGGTCGAGCTGAGCGTCGTCGAGGTGGTGGGCGATCGTCACGTGCGGGTGGTACGGGTACTGCAGCTCGACCGCGAGCGGCCCCCGGCGCAGCGCCTTGGCGAGCTGCTCGCACCGGGAGATGCCCTCCACGAGCGTCACGAACACCACCGGGGACACGGGCCGGAACGTCCCGGTGCCGCGCAGGTGCACGCGGAACCGGGTGGCGCCGGCCGCGACCTCCTCGAGGTGCCGCTCCACGTCGGCGACCTGGTCGGGCTCGATCTCGGTGGGCGGCACCAGGGTGATGTGGGTCGGGATCATCGCCGCGGTGTGGTCGCCGACAGCCTTCCGGTAGTCCTGGAGCTCGGAGGCCCAGGGCTCGGGGATCGCGACCGCTACGCCAATCGTCGCCACGCCGATGACCCTACTGGCCCGCCGCGGCGAAGCCGACCCGCTGGTAGACGTCGCGCAGCGTGGCCGCCGCGACGGCGCCTGCCTGCTCGGCGCCCCGGCGCAGCACGTCGGTGAGGTAGGTCTGGTCGTCGAGGAGCTCGAGCGTGCGCTCACGGAACGGCGTCACGAAGTCGATCACGACCTCGGCCAGGTCCTTCTTGAGGTCGCCGTACCCGCGCCCGGCGTAGTCCGCCTCGAGATCGGCGATCGAGCGCCCGGTGAGCGAGGAGTAGATCGTCAGCAGGTTGCTGACGCCGGGCTTGTTCTCGGCGTCGAACCGGATCTCCGAGCCCGAGTCGGTGACCGCCGAGCGGATCTTCTTCGCCGAGACCTTGGGGTCGTCGAGCATCTCGACGATGCCGGACGGCGACGAGGCCGACTTGGACATCTTCGCGGTCGGGTCCTGGAGGTCGGTGATCTTCGCGGTCGCCTTGAGGATGTAAGGCTCGGGCAGCCGGAAGGTCTTCTTGTAGCGGCTGTTGAACCGCTGGGCGAGGTCGCGGGTCAGCTCCAGGTGCTGGCGCTGGTCCTCACCGACCGGCACGTAGTGCGGCCGGTAGAGCAGGATGTCGGCCGCCTGGAGGATCGGGTAGGTGAACAGCCCGACGCTCGCGGCGCCCTCGCCACCCTTGGCCGACTTGTCCTTGAACTGCGTCATCCGGCGCGCCTCGCCGAAGCCGGTCAGGCACTGCAGCACCCAGCCGAGCTGGGCGTGCTCGGGCACCTGGGACTGCACGAAGATCGCGGACCGCTCCGGCGAGATGCCCATCGCGATCAGCTGGGCGGCAGCGCGCAGCGTCCGCTCGCGGAGCACCTTCGGGTCCTGCTCGACGGTGATCGCGTGCAGGTCGGCGATGAAGAAGAACGGCTGGTACTCCTCTTGCAGGTCCACCCACTGCCGCAGCGCGCCGAGGTAGTTGCCGAAGTGGAACGAGTCGGCCGTCGGCTGGATGCCGGAGAGCACCCGCGGGCGGGCGGTGGCGCCACCCTGCGCGGCTGCCGAGACCTCGGGGGCGGTCGTCGTGGACATGGCCGCCATTCTCTCCCATCGCCACGCCAGGACCCGAAACGGGGTTATCGGTTTGCCGTCGCCCCGCGGGCCTTGGGAGGGTTCGCGCATGCCAGCCCCGACCCTGACCGACGGCGTCGTCACCCTCCGGGCGCACCGGCCCGACGACGCGCAGGGAACGTTCGAGCAGTGCCAGGACCCGTCCTCTCAGCGGTGGACGACGGTGCCGGTGCCGTACTCGATGGCCGACGCCCGCTCCTTCGTCGAGGAGTTCTGCCCGTCGCGCTGGGTCTCGGATGCCGAGTGGATCTTCGCGGTCGAGCACGACGGGCGGTACGCCGGCACCGTGTCGCTGCGCAACGAGGGCGACGGCCGGGCCGAGATCGCCTACGGGTCCCACCCGGCCGTGCGCGGCAGCGGCGTCGTCGAGCGCGCGCTGCGGCTGCTGCTGGCGTGGGGCTTCGAGGAGCGCGGGATCCAGACGGTGATCTGGTACGCCCACGTCGGCAACTGGGCCTCCCGCAAGGTCGCCTGGCGGCTGGGCTTCTCCTACGACGGCCTCCTGCGCCGGTGGAACCCCCAGCGCGGGCAGCTGCTCGACAGCTGGGTCGGGACACTGCTGCGCGACGACCCCCGCGAGCCGCGGACGACCTGGCTCGACAACCCGGTCCTCGAGGGCGACGGCATCCGGCTGCGCCCGTTCACCGACGCCGACGTGCCTCGGATCGTGGAGGGCATCGGCCACGCCGACACCCAGTTCTGGCTGTCGTTCTTCCCGCGCGGCTTCGACGAGGAGGACGGCCGGCGCTACGTCGAGCAGGTGACCGAGCGGCTCGCGACCAACCACACCGTCACCTGGGCGTGGTGCGCCGAGGAGGACGACCTGCTGCTCGGCGTGGTGGGGCTGCACCGGCTCTCCGGCGGCGAGCCCGAGATCGGCTACTGGACCCACCCCGACGCGCGCGGGCGCAGGCTCACGGTCAAGGCCGCACGGCTCGCGATCGGCTACGGCTTCGACGTGCTGGAGCTGCCGCGGCTCTCCGGCTACGCCGCCGCCGGCAACCGCGCCTCGTGGCGGGTGCTCGAACGCCTGGGCATGCAGCGCATCGGCGTCCAGCGTGGGGCCACCCACACCGGCGATGGCGCCCCGGCCGACCTCGTCGGCTACGACCTGCTGCGCGCCGAGTGGGCCGAGGCCCGGTCGAGGGACGCCGACCACAGCAGCACGGCCACGCCGACGACCGAGAGCGCGCCGCCGACCAGCGCCGGCGAGCGGTAGCCGTAGCCGGCCGCGATCACCAGGCCGCCGAGCCAGGCGCCGAGGGCGTTGGCGAGGTTGAGCGAGGCGTGGTTCATCGCGGCGCCGAGCGTCTGAGCCTCGCCGGAGACCGCCATCATCCGCAGCTGGAGGTTGATGACCAGCACCGAGCCGACCGCGGTCACCAGGAACACCGCCGGCAGCAGCAGCCAGCCGTGGGGCGCGGCCGCCCAGACGACCAGCATCACGACACCGGACCCGGCCCCGGACCAGATGAGCGTCCGGAACACCGACCACTCCGCCAGCCGGCCGGCCAGCCAGGTGCCGGCGACCATCCCGACGCCGAACCCGGCGGTGAACACCGGCACGGCGGACTCCGAGAGCCCGCCGACCTCGGTCACCGTCGGCGCGATGTAGGAGTAGACCGCGAACAGGCCGCCGAAGCCCACGGCGCCGGCGAGCAGCGTCATCAGCGCCTGGGCGTTGCGGAAGAACAGCATCTCGCGTCGCCCGGTCGCCCCGGGGTCACCGGGCGACGAGGGCACGAACAGCAGGATCATCGCGATCGTCGCGATCGAGAGCGCCGCGGTCGCGGCGTACGCCGCCCGCCAGCCCGCCTGCTGGCCCAGCCAGGTCGCGGCGGGCACCCCGACCACGTTGGCCACCGAGAGGCCGAGCATCACCGACGCGACCGCCCGGCCCCGCCGCGACGGCGGTGCGAGGCCGGCCGCCACCAGCGACGCGACGCCGAAGTAAGCGCCGTGCGGCAGCCCGTCGAGGAAGCGGGCGACGAACAGCACGCCGTAGCCCGTCGCGGCGGCGCTGAGCAGGTTGAAGGCCGCGTACGCCGCCATCAGGCCGATCAGCAGGGCACGACGCGGCAGCCGGGCGCCGAGGATCGCGATCAGCGGCGCCCCCACCACCACGCCGAGTGCGTACGCCGAGATCACGTGCCCGGCGCTCGGGATCGACACGTCGACCCCGTCGGCGATCTGCGGCAGCAGGCCCATCGTCACGAACTCGGTGGTGCCGATCGCGAAGCCACCCAGCGCCAGCGCCAGCACCGCGAGGGTGAAGTGCGAGGCCCGCGTGCTGCTCGGGGCGGTCCCCGCGCTGGGCGCGGTCGTGGTCATGGGCGGGCGGGCCTTCCTGTCGACGTGGCACTGCCAGTCTCCAACCGGACGACCCGTGACGCCTATTCCGCGCCGCGTCGCGCCCGCTGCTCGTACGCCGCACGCGCGGCCGGGTCGGCCTGGGCGAGCACGTCGTCGGCGCCCATCGCCTTGGCCATCGCGTCCTGGACCCGCCGCGGCAGCGCCTGGATGGTCTTGGTGGGCGCCTGCACCCAGCGCGGCACCCAGACCTCCGCCTTCGGCTTGCGCACCACGCCCTCGATCACCGCCGCGACGTCGTCCGCCGTCACCGGCGGCACGCCCTTGGCCGCGGGCACGCCGGAGGCGAGCTCGGTCTGCACCACGGTCGGCAGCACGAGCGACACGTCGATGCCGAGCGGCGCGAGCTCGGCGCGGATCGCCTCGCTGAAGCCGACCACCGCGAACTTCGAGGCGGAGTAGGACGCGCCGTCGGCGACCGCGAGCCGCCCGACCGCCGAGGCGACGTTGACGATGTGGCCGTGGCCGCGCTCGGCCATCCCCGGCGCGACCGCCTTGGTGCCGTTGATCGGGCCGTGCACGTTGACGTCGAAGATCGCGCGGGTCACCGCGTCGGGCTCCTTGAGCACCGAGCCGAGCGGCATGATGCCGGCGTTGTTGACCAGCACGTCCCACGGCCCGAGGTGGTCGACCTCGGCGAGGAACTCCCGCCACGAGGCCGGGTCGGTGACGTCGAGGCGAGCGGCGACCACGCGGTCGCCGTACGCCTCCGCGACCTCCGCGGCCAGCTCGGGGTCGAGGTCGCCGATCGCGACCGAGGCGCCCTGCCGGGCGAAGCGCTCGACGGTGGCCCTCCCGATGCCGCGGGCGCCGCCGGTGACGATGATGGACATGCCGGAGATCTGACGGGCCATGGTGGGGCTCACTTCCTGGTGCGGACGAGGTCGATCGGCTGGCCGTCCTTGGGGAACGGCAGCGAGTGGTTGTCGAACGGCGGGACGTACGCCGGGTCGACGCTCCACCGGTAGTGGCGCAGCAACCGGTGCACGATCGCCTTGACCTCCATGCCGGCGAAGTAGAGCCCGATGCACTTGTGCACCCCGCCGCCGAACGGCTCCCAGGCGTAGCGGTGCGACCGGTCCTCGCGGCGCGCGGGCGAGAACCGTTCGGGGTCGAACGTCAAGGGGTCGGTCCAGTAGTCCTCCATCACGTGGGAGAACTGCACGCCGACGACGACGTCGGTGCCGGCGGGGATCCGGTAGCCCTCGACCACGGTGTCCTTCACGGTGCGCCGCACCAGGACGGGCACCGGCGCGTGCAGCCGCAGCGCCTCCCTCATCACCCAGTCGAGCGCCTCGAGGCCCTCGAGCTCGGCCAGCGTCGGCTCCGGGCCGAGCGCGAGCGCCTCGGCACGACAGCGCTCCTGCCACTGCGGGTGCTGGCCGAGCAGCTGGAGGATCGTCGAGGTCGTGATCGTGGAGGTGTCGTGCGCCGCCATCATCAAGAAGATCATGTGGTTGACGACGTCGTCGTCGCTGAACCGCGCGCCGTCCTCGGTCTCGATGTGGCACAGCACCGAGAAGATGTCGTCGGTGCGGGTCGCGCGCTTGGCGGGCAGGTAGTGGCGCAGGAACTCCTCGAGCACCCGCCGGGCGCGGAAGGCGCGACCCCAGCGGGTGAACGGCACGTCGGCGCGCACGATGCCCGCCGCGGCCTGCACGCAGGTGATGAAGGCGCGGTTGACCCGGTCCATCTCCGCCCGGCTGGTGTCGGCGGCGCCGCCCATGAAGATGTCGGCGGCGATGTCGAGCGTGAGCTGCTTGAGGGCCGGGTAGGACCGGAACCGGGGGTCGGTGTCCCAGTCAGCCGTGCCGGCGGCGATCGCGGGGTGCATCCGCGCGGCGTACGCCGTGAGCCGGTCGCGCGTGAACGCCTCCTGCATGATCCGCCGGTGGGCGTGGTGCTCGTCGAGGTCGAGCAGCATCAGGCCGCGGTGGAAGAACGGCCCGACGATCCGGCCCCAGGCCGGCTCGTTGACGAAGGCCTTGTCCTTGTTGCGCAGTGCCTGCTCGCAGGCATCGGGCCCGAGCAGGACGACCGCCTTGTCGAGCGGGGAGGCGAACGGCGACACCGGGCCATAGGTCTCCCACTGGTGGCGGAAGAAGCCGAGCGGGTCGCGGGTGTAGTCGAAGAACCTGCCCACCACGGGGAGGCCCCGGTCGCTCCTGAGCTGGCGCGGCACCTCGAGGACCGTCTGGTTCGTCATCGCCCCTCCTGAGTCCGAGTGATCGGGGTCACGTCCCACGATGATTCAGGAAGGATGCCCTGTCAATGTCCGGGTCGGCGGCCGAGACCGAGCGGCGTGAGAAGGTGGGCGGCATGGCGGTGCAGTCAGGGGTGTACCGCGGCGTGCCCGCCGAGGAGCGCGTCGCGGAGCGCCGCAGCCGGCTGATGGCGGCGACGCTCGCCGTCTGGGCCGACGCCTCGACGAGCACGACGATGACCCGGATCTGCGCCGAGGCCGGGCTCACCGAGCGGTACTTCTACGAGAGCTTCCGCAACCTCGACGAGGCGCTGACCGCGGTGCTCGACGCGATCGCGGTCGAGATCGAGGAGCGCTCGACCGCCGCGTCCGAGGCCGCCGGCGACGACCCGACCGCCCGGGTCCTGGCCTCGGTGCGGGCGTTCGTCGAGCTGCTCGTGGAGGAGCCGCGCAAGGGCCGGGTCGCGATCATCGAGGCGGGGGCGATGCCCGCACTGCGGCACCGGCGTACCGAGCTGTTGCACCACTTCGCACGCCGGTCGGCGGAGGAGGCCCGGACGATCTGGGCGGACCGCGAGCGCAGCGAGCACGACGACGAGATCGCGGGCGCGTTGTTCATCGGCGGCATGGCCGAGCTGATCGCGCGCTGGCTCAACGGCTCGCTCGAGGCCACCCCGGACGAGATCGTCGACGCGGCCAGCCGCAGCTTCCTCGGCCTCTACGGCTGAGCCGCCCTGTCAACTCACCGGGTAGGCGATCGTGGACATGAGTGCGTTCGCTGCCTGGCGGCTGTCGAGCCTGGTCTGCTGGACGACGACGGGGATGTCGCTGCGGATAACGCAGGAGAAGTCAACGCCCACTGGAACGGGTTCCGGATCGCTGAGGTCGTTGATCCGCTGGTGCAACGCCCGCCGGGCCGGAACGTCGAGCACGTACGGGCCGGCAGGCTCCCGGTCGACGAAGTAGATGTCGACCGAGACAGTCGCGTCGCCATCCGACGCGTTCAGGATGCACACGGTGTCGTGGCTGGTCATCTCGGGCTCGGGCCCGGTGCTGGTCGGCGGGATCCAACCATCGGCGATGACCCAGGTGGTCGCCCCGATCGGTGCTCGGCGGGATGGGATGTCGATCATTCGTCTGCTCCGTCTGGCGTCAGGTGTGTGGGCTGTCAGGCGGGCCCGCCGGCCCTGCGGCGGCGTTCACGGGCCCGGGCATCGACGGTGACGGACAGCAGCAGCACGGCTCCGGTGACCAGGAACTTCACGGAGGTGACATAGCCGAGCAGGTCCATCCCGTTCGAGATCGAGCCGATGACGAGGGCCCCCAGAAGGGCGGCCCAGACGCTGCCACGCCCTCCGAACAGGCTGGTTCCACCGATGACGGCTGCAGCGATGGCGTTCAGCAGCAGATCACCGGAACCAGAGCTCTGGTTCACCGCGAACAGCCGGGACGCCGCGACGACGCCGCCGAGCGCGGCGGCGCCACCGGCCGCAGCGAAGACGAACACGCGGACACCGTTGACATTGATGCCGGCTCGTCGCGCTGCTTCCGCATTGCCACCTACCGACATGATGTGGCGGCCGAGGCGGGTACGCCGGATCATTGTGTCGAAGACGACGATCAGGCCGAGCAGCAGCACCAGCGCGTAGGGCACTCCGCGGTCGGAGTTGAGAACGGCGACGGCGCCACTGCCGACGCCCGCCGCGATCGCGACCCGCAACAGCGTCCACGCCGGGCTCGGCACGCCCAGTCCCTTGGCGATCCTGCGCTGGCGCTGGCGGACGGACCCGGCGGCCACGGCGAGGATGACGACGACCAGGACGACCCAGCTGAGCCAGGCAGGCAGGAAGCCCTGTGCCAGACGCGTGATGCCGGGGTCGGTGATGTTGAGGGTTCCGGTTCCGCCCAGGACCGCGAGGAGTGCTCCCTGCCAGGCGAGCAGACCAGCTAGCGTGACGACGAAGGACGGCACCGCGGTGCGGGTGATCCACAAGCCGTTGAACACGCCGACGGCGACGCCGAGAGCGACGGCGGCCAGGATGGCCACCAGGCCCGGAACGCCGGCGCGCACGTTGAGCACCGCCATCACCCCGGCAGCGAATCCGCTGAGGGCGCCGACCGACAGGTCGATCTCGCCGATCAGCAGGACGAGGACCACACCGACCGCGATGGTCCCCGTGGCCGCGATCTGGAGCGTGAGGTTGGTCAGGTTGGCCGGACTGATGAAGTTCTCGTTCATCGTCCCGAACACGAGCCAGATGATCGCCAGCGCGGCGAGGACCGGCAGGAAGCTCAGGTCGTTCGACCTGCCGCGCCCCGCGGCCACTGTGGACGTCCAGGCACGAAGTCGTCCGGTCGCGCCGGCGGAGATGGCAGTCATGCGTGGTTCCGTTCGTTCTGATTGCGGACGTCGGCTCCCGTGATGGCCGCAACGATCTCGTCCTGATTGGTGGCTGCGATCCGGTACTCGCCCGCGAGGGCGCCGAGCCGGAGGACGACGGCCCGGTCCGCAACCTTGAAGACGTCACCGAGGTTGTGGCTGATCACCAGCACCGCGATGCCCCGGTCGCGCAACCGGCGGATCAGCTCGAGCACCTGGGCGGTCTGGGCGACCCCCAGCGCCGCGGTGGGCTCGTCGAGCAGCATGACCCGCGGCGTCCCGATCAGAGCCCTGGCGATGGCCACCGTCTGACGTTGACCGCCGGAGAGTGCGGCGACGGCCGTGCGCACCGAGGCAAGGGTCCGCACCGCCAGCTCGTCCAACAGCCGGCGGGCGTTGGACTCCATCTCCTCCTCATCGAGGAGTCGACCCCGGCCGTTTCGTGGCTCCTGGCCCAGGTAGAGGTTGGCGACCACATCCAGGTTCTCGCACAGGGCGAGGTCCTGGTAGACCGTGGCGATCCCCTGGGCGACGGCGTCATGGGGGCTCGCGATCGTGGTGGGTCTGCCATCGATCACGAAGTCACCCGTGTCGAGTGCGTGCACCCCCGCGAGGGCCTTGACCAGGGTCGACTTGCCCGCCCCGTTGTCACCCACGAGGGCCGTGACCTCGCCGGCGCGCAACTCGAGATCCACGCCGTCGAGAGCCCGCACCGCCCCGTAACTCTTGCTGGCGCCGGTCAGCCGGAGGTAGCTGCCGGTGCCCGGCGCCTGGCGGTCGTTCGCGAGCGCGGCGGCCGGCGTCACTTGATCCCCGCTTGGTCGCAGGCATCCGCATACTCCGCGGTGCAGATGTCCTCGGCCGTCCAGTACCCGTCCGCGACGACGGTCTCGGCCAGGTTGTCCTTGGTGACGGCGACGGGGGTGAACAGCACCGAGGGCACCTGCTCGAAGCCGTTGTCGACCTCGGTGAACTCGAGGTCAGCGGGTGGCTCCTCCCCACGCAGAAGGGCGACTGCGAGCTGGACGGCGGCCATGCTCTGCTGCTTGATGGACCGGTACACAGTCATCCCCTGCGTGCCCACGAGGATCCGCTGCAGTCCGGCCACCTCGGCGTCCTGACCGGTGACCGGGGGCAGTGGGTTCACGCCGGCAGCCACCATGGCAGCGATCGCGCCGCCGGCGGTTCCGTCGTTGGCTGCGTAGACACCGCCGATCGCGCTTGCACCGAGGGCGGTGATCGCCTGCTCCATCTCACGCTGGGCCTTGTCCGGGCTCCAGTCCGGCGTGTCGTACTCGCGGCCGATCACCAGGTCACTCGCGTCGATCTGCTGGTGGGCACCGCTCTTGAACAGACCGGCGTTGTTGTCCGTGGGCGAGCCGTTGATCATCACGATCGTGGAGGCGGGCTCGGTGTTCTCTACCAGCCACTTCCCTTGGAGAGCCCCGACCGCCTCGTTGTCGAACGACACGTAGTAATCGATATCGGCGTCGAGGATGAGACGGTCATAGGCGATTACGGGCACGTTGCGGCTGTGCGCCTGGGCCGCGATGGCGGCTGCCGACTTCGAGTCCACCGGGTCGAGCACGAGGACCTTCGCGCCGTTCACCAGGGCCGCCTCCGCCTGCTGCTGCTGCCGCTGGGCGTCCTGCTCGGCATTGCTGTACAGGACCTCGCAGTCGGGGCAGAGCTGCTCCATGTTCTTGAAGAACCACGGCCGGTCCTGTGTCTCGTACTGGGCGGTCTTGGACTCCGGGAGCAGGAAGGCGACCTTCCCGGAGGCGCTCGGCTGGCCCTGCGCACTGGATGTGCCATCACCGGATCCGCCACACGCGCTCACGAGGAGGAGCGATGCTGCCGCCAGACACACTGCTGTCATTCGATTGCGCTTCATGGGTGTTCTCCGTTCGGTTGGTGGTGCGGTGGTGGGATCCGAGAACGGTTGGAGCTCAGACGCTGATCGACGCCTTGGCCAGCACCCCGCCGTCGCAGACGAGGTGAGAGCCGGTGACGTAGCTCGATTCCTGGCCGAGGAGCCAGAGCGCGGCCCGGGCCGGCTCCGTCGGGTCGGCGAGGCGACCCAGGGGGATCTCGCGCTCGACCTGCTTGCGCATCGCGTCGCGGTCCGCCGGGGCGACGGCCGCCCACATCAGGGGCGTCTCGGTGGATCCGGGGACCACGGCGTTAACCCGGATGCCGTAGGCGGCATAGTCGACGGCCATGGACCGGGTCAGCGCGCTGACCCCGCCCTTGGACGCCGCGTAGGCTGAGGCCCCACCCGCCGCGAATCCGACGAAGGCAGCTGGAGAGGAGCACAGCACCAGCGCGCCTGGTGTTCCGGCCTCGACCATCCGGCGCAGCACGTCCCGCGCTGCGAGGAAGGCGCCGGTCAGATTGACGTCGACCACCTCGCGCCAGACCTCCTCGGGCAACTGGTGGGCGGGACCGCCACGGTCGACACCGGCGGCGGCGACCAGCCCCGTGATCGGTCCTGACGCCCGCTCCGCGGCGTCGAGGACCGTGCGCAGGGTGGTGCCGTCGGTGACGTCGCACGGGTACGCGTGTGCAGCACCGGCCGCGGCTGCCTGCACCGTCCGCTGGGCGGCCTCGTGGTCGCGGTCGAGCACCGAGACCCGGGCTCCGGATGCGGCGGCCAGGACCGCCGTGGCACGTCCGATGCCTGAACCGCCTCCTGTGACCACGATGTGTTGCTCGGCCATCAGTTCCCTCCTCGTGTGTACGCGGCTCTCGCCGCGCCGGTGCTGGTGACAAGTGCTCGGGCACGATCCAAGAGCGCGACCCGATCGGCATCCGACGTGAGGGTGCGCGGGCTCAAGCTGCCACCGATGCCCACGGCAAGCGCTCCCGCAGCGATCCAGGCGGGAGCCTGGACAGCGTCGATGCCCCCGGTGGGGATCAGGGCCGTGTCGGGGAAAGGGCCGTGCAGCGCGGACAGATAGCCCGGCCCCACGAGCGAGGCGGGGAAGACCTTCACCGCCTCCGCGCCACGCGCGACGGCGCCCATCAGCTCGGTCGGTGTGAGCACGCCAGGGATGAACGGGACGGAGCCGCACCGATCGGACAGGGCCTGCGCGTCGTCCGGCATCCCCGGCGAGACGAGGAACTGTGCGCCGGCAGCCAGGGCGGCGTCGGCCAGTGCCGTGTTCAGGACGGTGCCCGCGCCGACCAGCACGCGTCCGTCCAACTCGTCCACCAGCCTCGAGATGACCGTGTCGGCCGATGGAATCGTGAACGTGATCTCCAGAGCGGTCACGCCTGCCTCGACCAGGAGCCGCGCAACTTCGATCGCATCCGAGGCTGTCCTCGAGCGGAGGACGGCGATGACGGCGGCTTGCCGCAGTTCGGTGAGGACGGGGTTCATCGGCCGTCCTACCGCTCGGCCCGCGACGCCGTGACGCCAAGGGCTGCCAGCGCCTCGGGTTCGGTCGGGAAGCCGTCGTGGTCTCCGGCGACGGTGACGACGTGCGCCGCGCAGAGCTCTGCCAGGCTCAGGCACTGCCTCGTGGACCAGCCGCGGAGATGCCCGGAGAGGTAGCCGGCGACGAAAGCGTCTCCGGCCCCCACCGGGTCCACCACTTGGAGGGAGCGCGCCTCGACGGTCTCGACACCGCCGTGGTCCACTGCATAGGCGCCAGAGGCGCAGTGCACGACCAGGGCTTTCGCTCGCAAGGTGGCGAACTGATCCACGGCGTCGTCGACGGTCTCGATACCGAGGAGCTCCTCGGCCTCACTCGCGGAGAGGAACACCATGTCGGCCGCGGAGACGAACGGCTCGAGGAGTTCCACGGGGGCACGGTCGACGAGGAGCCGGTGACGGATGTTGGCATCGAACGAGACAGTCACCCCAGTGGTCGTCGCGCGAGCGAGCAGCTCGCGCATGAGCTCTTCGAGGCCGGTGGAGAGTGCCGGCGTGATCCCGGTCAGGTGCAGGATGCGGCCCGACAGCAGGTAGGCGAAGTCAGCCTCCGCGATCTCCATCTGGGTGGCCGCAGAGTGAGCACGGTGGTACGAGACCCGCAGCCCGCGCAGGCCCACGGTCTCCTTCACGTAGATCCCAGTGGCCGCGTCCGGGTCGGTGCGCACGCACTCGTCATGCACGGACTCCGCGCGCAGCACCGTGCGGATCGCCCGGCCGGCCGCGTCGTCGCCGACACGTCCCACCCAGCTGACCCGGTGCCCCAGCCGCGCGAGCCCGACCGCCACGTTGAGCTCGGCTCCCCCGACGGCGAACGAGGCCGTGCCTCCGGGTCGCAGCGCGCCGTCGGGGATCGGCGCGAAGACACCGAGTGCCTCTCCGATGGTGACGAGGTCCATGGCCGCCTCAGACATCGAGCAACGACGAGCCATCGGTGTAGCGCGCCAGGGCATCGCCGTCGAGGCTGACACCGAGTCCCGGAACGTCCGGGATCTCGAGCATGCCGTCCTGGTCGAGCTTGAGATCCGCTTGGCCGAGCTCGTCGATGTACGCCGACCCGGTCCGGTACTCGACCAGATCGGTGCCGGGGATCGCCGAGGCGAGCTGGAGGTCAGCCGCCAGGCCGACCACGGTGTTCCAGCCGTGCGGGATCAGCTTGACCCCGTTCTCCTGCGCGAGCCACCCGATCCGGCGAGCCTCGCTGAGGCCACCCACCTTGGTGACATCCGGCTGCACGATGTCCCAGGCCCGCGCTTGGAGGTACGGCGTGAAGCTCTGTCGGCGGGTCAGGGTCTCGCCACCGGAGATGTGCACGGGAGAGGCGTCCCGCAGCCTGACGAAGTCCTCCAGCGCATCGGCGACGAGGGCCTCTTCGAACCACGCCACGTCGTACTGGTCCAGCATCGCGGCCGTGCGCAGGGCCCACTTGTAGTCGCCCGCCCAGTGTGCGTCGCTGCCACCGGCGTCGACGGCCAGCAGTGCGTCTGCCCCCACGGCTTCCCGCGCGGCCCTGACGATCTCCTCGTCGGTCTGCGCATCGACCCGACCGAAGGGGCCCCACCCGATCTTGTAGGCCCGGAACCCGGCTTCGCGCAGCGCCTCCAACTCGGCGCGCATGCGCACGGGCTCGTCCATCAGCACCGACGCGTAGGGCATGACCCGGTCGCGGTACCGGCCGCCGAGGAGACGCCCGACGGGCTGGCCGGTGGTCTGTCCAAGGATGTCCCACAGCGCCGTGTCGATGCCGCTGATCGTGTGGGTGATCGCCCCGCCCCGGCCCAACCAGAAGGTGTTCTGATGGAGCTTCTCGGCGACCCGCTCCGGCTCGAGCGCGCTCTCACCGAGCAGCAGTGGCGAGATGACGTCGAGCGCCGCGCGGACCAGGTTCTCGCTCGTGAAGACGCTCCCCAGACCGACGACGTCCTCGTCCGTGTGCACCGCGACAAGCGTGTGAACGACGTCGTCCGGCCTCAACTCCTCGGTCCACCCCCCCAGGGGGGTTGCCCCCCGCAGACCGGCCGTTCGCACCTCACGGATCTTCATAGCCCTCGCTTCCAACGATGTGACCCGGAACATATCGTCGATTGTCGACAATCGTCAACGGGTATAGTGCAAGAAGTTTCCACCGTCGAAAGCAGGCCCCGTGACCGCTCCCCTCCCTCGGATCAACGGCGACTCGAGACGCCACCAGGCGGCGCAGATCCTGCGCGAGGCCATCGTGACCGGGCAGCTGAAGCCCGGAGACCGGCTGCGTGAGCTCGAGCTCTCCGAACAGCTGCAGGTGAGTCGTGCGCCCCTCCGGGAGGCACTCCGACAGCTCGAGCAGGAAGGGCTGCTCATCTCCTACCCGTACCGCGGCACTCAGGTCCTCGGCGTCTCCCAGGAGGAGATCGAGGAGATCCTCATCCCGATCCGAATGACGCTTGAACGGTTCGCGGTCAAGCACGCGCTGCCGACGATGGGAGCAGACGAGCTAGATGAGTTGGGCGCCATCGTGGAGGACATGCGTCGCGCTGCGGCCGCCGGCGACACTCGATCTCTCAGCGATGCCGACATCCAGTTTCATGACCGGATCATCGAACAAGCCGACCAGGCGCACTGCCGCCAGATCTGGGACATGATCCAGCCGCGCGTGTGGGCGTACTTCCGCCGTGACGCGGACTCACACGCGTCGCTGGACGAGGTGGTCGAGCAACACGAGAAGTACCTCGCCGCGCTTCGCACCGGCATCGTCGAGACCGCGCTGATCGCGGTCGACCAGCATCTCACCGACGTTCCTGGCTCCTGACCCGCCGAGGCATCGTCGGGCGGCCGTAGTCGCCGGTGTCGGCGCTCGCGGTCCGCCCAGATCGTCCGCGCCTCCTCCGCCGACCGGCGCGCGAAAGCGCAGCGAGCGCGACGACGAGATCGACGACGCGGCCAGCCGCAGCTTCCTCGGCCTCGACGGCTGAGCCGACGCGACCGACCGGAGGCTCACTCTGCGGGCAGGCCCGACGCGGCGAGGTCCTCGAAGCCGCCGCCGTTGACGAGGTCGTCGAACCCCTGACGGCTCATCATGTCGATGGCGGTGCCGGCACGGTTGCCGGAGGCGCAGTAGACGACGTAGCTGCCCGTCTTGTCGAGGGCGCCGATGCGCTCGTCGAAGTCCGGGGCCGACAGGTCGATGTTGACCGCGCCGCGCAGGTGGCCGGCGGCGAACTCCTCCGGAGTGCGTACGTCGATGAGCTCGGCGCCTCCGGCGACGGCCTCCTGCACTCTCGACGGTTCGGCGATCGCGGTCACCGCCACGCCCGCGTCCTGCGACTGCGGAGCCTCGCCGGACGAGTCGGAACCAGCGCAGCCGGCCCCGGCGAGCACGACGAGGACGAGGGCCGCTGCCAGCCCGCGCCAGGACGCCTTGCGGGTCTGTTCGCGGACGCCGACAGGCTGGCGGCTCGGTCTCGTGCCTCGCATGGTGTCGACGCTAGCGCGCGGCCACCCGAGCCCGTCGCCCGGGGCCCCGCTTCCGCGCACGGCGACGCACCTGACGTACGCGTTCGAGAAGCGGCCCGGACACGACAGATACGTCGGGTGCGTCGACCCCGCCCGGGGCGGCGAAGGAGCAACTACTGCGCGACCGACACCTGGGACTGCACGATTGCGACCTCACCGGTGTCGGGGAGGCACGGCTCGCCGGTGTACGAGCCCACCGAGCCGAACCCGCCGCTCATCGAGAGCCGGTCGCCGTCGTGGGCGACGACCGTGCCGTCGGCGTCGAGCAGCGTGAGCCGGTCGCCCTCCCGGGTGGCCTTGTAGCCCGCGGGCCACACCGGCCAGACCTTCCCCGGCTGCGTGCCGTCCTGGCCGGACTCGAGGTAGACGCAGTGGTCACTGTCGAGCTTGAGCACGCCCTGGATCAGCGCGTCGTCACCGCCCGAGCCCTCGGTCCAGCCCGAGACCGGCAGCCGCACCGTGACGCCGCTGCCGGCCTCGTCGCCCGACGAGACCAGCGCGACGACACCGAACCCGAGGGCGGCGATCACGAACGGGATCGCCGCCATCACGAGGTAGCCGCGGTTGCTCAGCGCCTGGCGGCGGGACCAGCGGTCGTAGGGCTGGTCCTCGTCCTCCACCGCGGTCGGCTCGGTGGGCTCGGTCGGGTCAGCCAAGGGACGACAGCGCCTCGTTGAGCGTGGCCGAGGGCCGCATCACCGCGGACGCCTTCGCGTCATCGGGGCGGTAGTAGCCGCCGATGTCGGCCGGGGAGCCCTGCACGGCGAGCAGCTCGTCGACGATCTGCTGCCCCTTGGCCGCGAGCGTCTCGGCGAGCGGCTTGAACGTGGCGGCCAGGTCGGCGTTCTCGGACTGGTTCGCCAGCTCCTGGGCCCAGTAGAGCGCCAGGTAGAAGTGCGAGCCGCGGTTGTCGATCCCGCCCAGGCGCCGGGTCGGGGACTTGTCCTGCTCCAGGAACGTGCCCGTGGCCCGGTCGAGGGTGTCGGCCAGGACCTGCGCGCCGGCGTTGCCGGCGTACCCGGCCAGGTGCTCGAAGGACGCCGCGAGCGCGAAGAACTCGCCCAGGCTGTCCCAGCGCAGGTAGTTCTCCTTGACCAGCTGCTGCACGTGCTTGGGCGCCGAGCCGCCGGCGCCGGTCTCGAACAGGCCGCCGCCGTTCATCAGCGGCACGACCGAGAGCATCTTGGCCGAGGTGCCGAGCTCGAGGATCGGGAACAGGTCGGTGTTGTAGTCGCGCAGCACGTTGCCGGTCACCGAGATCGTGTCCTCGCCGCGGCGGATCCGCTCCAGCGAGTACGCGCAGGCGGCGGCCGGCGCCATGATCTCGATGGTCAGCCCGCTGGTGTCGTGCTCGGGGAGGTACGCCTTGACCTTGGCGATCAGGTTGGCGTCGTGGGCTCGCTTCTCGTCCAGCCAGAAGATCGCCGGGGCGCCGGTGGCCCGGGCGCGGGTGACCGCGAGCTTGACCCAGTCGCGGATCGGGGCGTCCTTGGTCTGGCAGGCCCGCCAGATGTCGCCCGGCTGCACGTCGTGCTGCATCAGGGTCTTGCCGGCGCTGTCGACGACGCACACCTGACCGGCCGCGGGGATCTCGAAGGTCTTGTCGTGGGAGCCGTACTCCTCGGCCGCCTGGGCCATCAGCCCGACGTTCGGCACCGAGCCCATCGTCGCCGGGTCGAAGGCCCCGTGAGCGCGGCAGTCGTCGATCACGGTCTGGTAGACGCCGGCGTAGGAGGAGTCCGGGATCACCGCGAGCGTGTCGTGCTCCTCGCCGTCGGGGCCCCACATGTGGCCCGAGGTCCGGATCATCGCCGGCATCGAGGCGTCGACGATGACGTCCGAGGGCACGTGCAGGTTGGTGATGCCGCGGTCGGAGTCGACCATCGCCATCGCCGGGCCCTCGGCGAGCCCGGCCTCGACCGCGGCCTTGATCGCGTCGCCCTCGGGCAGCGCGGCGACCGCGTTCAGCAGGGCACCGAGGCCGTCGTTCGGCGAGATGCCCGCGGCGGCCAGCTGCTCGCCGTACTGCTCGAACAGCGTGGGGAAGAACGCCTGCACGACGTGGCCGAAGATGATCGGGTCGGACACCTTCATCATCGTGGCCTTGAGGTGCACGGAGAACAGCACGTCCTCGGCCTTGGCGCGGGCGATCTGCTCGGTCAGGAAGCGGCGCAGCGCCGCGACGTTCATGAACGTGCCGTCGACGACCTCGCCGGCGAGCACGGGGAGGCTCTCCTTGAGCACGGTCACCGTGCCGTCCGCGGCGACGTGCTCGATGCGCAGCGTGTCGTCGTTCTCGAGCACCACCGACTGCTCGTTGGAGAAGAAGTCGTCGTGGCCCATCGTCGCGACGTTGGTCTTCGACTCCGGGGTCCACGCGCCCATGCGGTGCGGGTGGGCCTTGGCGTAGCTCTTGACCGACGCGGGCGCGCGGCGGTCGGAGTTGCCCTCACGGAGCACGGGGTTGACCGCCGAGCCCTTGACCTTGTCGTACTTGGCCCGGATCTCCTGCTCCTCCGCGGTGGCGGGGCTCTCGGGGTAGTCGGGGACGTCGAAGCCCTGGTCCTGCAGCTCCTTGACCGCGGCCTTCAGCTGCGGCACCGACGCCGAGACGTTCGGCAGCTTGATGATGTTGGCCTCGGGCCGCTTCGCCAGCTGACCCAGCTCGCCGAGCGCGTCGTCGGCCAGGCCGAACTGCGCGAGGATCCGGCCCGCCAGCGAGATGTCGCGGGTCTCGACCTCCACACCGGCCTTGGCGGCGTACGCCTGGATGATCGGCAGGAACGAGTACGTCGCGAGCAGCGGCGCCTCGTCGGTGTGGGTGTAGATGATCGTGGCCATGCGCGACGACTCCTGAGGCTCGGAAATTGCTTGACGTCAAGATACCTGACGGGTCCGACCCACCCACCTTCGCACCGGTGCAGAAGCCAGGTCCAGGCGGGGTCCCGCGTGGGTAGAGTGCTGACGCAGCGTCCGCGGGGGACGCGCGAGCGAGCGCGAGCGAGGAGCAACATCGTGGCCGACTCCACCGAGCAACTCGACGTCCACGGAGCCGGGGTCGCCGCCCCGGCCGACCAGCAGCCGACGCTGCGGCAGCGGCTCGCCGCGGAGGTGATCGGCACGTTCGTGCTGGTGTTCTTCGGCTGCGGATCCCTGGTCTACGCCAACGAGGGCGACCTGCCGACGACGATCGCGGCCGTCGGCCTGGCCTTCGGCATCGCCGTCATGGTCATGGTCTACGCGTTCGGCCGGGTCAGCGGCGGCCACTTCAACCCGGCGGTGTCACTCGGCGCCGCGGTGGGCGGTCGCATCTCCTGGGTCCAGGCCGCGTGGTACGCGCTGGCCCAGGTGGTCGCCGCGGTGCTCGCCGCGCTGATGCTCTTCTTGCTGCTGCACGGGTTCGACGGCTTCGAGGCCGAGCGCAACATGGGCCAGAACTTCTTCGGCGACCAGGGCGGCAACGACTACGCCTGGTGGGCGGCGTTCGTGCTCGAGCTGCTGCTGACCGCGGTGTTCGTGACCGTGATCCTCGCCGTCACCGACGAGCGCAACGAGCACCCCGGGATGGCCCCGCTCGTCATCGGCATGACGCTGGCGGCGATCCACTTCGTGGCGATCCCCGCCACCGGCACCTCGGTCAACCCCGCCCGCTCGATCGGCCCGGCCCTGTTCGCCGGCCCAGACGCGATCATCCAGCTGTGGCTGTTCATCCTGGCGCCCGTCGTCGGCGCCGCGATCGCGGGCGCGGGCTACCCGCTGCTCTTCGGGCGGGCCAGCGACCCGGTGCCCGGCTCGGGGGTGCGGTTCAGCCGGCCGCGCACCGCGGCGCAGGTGCCCGGCTACGCCGCCCCGGACCAGTACCAGCAGCAGTGGAACCAGGAGGTGCAGGCCGGGTACGCCGCGCCGATCGTCCAGGACGGCTGGCAGTGGGACCCGATCGGCCAGCAGTGGCACCCCGTCGGCCAGACGCCCGAGCAGTGGCGCGCCCAGCAGGCGGCCGAGGAGGAGGCGGCCCGCGCCCGGGCCGCCGAGCATCCGGCGACCGAGGCGGTGCCCACGCAGCAGCCGTGGCCCGAGGGCAACTGGCCCGAGAGCGAGCAGGGCGACGGCGGCACCCAGATCAGGCCGCCGGCGCAGTAGGCCCGTCTACCAGGCGCAGCGTGCGGTAGCTCCCCGACACCAACCGCGCCTCGACCAGTCCGATGCCGCGCGCGTAGGACAGCTCGCTGGTGGCGCCCGGCTCGAGCGCGCTGTGCTGCTCGACGAGCAGCAGGTCCGCGAAGGAGCCTGCGGCCACCTCGGCGGTCTCGTCGAGGGCCACCACGCGGGCCACGTCCTCGACCACACCGGGCTCGTAGCCCGTCCGGTACCCGTCGCCGATCCGCGGCCGGGCGAGCATCGCGACGCCGGCCTCGGCGCCGTCCTCCCCCGCCCGCCAGACCCCGGCGCGGCCGAACCACCAGACGTTGCCGGCCTCGTCCTGGGCGAACCAGTCCGTCACCTCGCCGGACGGCTCGGTGCCCACCCGCGCAGTGGTGGCCACCCCGTCGACCACCGGACCCGGCTCGACCCTCACGCGCAGCCGATGGACACCCTCGGCGTCGGTGACGGCGTAGACCCACGTCGTACCCTCCGCCAGCGGGAACCACGGGTTGTCGATCTCGGGGACGAAGTCGGCCGCCGTGGGCGACGACGTCGGGATCGTGAGCTCGTCGACGCCTGCGGGCGGGCTCGGGGACGAGGCGGTGCCGCAGCCGGTGAGGACGGCCAGCGCGCCCGCGAGGAGGAGCGCTCGCACCGTCATGGACCCCAGCATCGCAGGCAACGGCCGCGCTGCTAGCGTCGGGACCGAACCCATCGCGTGAAGGAGTCGTCGTGAGCTCTACCCCGTTGAAGGTCGCCGTCACCGGCGCCGCCGGTCAGATCGGCTACAGCCTGCTGTTCCGCCTCGCGAGCGGGTCGCTGCTCGGCGACCGCCCGATCGAGCTGCGGTTGCTGGAGATCACGCCCGCGCTCAAGGCGCTCGAGGGTGTCGTGATGGAGCTCGACGACTGCGCGTTCCCCAACCTCGCCGGCGTCGAGATCGGCGACGACGCCGAGAAGATCTTCGACGGCGTCAACCTCGCCCTCCTCGTCGGCGCGCGTCCCCGCGGCCCGGGCATGGAGCGCGGCGACCTGTTGTCGGCCAACGGCGCGATCTTCACCGCCCAGGGCAAGGCGCTCAACAAGGTGGCCGCCGACGACGTGCGCATCGGCGTCACCGGCAACCCGGCCAACACCAACGCGCTGATCGCGATGACCAACGCGCCCGACATCCCGCAGGCCCGGTTCTCCGCGCTGACCCGCCTCGACCACAACCGGGCGATCTCCCAGCTGGCCGCCAAGACCGGCGCCGCCGTCACCGACATCAAGAAGATGACGATCTGGGGCAACCACTCCGCCACGCAGTACCCCGACGTCTTCCACGCCGAGATCGGCGGGCGCAACGCCGCCGAGGTCGTCGGTGACCAGGACTGGATCGCCGACACGTTCATCCCGACCGTCGCCAAGCGCGGTGCCGCGATCATCGACGCCCGGGGCTCGTCGTCGGCCGCGTCGGCGGCCTCGGCGACCATCGACGCCGCCCGCGACTGGCTCTTCGGCAGCGCCGAGGGCGACTGGGTGTCGATGGCGGTCGTCTCCGACGGCTCCTACGGCGTCCCCGAGGGCCTGATCTCCTCCTTCCCCGTCACCACCAAGGACGGCGACTGGGAGATCGTCCAGGGCCTGGAGATCGACGACTTCTCGCGCGGCAAGATCGACGCCTCCACCGCCGAGCTCGCCGACGAGCGCGAGGCCGTGAAGGAGCTGGGGCTCATCTGAGGCACCCTGTCCGTTCAGCGCACACGGCCGAGGTCAGCCCAGCAGGGACCTGACCTCGGCCGAGTCGTAGAACTGGGCGAGGCGGGCGCGGATCATCCGCTCCAGGTCGCCGGACTCGCGCAGCGCGTCGACGGCGTACGGCGCGGCCCGGGCGACGTCCGCCACGAGGTCGGCCCGCTCCACACCGAGCTCGTCGAGCAGCTCGGCCGGGGTGTAGCCGCCCAGCCGCTCCAGCAGGGCGTCGACGGCGGCCTCGACCAGCCCGGCGACCGGCTCGCTCGCGGCCGCGGTGACGACCAGGTCGTGCAGGGCGTCGACGACCCCGGCGAGCTGCTCGCGCGTCACCGCGCGACTCAGTCCCGAGACCGGCTCGTCGGCGGCCAGGTCCCAGACCTGCAGCGCCGCCTCGCGGGTCGTGGGGTCCCGCACGGTCTCGACGAGGATCCGGTTCAGCCGGCCGACGGCGTACGCGCCGCCGCGGCCGACCGTGTCGCCGATCAGGCCCTCGAACTGCTTGTCGGCGGCGCCCATGACCTTCGAGGCGGCGTTGGTGCCGAACGACATCAACGAGCCGAGGCCGGGCACCCGTCCGGCGACCGCCTTGTTGGCCTGCAGCACCTCACCGACGATGCGGCCCATGAACCGCGACGCGACGGTCCCGACCAGCGGGCTGGCGGTGAGCCGGTCGAGACCGGCGTCGAGCACGGGGGCGAGCGCGATGAGGCGGTCCAGCAGCGCCTCGACCTGTTCCCGGTCGACCAGGTCGCCGATCAGGTGCTCGCCGGACGGCCCGTCGTAGGCGACCTCGGTGAGCACCTCGACGACGGCGCCGAGAGCGGCACTTCCCGGGACCGTCTCCAGCAGCCGGGTCACGACGCCCACGACGGCGTCGCGGTCCACGAGGTCCTCGATCGGCTGGTCCGCGTAGGCCGCGAGCAGGTCCTCGACCAGCCCGGCGACGGTCTCGGGCAGGGCGTCTCCGCTCAGCTGCGCCAGGTGGTAGGCCACCTGGGCGTCGAGGAGCCGCTCGGCCAGCGACTCGGCGCGGGAGGGATCGGCGGTCACGCACCGACCGTACGCGAGCGGTCGGTGCGGACTACAGGGGCTGGTCGGGGATCGAGCCGGCCAGCAGGATCAGCGCGATGCCGACGCCGGCGAGCAGGAAGCAGTCCCACCAACGCTTGCGTACGGCGAGCATGCCGGCGTCGCGCGCCGGCAGCACCGCCCGGACCACGGCGGCGAACAGCAGCCCGCCGGCGATCCAGCGGATCCCCTGGCGCCACGACCCGGTCGCGACGATCCCGAACCCGATCGCGGTGATCGCGAGGACCACCAGGTAGAACGCGCCGCCGATCGTCGAGGGGTAGCGCCGCCCCCCGTCCTCCGCGGAGACGGGCGCCAGGTCCTCGGGGGGCTCGAGGTCGCTCACGCCAGCCGCTGCTCGGCCATCGCGACGATGTTCGACAGCAGCATCGCCCGGGTCATCGGGCCCACACCGCCGGGGTTGGGCGACACCCAGCCCGCCACGTCCCACACCTCGGGCGCCACGTCGCCGGCGAGCTTGCCGTCGACGCGGGACACCCCCACGTCGAGCACGGCGGCGCCCGGCTTGACCATCTCGGCGGTGACGATGCCCGGGACCCCGGCGGCGGCGACCACGATGTCGGCGTTGCGCACGTGGGCGGCCAGGTCGCGGGTGCCGGTGTGGCACAGCGTCACCGTCGCGTTCTCGCTGCGACGGGTCAGCAGCAGGCCGAGCGGCCGGCCGACGGTCACGCCGCGGCCGACCACGGTCACCTCGGCGCCCGCGATCTCGACGCCGTGGCGGCGCAGCAGCTCGACGATGCCGTTGGGCGTGCATGGCAGCGGCGCGGCCTTGCCGAGCACCAGCCAGCCGAGGTTGGTCGGGTGCAGGCCGTCGGCGTCCTTGGCCGGGTCGACCATGCCGAGCACGCGGTTCTCGTCGCGGCCCTTCGGCAGCGGCAGCTGGACGATGTAGCCGGTGCAGGCCGGGTCGTCGTTGAGCACCCGCACCGCGTCCTCGATCTCCTCCTGGGAGGCGGTCGCGGGGAGGTCGATCCGGATCGACTCGATGCCGACCTCGGCGCAGTCCTTGTGCTTGCCGTTGACGTACCACCGCGACCCGGGGTCGTCGCCGACCAGGATCGTGCCGAGCCCGGGGCGGATTCCGCGCTCGTGCAGGGCCGCGACCCGGGTCGCCAGCTCGCCCTTGATGGCCGCCGCGGTGGCGGTCCCGTCCAGCTTCTGTGCGGTCACGTGCTCATCCTTTCACTGCGCTTTCCTCGGTGGTCGAGCAGCCGCCGAGGATCGAGGCGGCGTATCGAGACCTCAGAGGGGCTGGGTCTCGATACGCGCCGTCGCGACCTCGCAGGCTCGGTCGCGGGCGCTACTCGACCTTCCCACTGGACGCCCCGGCTTCGCCGTGGCTCAGTGGTAAAAGTGCCGGGTGCCGGTGAAGTACATCGTGACCCCGGCGGCCTTCGCGGCCTCGATCGTGAGCTCGTCGCGCACCGAGCCGCCCGGCTGGACGATCGCTGTGACGCCGGCGTCGATGAGGATCTGCGGGCCGTCCTCGAACGGGAAGAACGCGTCGGACGCGGCCACCGAGCCGGCGGCCCGCTCCCCCGCCCGCGAGACCGCGAGCCGGCACGAGTCGACTCGGTTGACCTGCCCCATGCCGATGCCGACCGAGGCGCCGTCCTTGGCCAGCAGGATCGCGTTGGACTTCGCCGCCCGGCAGGCCGTCCACGCGAACGCGAGGTCGGCGAGCACCTCCGCGGAGGCGGGCTCACCGGCCGCGAGCGTCCACGTCGCCGGGTCGTCGCCGGAGGCGTCGACGCGGTCGCGCTCCTGCACCAGCACGCCGCCGCTGATCTGCCGCAGCTCGGTGCCCCGGCCGCCGGCCGGGTCGGCGCAGCGCAGGATGCGGATGTTCTTCTTGCCCTGGAGGATCTCGACGGCGCCCTCGTCGTACGCCGGCGCCACGATCACCTCGGTGAACACCTCGGCGACCTGGCGCGCCATCTCGACCGACACCGGTCGGTTGACCGCGATCACGCCGCCGAACGCGCTCACCGGGTCGCACTCGTGGGCGCGGCGGTGCGCCTCGGCGACGTCGGCGCCGACCGCGATGCCGCAGGGGTTGGCGTGCTTGATGATCGCGACCGCCGGCTCGTCGAAGTCGTACGCCGCTCGCCGCGCCGCGTCGGTGTCCACGTAGTTGTTGTAGGACATCTCCTTGCCGTGCAGCTGCTCGGCGCCGGCCAGGCCACCCGTGCCATCGGTGTAGAGGGCCGCGCCCTGGTGCGGGTTCTCGCCGTACCGCAGCACGGCGGCCTTGGCCCAGGTCTCCCCGGCGAACTCCGGCCAGCCGTCCTCGGCCGGGACGTAGGTCGAGGCGAACCAGTCGGCGACCGCGACGTCGTAGGCGGCCGTGTGCCGGAACGCCTCGGCGGCCAGTCCCTTGCGCTGCTCGAGGGTGAAGCCGCCGGCGGAGACGGCGGCGAGCACGTCGGCGTAGCGGTCCGGCGAGGTGACGATCGCGACCGAGGGGTGGTTCTTGGCGGCCGCGCGCACCATCGAGGGCCCGCCGATGTCGATCTGCTCCACGCATTCGTCGGGGCTCGCCCCCGACGCGACGGTCTCGCGGAACGGGTAGAGGTTCGACACGACCAGGTCGAACGGCTCCACGCCGAGGTCGGCGAGCTGCTGGACGTGGCTGTCCAGGCGCCGGTCGGCGAGGATGCCGGCGTGCACCCGCGGGTGCAGCGTCTTGACCCGCCCGTCGAGGCACTCGGGGAACCCGGTCAGCTCCTCGACCTTGGTGACCGGCAGGCCGAGGCCCTCGATCAGCTTGGCCGAGCCGCCGGTCGAGACCAGCTCGACACCGGCGTCGTGCAGGCCACGGACGAGATCCTCCAGGCCGGTCTTGTCGTAGACCGACACCAGGGCGCGACGGATCGGGATGCGGTGCTCTGACATGGGGTCACTCCTGCTCGCGTGGAAGGAGCACCCAGGCGGTCGATGCTCCCGATGTCACTCCCCGGTGGTCCACCCACCTGCGCCAGTCGTGTGCGGCCAGCATACGGGGGGTCAACCGCCGAAGCGCACCCGCCGACCCTCGATGGTGACGCCCTCGCGGGCCATCCGGCCGACGGAGTCGACCAGCATCCGCCGCTCGGCGACCTTGATCCGCTCGTGCAGCGCCTCGACGTCGTCCCCGTCCTCGACGGGCACGACGGTCTGCGCCACGATCGGGCCCGTGTCGACGCCCGCGTCGACGACGAACAGCGTGGCGCCTGTGACCTTCACCCCGTACGCCAACGCGTCCGCCGGGCCGTGCATGCCGGGGAAGGACGGGGACAGAGCGGGGTGGGTGTTGACGACCCGGCCCGCGAAGCGCTCGAGGAACTCCGCACCCACCAGCTTCATGAACCCGGCGAGCACGACCAGGTCCGGCTCGAAGCCGGCGACGACCTCGGCGAGCGCGTGGTCCCAGTCCTCGCGGCTGGGGAACTGGCCGACCCGGCGTACGAACGTCGGCACGCCGGCCCGCTCCGCGCGCGCCAGCCCCTCGATGTCCTCGCGGTCCGCGCCGACGGCGACCACCGAGGCGCCGTACTCGGGGTCCGCGCAGGCGTCGAGCAGGGCCTGGAGGTTGGTGCCGGCCCCCGAGACGAGCACCACGAGACGGGCGGGACCGGAGGGGTGGGGGGTCACGCGGTGGAGTCTAGAGACGCCTGACTCCGGGCCCGGCGCTGCCACCAGGTCATGAGCACGCCGCCGGCGAGTCCGCCGAGGCCGAACGCCGTGATCGCGTGCACGAGCACGTCGAACGAGGGCGGCCCGACCTCGCGCATCCGGCCCGGGCCGACCGCCCCGCCTGAGACCGCGGCGAGCAGTCCCAGCAGCAGCCCGGCGAGCGCGCCGCCGACGCAGCCGCGCAGCGCCCCGTGGTCCCACCGCAGCGTCGGGAACCGCCGCTGCGACCGGGCCACGGCCACCGCCGCGGTCAGCGGGGGCAGCACGAGGAGGTACGCCGTCCACGCGGGCGTCGGGCCGTTGGCCGGCAGCGCCGCGAGCAGCGGGAACATCGGCAGCGGCCCGAGCGCGACCGCCGTGGGCGAGACGACCGTGTGGACGCCGACGGCGAAGCCGGGCCCCAGCAGGTAGGAGCCGGTGAACACCGCGGCGTTGGGCACGAGCGTCGCGGTGAGCGCGGTGTAGACCGTGCCATCACCGGCGCCGAGGTGCAGGCGGGACATCACGTTGACCGCCGTACCGAAGTCGACGGCCAGCGCGATCGCGAACACCACGGTCGAGACCAGCAGGTAGCCGCCGAGCACCCGCAGGCACGCGGAGACCGCGGCGCGCACGGAGGCGGGCACGAACGCGGCCCAGATCGCCGCCCGGCCCGACCCCACCGAGATGGCCGCCAGGCCGAAGGTCGCGCAGAGCAGCAGCGACCAGCCGACCACGCGCACCAGGGACGGGGCGGTCTCGGCGGTGGCCGCCAGCCGGAAGGTGACGGACGCCACGACGAGGTAGCCCGCGGCGAACGCGGCGGTCGCGGTCGCGACCGTCCAGTCGCGCTCGCCGTCGGCGATCCGGTCGGCGTCGGGCCCGTGGCCCGAGACCGAGTCGCCCACGCGGTGGCCGAGCCGCCACACGGCCCAGGCGGCCAGCGACGTCAGGCCGAGGGGGATGACGCTCACCGCGACCCCGTCGACCCGGAGTCCCGAGCCGTGGGCCAGCAGCCAGCCGAGCGCCCCCACGCGCAACCCGTCGCGTGGGGTTCCGTGTGCGCCGGCGTCGGCGAGGAACCAGCCCACGACCCCGACCGCCAGGCAGACCAGGAGCGTGCCGAGGGCCGCGCTCGCTCCGCCGAGGGTCGCGACGAGCACCAACGGCCGGCGGTGCCGCGCGTCCCCAGCATCGAGGGCACCAGCGCCGAGGGCCCCGCGTCGGGCCGCGGCGGTGGGGTTCGGACCGGGCGGCAGCGATGTCATGGCCCGGCCATCATCACCCTCGGAACCGCCCGGATCGGGGCTCCCACGCCGGTTCCCCGGGGTTCGGCGCGGGTTACTCGAGGGTTCGCCGCGATCGGCCGGGCGGGCTACGGTGGACGACGCCATGAGGGACCCCGACCAGTTCGACGAGTTCTACAAGGACGTCCGCAACCGCCTGTTGCTGCTGACGTACTGCCTGACCGGCGACCTCTCCGCCTCCCGCGCCGCGGTCCGCGACGCCTTCGTCGTGACCGCGCACCACTGGCGCAAGGTGCGCCGCCTGGAGGACCCGGAGGCGTCGGTCAGGGTGCGCGCCTGCGCGCATGCCCAGCGGCGCCACACCGCCAAGCTGTGGCACCGCGAGAAGGGCCTCGACCCCGAGGTGAAGGCGACGCTGGACGCCCTGGGCAAGCTGCCGCCGGCGCAGCGCAAGGTGCTGCTGCTCACCGAGCTGACCACCGCGTCGCTCGCCGAGATCGCCCGGGAGGTCGGGCTGCCCCGCACCGACGCCGAGCGCGAGCTCCAGAGCGCGACCGCCCAGCTCTCGGTGCTCCGCGAGGTGCCGACCACGAGCATCCGCACGCTCTTCGACCCGATCCGCGCGCACGTCGAGGCCAGCCGCTGGCCACGGGCCCCGATCATCCGTCGCGCCGGGTCGGCACGCCGGCGTACCCACACCGTGATCGGCATCGCCACCACCGTCGCCGCGCTCGTGGTCACCGGGACGCTCGTCACCGACGCCGACGGGGTCAGGCCGACGCTCGCCGGGGAGCGCGTGGAGCCGCGGCCGAGCCACAAGCCACAGCCGTCGAGCTCGCCCACCCCCGATCCGGTCGAGGTCCCCGAGAGCAGCCTGCTGAGCGCGGAGCAGATCGGCGCACGGGTCCCGGGCACGGGGTGGGCCATCGCGCGCACCGACGAGAACACCGAGGGCGACGGCCTGGTGATGCCCTGCCAGACCAGCCGGTACGCCGACCCCCGCAGCACCGACGCGATGGTCCGGACGTTCACCTCGTCCGCAGGCAAGGCGACCGAGGCGGTGCAGGCCACCCAGGCCTCGGCCACCCCGAAGGCCGCGGGGCGCGGCTACCGCACCGCCGTGGGCTGGTTCGCCGGCTGCGCCGACGAGCGCGCCCAGCTGCTCGAGACCCGCGAGGTCCGCGGGGTGGGCGACGAGGCGACGCTGCTGGTGCTGCGCACCTGGGACAAGCCGCGCTCGACGCTGGTCGCGGGGGTCGCCCGCACGGGCCTGTTGACCACGACCGTCCTGACCCGCTCCCCCGTCGGTCGCGCGCCCGAGCTGACCCGGTCCGCGCAGCTGCTCGAGAACGCGGTCGACGGCCTCTGCGGGCGCACCGGCGCGGGCGCGTGCACGACCGTGCCCCGGCTCCGGCGGATGCCGCCGGTGCCGGTGGCCGTGGTCCCCGGCATGCTCGCCGAGGTCGACCTGGCACCGGTCGGCGACGTACGCCGCCCCTGGGTGGGGACCGAGCCGCGCCAGGCGCGCACCAACGCCGCCGCCACCAGCTGCGACCAGACCGACTTCAAGGCGCCGGTCAGCAACAGCGCCACCCGCACGTTCCTGATCCCCGGCGCCAAGCTGCGAGCGGAGTTCGGGCTCACCGAGACCGTCGGCACGCTGCCCGAGCGCAAGGCGGCCGGGTTCGTCGACGCCGTCCGCGACCGGCTGCGACGCTGCTCGGACAAGCGCATCGGGACCACGGTCGACCGGATCCGCCAGGACGCGGGCAAGCACCGCGACCTCACGATCTGGCGGGTGACGACCGAGGTCAGCGACAACCGGTCGGTGAGCTTCTTGATGGGCATCGTCCGGGACGGGACGGCGCTCGCGCAGATCGGGTTCGTCCCCGACCCCGCCGCCGGCATGTCCGCCGCCGCGTTCGAGGCGCTCGTGGAGCGCGCCCTGGCCCGGCTCGGGGCGATGCCCGCGCCGGCCGCGGGCTGACCTCGGGAGAAATCCGCCCCGGGCGTGCAACCGTGGTGCCCGCCGAGGCGTATCCCTCTCGACTCGGCACCGAGCCGAGCCGCACACAGACGGGACACAGGGGCGATGGACGAGGCCACGTTCGACGAGTTCTACAGCGCGTCGTTCCAGCGGGTCACCGGCCAGGTCTACGCGATGATCGGCAACCGGGACGAGGCGCAGGAGTGCGTCCAGGAGGCGTTCGCGCGGGCGTGGGCGCACCGCCGCAAGCTCGACCGCGCCGAGCACCCGGAGGCCTGGGTGCGGACCACGGCGTACCGCCTCGCGGTGAGCCGCTGGCGGCGTACGACGCGAGGCCGCAGGCCGGCCGACCGCGCGGTCGGGGCACCCACCGAGGCGGCGGCGCCGAGCGAGGCGCACGTCGCGCTGGTGGCGGCGCTCAAGCAGCTGCCGGAGGCGCAGCGGCAGGCGCTGGTCCTGCACCACATCGCCGACCTCCCCGTCCACGACGTCGCCCGCGAGGTCGGCGTCCCCGAAGGCACGATCAAGGCCCGGCTCAGCCGCGGCCGCGCGGCGCTGGCCGTGCTGCTCGCCGACGACAGACCCGGCGATCTCCAGGAAGGGGCGAGCCATGCGTGACCCGATCGAGGAGCTCGAGAACTTCAGCGTCCCAGGAGCCCCCATGACTCCCCTCCCCGCGTCCGAGGTGCGCCGCCGCGGCGACCGGATCCGCCGGCGCAACAACGTGCTCGCCGGCGCCGCCGCGGTCGCGGTGGTCGCCGCGATCGTCACGCCGATCGCCGTGCTCGCCGACCATGACGACAGCCGGTCCATCCAGCCGGCTCCGCAGACCGACTGGGTGCAGACGGTGCCCGAGGACTTCCCGCTGAACCACGGGATGTTCGGTGAGCCGCCGGTCCGCGCCGCTTCCGGCGTCGAGGACATCGTGCTCTGCGGCACCACGGTCTGGTCGTCCGACGACCCGGTGGCGACCGTCGACCTCGCCGGGGCACGGTTCGAGGAGAACGAGGCGTACCAGGGCCGCACGTTGGCGCTGTACGCCGACGACGCGGCCGCCGAGCAGGCGATGTCGGCGCTCCGGTCCGGCGTCGCGGACTGCCCGCGCGACGAGATCGGCGGCGGTTCGGCGCTGGTGCACCAGGAGATCGACGGGGGGCTGGGCGAGGGGGCGCTCTCGTTCATCGAGCAGGTCGAGGAGCCCGACCTCGTGTCCCAGCTGACCCTGTGGGGTGTGGTCCGCTCGGGCAACGCGCTCTACCTGGACACGTCCTACGGCGCCGCCGGCGGCGACCAGGCGGTGGCGACCGCGCTCTCGAACATGTCGCATCGCTCGGAGGTGGTCCGCGCGCAGCTGTGCGTGTTCTCCGCCGAGCCGTGCGCGACGCCGGGGATCGAGTCGGAGTCGCCGTCCCCGAGCGTCGGGGAGGGCGCGGTCAGCGCGATCCCGCCCGACCTCGAGCTCGACCGC
>NZ_DASWVI010000099.1:0-13152 GCF_036401255.1 Nocardioides sp. | reverse complement strand
AGCGGGCCGAACCGCGGGCCGCGGTGCAGGCGGTCCCCGGTGCCGTCGTCGTGCTCGTCGTTGATGCCGTGGCCCGACCTGTCAATGCACCAGCCGGGGCATGTGCTGGGCGCGGTGGTGGGGGATGCTGTGCTCACGATGCTGCCTCCTGTGTAGGCGGTGTCGAGGCTCCGGCCGGTGTTCGCGCACCGGCCGGGGCTGCTGTTTTCAGTCCAAGGTATTGCGGCCCACACTACTCCTGACCTGCAGGTTTGCAACGCTCGCAACTACAGCGTTCATGCGTCCCTAGTGCGGGACTACCTGGACTGACCGGGACCGACCCGGACCGACCCACGCCGACCCACGCCGACCCGGGCCGCGGCTCACCCGGCCGCGACCAGGGCGACCGCGAGCCCGCAGAGCGCCAGTCCGACGCCCTGCGCGCGGTGGACGTGCTCGCGCAGCACGGTGGCCGCGAGCAGCACCGTGACGGCCGGGTAGAGCGAGCTGATCACCGAGGTGACGGTGAGATAGCCGCCCTGGGTGGCGACCAGGAAGGCGCCGGTGGCCACGGCGCCGAGGGCGCCGCTGATCAGGCCGCCGAGGGCGTACCGGTTGCGGGGCACCCACGGCCGGCCGAGGGCGATCGCGACGACGACGATGACCACGCCCGCGACGACCTGGTTGAGCGCCAGCGGCAGGAACCCGGCCTCCTCGGGGATCTGGGCGAGGGCGGCGAACAGCGTGCCGAACCCGACGCCGGCGAGGATGCCGTCGACCAGGCCGGACCCGGCGGGTGGGGCCGGGGAGATGGCCTCCGGCTCGCGCGACACCAGCCAGATGGCGGGCAGCGCGAGCAGGATGCCGGTCCATACGAGCGGACCCGGACGCTCGCCGGCGCCCACCCCGACCGCCACCGGGACCAGCACGGAGCCCACGGCGGAGACGGGGGCGACGACCCCCATGCGGCCCGAGGAGAGGCCGCGGTACAGGAACGCCGTACCGAAGCCGTTGCCGAGGCCGGCGAGGAGGCTCCAGGCATAGTCGGCGCCGGTGGGGGAGCCGCCAGTGGCGAGCGCGAGCAGCACCACCAGCGCGGCGCCGCCGCCCTGCGCGGTCAGGGACACCGCCCACGCGCCGCCACGCCGGGAGAACACGCCGCCGTTGAAGTCGCTGAGGCCGTACGCCACCGCCGCGAGCAGCGAGAGCAGGATCGGCATCAGGTGATGCTCACCCCGACGACCCAGGCGACCGTCGCGGCGAGGGCCGCCACGAGCTCGATCAGGATGCTGAGCCCGGCGGCCCGCAGCGAGTGGATCGTCGAGGGCCACGCCTCGTCAGGGCCGACGCGGCGGGCCTCGGCGAGGTAGACGCCGAGCACGAAGCCGATGACGAGGCCGATCACGGGCACGACGAAGAAGCCGACCACGCCGAGCAGCACCCCGAACCACTGGGTGGAGGCCGGGATCCCGGCCTGGCTGAGCCGGCGTCCCGGGACCAGGTACTTCACGACCGTGCCGGCGCCGATCAGCGCTGCGGCGACCACCAGGACCCACCATGCGGCCGCCTCGTCGACCGACCAGGCCCACACCGTGATCGCACCGATGACCAGGACGGATCCGGGCAGGATCGGCACGATGATCCCGACCAGGCCCACGGCGATCGCGAGCGAGACGAGGACCTCGGTCAGGGACATGGCAGCACCCTGTCACAGCCGGCCGGGACGCCGGCGCTCGGCGTGCGGACGCACCGCGGCCCCGGACTGGAGGTCCGGGGCCGCGCTGGAGGTCTTGCGGAGATCTTGCGGTGGCGGGCGCTCGCTCAGCGCTCGCCGTCGGGGGCGATGGCGGGGGTGCCGGAGAGCTTGTGGGTCTCGTCGACGACGTTGGCGGCGATCTCCTTGAGCTTGGCACCGTGCTCGCGAGCGTGGTGGGCGCAGAAGAGCAGCTCACCGCCCGACTGGAGCTCCACGCGAAGGTAGGCCTGGGCTCCGCAACGGTCGCAACGGTCCGCGGCGCTCAGCGCTGCGGTGCTGGGGGCACCTGCAGTGGTCACATCGGCCTCATTTCTTCTTCTGCGTCGGTGTCTGGCACAACGTAGCGGCGGGCCCCAAGATTCCCGGCCGGCCGTGGTGTCCGACACCTCATCCAATCATGTTGTCACTTCCCTCTTCGGCCGATTTCCATGCCTTGAGAGGCATCGGTGTGAGGGAAAACAAACCTCGATCTCTGAACAGTCTGACGAACCAGTGGCGCCCGAGGTTGCGGAACGGGGACCGCGGGCGCCGATCGTTTCCACATCGTGACGAATCCTCGACCACGGTATCCGCGGGCTCCGCAGGCGTGCCTTCATCGGCCACCGGCGTGTCGCAGGTAGATTCGGAGCACCAGACCGCACGGATGGCCGGCCACCCCGCGAAACGGCCGGCACGACCAGGAGCCCCACGATCGACAACACGTACAACGCCGCGCACCTCCTCGTCCTCGAGGGCCTGGAGGCGGTCCGCAAGCGTCCCGGGATGTACATCGGGTCGACCGACACCCGCGGGCTGATGCACTGCCTCTGGGAGATCATCGACAACGGTGTGGACGAGGCCCTCGGCGGCCACGCGAGCCACGTCGAGGTCACGCTGCACCCCGACGGGTCGGCGGAGGTCTACGACGACGGCCGGGGCATCCCGACCGACAAGGAGCCCAAGACGGGGCTCCCGGGCGTCGAGGTGGTGGCGACCAAGCTGCACGCCGGCGGCAAGTTCGGCGGCGGCTCCTACGTCGCCACCGGCGGCCTGCACGGCGTGGGCCTCTCGGTGGTCAACGCGCTCGCGACCCGGATGGACATCGACGTGGACCGCTCGCCGGCGCGCCAGGGCATCTCGTTCCGGCGCGGCGTCCCGGGCGTGTTCGCCGGGGAGGGCCCGGACGCCGGCTTCGAGGCGCGGTCGGGCCTGACCCGCAAGGGCGCCCGGGTCGCGAAGGGCCGCTCCGGCACCCGCATCGTGTTCTGGCCGGACCGGCAGATCTTCACCAAGGACGCCCAGTTCGTCTACGACGACCTGATCGCCCGGGCCCGGCAGACCTCGTTCATCGTGCCCGGCCTGGAGCTGGTGATCCGCGACCTGCGCGGCCCCGACCCGGTCGAGGAGAAGTTCCGCCACGACGGCGGCATCGCGGAGTTCGCGGACTTCCTGGCGCCCGACGAGCCGGTCACCGGCATCCTGCGGCTCCAGGGCACCGACACGTTCACCGAGACCGTGCCCCTGCTCGACGAGAGCGGGCAGATGACCCCGCAGGAGGTCGAGCGCGAGCTGCACGTCGACGTCGCCCTGCGGTGGGGCACCGGCTACGACACCGTGCTCCGGTCGTTCGTCAACGTGATCGCCACGCCCAAGGGCGGCACCCACGTCAGCGGCTTCGAGCAGGCGGTGACCCGCACGTTCAACGACGTGATGAAGTCCGCGAAGGTGCTCAAGGTCAACGACGACGACGTGATCAAGGACGACGTGCTCGAGGGCATGACCGCGGTCGTCACCGTGCGGCTGGCCGAGCCCCAGTTCGAGGGGCAGACCAAGGAGATCCTCGGCACGCCCGCCGCCCGGACCGTCGTACGCCGCGTCGTCTCCAGCGAGCTGAAGAAGTTCCTCACCTCGACCAAGCGCGGCGACAAGGCGCAGGCCAAGCTCGTCATGGAGAAGGTCGCCGGCGCCGCCAAGACCCGCATCGCCGCGCGCCAGCACAAGGAGACCCAGCGCCGCAAGAACGCGCTCGAGTCCTCGGCGCTGCCCTCCAAGCTCGCCGACTGCCGGGCGGCCGACAACGACCGCACCGAGCTGTTCATCGTCGAGGGTGACTCCGCGCTCGGCACCGCCAAGCTGGCCCGCAACTCCGAGTTCCAGGCGCTGCTGCCGATCCGCGGCAAGATCCTCAACGTCCAGAAGGCCTCGGTCGGGGACATGCTCAAGAACGCCGAGTGCGCCTCGATCATCCAGGTCGTCGGCGCCGGGTCGGGCCGGACGTTCGACCTCGAGGCCCGTCGCTACGGCCGGATCATCTTCATGGCCGACGCCGACTCCGACGGTGCGCACATCCGCTGCCTGCTCGCGACGCTGTTCTACAAGTACATGCCCGACCTGATCCAGGAGGGCCGGGTCTACACCGCCGTGCCGCCCCTGCACCGCGTCGAGATCTCCAACCCCAAGAAGGGGATGGAGAAGTACGTCTACACGTACTCCGACGACGAGCTGCAGCGCAAGCTCGCCGAGCTGAAGAAGAAGGGCGTGCGCTGGAAGGAGCCGGTGCAGCGCTACAAGGGCCTCGGCGAGATGGATGCCGACCAGCTGGCCGAGACCACGATGGACCCCCGGCACCGCACGCTGCGCCGGATCACCATCGACAACGCCGAGGAGGCGGCGCAGGTCTTCGAGCTGCTCATGGGCTCGGAGGTCGCGCCGCGCAAGGAGTTCATCGTCCAGGGCGCCTACGAGGTCGACGTCGAGGCGATCGACGCCTGACGGCACCTCCGAGCAGCCACAGCCCACCGCAGGAGGCCGGATGTCCGCGCCCCAGACCGACCCGGACGTGGACCTCCACGTGGCCGGGCAGCGGCGGGAGTGGAGCCGGCACCGGTTCGTGCTGCCGGCGATCGCGCTCGGCGGCGTCGTGGGCGCGTCGGCGCGGTACGCCGCCGGGCGGGTCTGGCCGACGCCCGAGCACGCCTTCCCGTGGACGACGCTGGGGGTCAACGCGCTCGGCTGCCTGCTGATCGGCGCGCTGATGGTGTTCGTCGTCGAGGTGGGCGGGGCGCACCCGCTGCTGCGCCCGTTCGCCGGGGTCGGCGTGCTCGGCGGGTTCACGACGTTCTCGACGTACGCGGTCGACACGGTGTCGCTGCTCGACGCCGGACGCCCGGCGATCGCGCTGGGCTACTGGGCGGGGACGCTGGCGGCCGCGCTGGTCGCGGTCGTGGCCGGGGTGGCCGCGGCCCGCACGGGTGTCCGAGCCGCCGCGCGGGTGCGCCGGCGCTCGCGCAGGACGAGGAGAGGGGAGACACAGCGATGACGGGTGAGGCGACGGCACGCGGCAGCCTGGGCGGCCGGGCGACCCGGATGACGATCTATGTCGGGGAGTCAGACACCTGGCACCACAAGCCGCTCTACACCGAGATCGTGCACCGGGCGCACCGCGCCGGGCTCGCGGGGGCGAGCGTGTTCCGCGGGATCGAGGGGTTCGGGTCCTCCAGCCCGGTCGTCCACACCAGTCGGCTGCTGTCGCTCTCCGACGACCTGCCGGTCGCGATCGTGGTGATCGACAGCGCCGAGCGGGTCGAGGCGTTCCTGCCCGAGGTGGAGGAGGTCGTCGGCGAGGGCCTGGTCACGCTCGACGAGGTGAGCGTGGTCGTGCACCGCTACCGGGACGCCCCCGCGTGACCGGGGTCGTCTGGGTGTGCCTCGGCGCGGCGGTCGGGGCGCCGGGCCGCTACCTGGTCGACCGCGCCGTGCAGGCCCGCCACGACAGCCTGGTGCCCTGGGGCACGATGCTGGTCAACGTCGTCGGCTCGCTGGTGCTCGGCGTGCTGGTCGGCCTGACGACCGGGCACGACGTCCCCGACCCGGTCCTGCTCGGTCTCGGCACGGGTCTGTGCGGGGCGCTGACGACGTACAGCACGTTCGGCTATGAGACGTTCCGGCTCGTCGAGGACGGCGCCCGGCTCTACGCCGTGGTCAACGTCGTCGCCAGCCTGCTCGCCGGCACGGCCGCCGCGGCCCTCGGCTACGTCCTGGCCGGCCAGGTGTGACCCGGCCCTCAGCCGTTGGTTGAATTGTGGACTTTGGTCCTCCGATCTGGCCCGGGCGGCCCCTCGGCGGCCTGCTCGTGCGGCATAGGGTCGACCCGTGTGCACGAGCGTCTACGTCGCGTCCGTCGAGGGTTCCACCGGCAAGTCGGCCGTGGCGCTGGGCGTGCTGGACGCGCTCTCGCGGCGGGTCGAGCGGGTCGGTGTCTTCCGGCCGATCGTCCGCAACGACCAGGCGACCGCCCGGGGTGAGCGCGACTACGTCCTCGACCTGCTGATCGCCCACGAGGCGGTCACGCTCGACTACGACGAGTGCACCGGCGTCACGTACGACGACGTGCACGCCGACCCCGTCGCGGCGCTCGACACGATCGTGGAGCGCTACCACCGGGTCGCGGAGCGGTGCGACGCGGTCGTGGTGATCGGGTCGGACTACACCGACGTCGCGACTCCGACCGAGCTGTCCTACAACGCCCGGATCGCGGCCAACCTGAGCTCGCCGGTGCTGCTGGTGCTCAACGGCAAGGACCGGACGCCGGCCGAGCTGGTGACGCTGGCGGAGATCACCACCCAGGCGATCGCGGCCAACCACGCCACGCTGTTCGCGATCGCGGTCAACCGGGTGACCCACGCGGACCCGGCCGAGGTCGTGGACGCGCTCGCGACCGACGCGGTGCCGGCGTACGCGCTGCCCTACGACCCGCTGCTCTCCGCGCCCTCGGTCGCCGACCTGATGCCGGCCGTCGACGGGACGCTGGTCTCCGGCGACCCGGCGCTGCTCGACCGCGAGGTGCTCGGGCTGGTCGTCGCCGGCATGACGATGCCCAACGTGCTCGACCGGCTCTTCGACGGCGCGGTCGTCGTCACCGCCGGCGACCGGCCGGAGGTGGTCCTCGGGGTCCTGATGGCCCACGTGTCGGCCAACTTCCCGCAGGTCGCCGGGATCGTGCTCAACGGCGGCATCGAGCTGCCCGCCCAGGTCGCCCGGCTGCTGGAGGGAACCGGCGCGACGCTGCCGATCGTGGCGACCGACCTGCTCACCCAGGAGACCTCGGCGGCGCTGACCTCGGTGCGGGGCCGGCTCACGACGAGCTCGCCGCGCAAGATCGCCGCGGCACTCGGCCTGTTCGCCCAGCACGTCGACGGCGTCGCGCTGCTCGACCGGCTCGACGTCTCGCGGACCACCGCCGTCACCCCGCTGATGTTCGAGCACCAGCTGGTCGACGACGCCACCAGCCGCCGTCAGCACATCGTGCTGCCGGAGGGCGAGGAGGAGCGCGTGCTGCAGGCCGCGGACCTGCTGCTGCGCCGCGGGGTGGCCGACCTCACCCTGCTCGGCGACCCCATCCGGATCAGCGCGCAGGCCGCCGGCATCGGCGTGGACGTCTCGGCGGCGACCCTGCTCGACCCGCGCACCTCCGACCTGGCCGACCGGTTCGCCGAGGAGTACTACCAGCGGCGCAAGCACCGCGGCCTCGAGCGGGACGCCGCACTCGCGCGGGTGCGCGACGAGTCCTACTTCGGCACGATGATGGTCGAGCTGGGCCTCGCCGACGGCATGGTCTCGGGTGCGGTGCACACCACCGCCCACACGATCCGGCCGGCGCTCGAGGTCGTCCGGACCGTCCCGGGGGTCTCGGTCGTGTCGTCGGTGTTCTTCATGTGCCTGGAGAACCAGGTGCTCGTCTACGGCGACTGCGCGGTCAACCCCGACCCCACGGCCGAGCAGCTCGCCGACATCGCGATCTCTTCCGCGGCCACCGCGGCGGCGTTCGGCATCGAGCCCCGGGTGGCGATGCTGTCGTACTCGACCGGCTCCTCGGGCGCGGGCAGCGACGTCGAGAAGGTCTCGGCCGCGACGACGCTGGTGCGCGAACGGGCGCCGGAGCTGCTCGTCGAGGGCCCGATCCAGTACGACGCCGCCATCGACGCCTCGGTCGCGCGCACGAAGCTGCCCGACTCCCCGGTCGCCGGCCGGGCCACGGTGTTCGTGTTCCCCGACCTCAACACCGGCAACAACACCTACAAGGCCGTCCAGCGCTCCGCCGGAGCGGTGGCGATCGGACCGGTCCTCCAGGGCCTGCGCAAGCCGGTCAACGACCTGTCCCGTGGCGCCACCGTGCGCGACATCGTCAACACGGTGGCGATCACCGCCATCCAGGCCCAGCAGCTGAAGGAGACCACCGCGTGAGCGCGCTCGTCCTGGTGATCAACGCGGGGTCCTCCTCGCTCAAGTACAGCCTCGTGGACGGCGACACCGGCCAGACCCATGCCGTGGGGCTGGCCGAGCGGATCGCCGACTCCTCCGGCGCGACCGGCATCCTCAGCCACACGGGTCCCGACGGGCACAAGCACCGCACCGAGCTGCCGCTGCCCTCGCACGAGGCCGCCCTCCAGGCCGCCCTCGGCGCGTTCGAGGAGCACGGGCCCGCGCTCGCCGACGCGGAGATCGCCGCCGTCGGTCACCGGGTCGTGCACGGCGGGGCCCGGTTCTCCGAGCCGGTGCTCGTCGACGACGCGGTGCTCGCCGCGGTCGGCGACCTCGTGCCGCTGGCGCCGCTGCACAACCCCGCGAACCTCGAGGGCCTCGAGGTGGCGCGCCGGATCTTCGACACGGTCCCGCACGTCGCGGTCTTCGACACCGCGTTCCACCAGACCCTGCCCGAGCGGGCCTACACCTACGCCGTCCCGCTCGAGTGGCGCGAGCAGCACCGGATCCGGCGCTACGGCTTCCACGGCACCTCGCACGAGTTCGTCGCGGGCGAGACCGCCCGCCTGCTCGGGCGCCCCGTGGAGTCGGTGAACACGATCGTGCTGCACCTCGGCAACGGTGCCTCGGCGACCGCGGTCGCCGGTGGTCGCTCCGTCGACACCTCGATGGGGCTCACGCCGTTGGAGGGGCTCGTCATGGGGACCCGGTCCGGTGACGTCGACCCCGCGCTGCACGCCCATCTGCACCGGCAGCTGGGCTGGTCGCTGGAGGAGATCGACGAGCGCCTCAACCGCGACTCCGGCGTCCGGGGCCTGCTCGGCGAGAGCGACATGCGCGCGCTCGAGCGCCGCCTCGAGGAGGGCGACCCGCGGGCCCGGCTGGCGATGGACGTCTACTGCTACCGGCTGCGCAAGTACGTCGGCGCCTACTACGCCGTGCTCGGCAGGGTCGACGCGATCACGTTCACCGGCGGGGTCGGCGAGCACGCCCCCGACGTACGTGCCGAGGCGCTGTCCGGGCTGGAGCGGCTCGGCATCCGGATCGACGCGGCGGCCAACCGAGCCCAGGGGGAGGGCGCGTTCTCGATCTCCGCCGCCGACAGCGAGGTAGCGGTGCTGGTCGTGCCCACCAACGAGGAGTGGCAGATCGCCCGCGAGGCGCTCCAGGTCGTCCGCGCCGGCTGATCTAGGGTGGCCCGCGTGGCCCTGAGCGCAGACCCCGCAGCCGCCGACGTGTACATCGTGGTCACCGGGCCCCCGGCGTCCGGCAAGTCGACGCTGGCGACCGCCCTCGCGGGCGCGCTGGGGCTGCCGCTGCTGGCCAAGGACACCATCAAGGCGGGTCTGGTCGGAGCGCTCGGCGCCGACGACGTCGAGGAGTCGCGGCGGCTGGGCCGAGCCGCGGTCCGGGCGATGCTGGCCACGGCGCGCGAGAACGGCCGCGGCGTGCTCGACAGCGTCTGGGTCGATCGTCGGCGCGCGATCGAGGACCTCGCCGCCCTGCCCGGGCCGGTGGTCGAGGTGTTCTGCCGCTGTCCCCGCGAGGTGCTCGAGGAGCGGTACGCCGAGCGCGGCCGCGACGTCGAGCGCCCACCCGAGGAGCTCTGGAGCCCCGCGACGCGGGCGCCGCTGGAGGGCCCGTGGCCGGTGGTCGAGGTGGACACCCGGGAGCCGGTCGAGGTGTGGTCGGTCGCCGAGCGGGCGCTGGTCGCGGTGGCCGTCTCCGAGCAGTGGTGGACGGCCGACGCGCTGCGGGTGCGGGCCCTCGACACGCGAGCCGACCTGGCCGTGCTCTCGAACGTCGCGCTCAGCACCGCGCGGACACTCGCGGCCGCGGGCGTCGACCCCGCACCGTTCGCGGTGGTCGACCTGCCGCGCGGCGGCTTCGTGCACATCGCGCCGGGCTCGTGGGTCACGCCGCCGGACTGGGTGATGGGTCGCGGCGACGTCGACCCGCTGGAGTACGTGCGTCACCTCGTGGAGTCCACGGGCGTGCGGCACCGCGCCGTCGCGTTCGTGACGGTCGACGAGTCGGGCACCGCCCGGGTGGTGGCCGAGCACCACGCCGACGGCACCGGCCTCGAGGAGACCGAGATCGTCAGACCACCGGGTTGAGCAGCCCCGTGTCGACGTCGTAGACGAACCCGCCGACCTTGACCCGGTCGGGGATCAGCGGGTGCGAGACGACCTTGTGGACGTCGTCGGCGAGCGCGGCCCGCTGGTCGGGCACCATGTTGAACGTCTGCCACGAGACGTCCTGACCGGCCGAGGCGCCGACCCGCTCACGGACCTCCTCGAGGGTCGCGGACGCCATCGCGCACCGCGTGTGGGGGATCACCAGGATTCGCTGGACGTTGAGCAGGTGCACACCGAGGACCAGCGCCTCCAGGGCCTGGTCGGTGACGCGACCGCCGGGGTTGCGGAAGATCTTGGCGTCGCCGGGCGCGAGGCCGACCATGCCGAGCGGGTCGATCCGCGAGTCCATGCAGGTCACGATCGCGACGCCCGCGCGGGCGACGCCGTCGAAGCCGGCGAGCTCGAAGTGGGCGGCGAAGTCGCGGTTGGCGGCCAGGAGGTCGTCGAAGTCCGAGGTGGTCACGTTCCGGAGGCTAGCGAACCGGTCAACCGGCGGACCGCAGGAGGTCACCGGTCGAGATCGCACGCGTCGCGGCGTGTCGGAACAGCACCAGGGCGGCCACGCCGGCGATCACGGCACACACCGCGGCGCCGGTGAACACGGTGTGCTCCTGGGCGATGCCGGCGGTCTTGAGCAGGTCGGTGAACTCCGAGCAGCGGCTGCGGCCGTCGCAGACCTCGCGTGCCAGCGGCAGGTCGGCCTGCTCGGCGTAGTAGCGGCGCAGCCCGATCGTGGTCAGGGCGGAGATCCCGACCAGCATCCCGACCATCCGCGCGACCACGACGAACGCGCTCGCCAGGCCGTGCACGTCGTCGTCGGTGCTCGCGAGCACCGCGGCGTTGACCGGCGCGAGTGCGAGCCCGAACCCGAACCCGCCGAGCACCAGCGGCAGCGTCGCCGCCGCGTGGTCGAGGCTCCCCAGGTCCCAGGTCGCCATCCACACGAAGCCACCCGCCGCGCACGCCATCCCGACCGCGGTGACCAGCCCGGCGCTCGTCGTACGCGTGAGGTAGCCGCCCACGACGGCGCCCACCGGCAGGGCGACGAGGAACCGGACCAGCACCAGGGCGGCCATCAGCTGGGAGTCGGAGTAGACGGTGGTGCGCGCGAAGAGCGGGATGTCGATGAGCGCGGCGATGAGGGCCGCGCCGACGAAGAAGCTCACCAGCATCGCACCCCACGCGGGGGTACGCCGGAGCGCGCCGGCCGGCACGAGGGGCGCCGGGGCGCGCCGCAGGTGGACGACGAACGCGGCGGTCGCGAGCGCGGAGCCGAGGAGGTACCACGCGCCCTGGTCGGAGAAGACCTGGACCTTGGGGTCGGCGGTGGCGAAGGCGAGGATCACGCCGGCGAGCGCCAGCGCGAGGAACGCCGCGCCGAGCAGGTCGGCCTCGCGCAGCGTGCGCAGCCACCCCCGCAGGTCCAGCAGCGGCCGGCGCGCCGTCGCGCACCGGACGCCGAGCAGCACCAGCGCGCCGATCGCGGTCAGGCCCAGCGGGGTCAGCCAGCGCCCCGAGCCCGTGACCGGGATGAACAGCTGGCCCCAGGTCAGGTCGCGCATCAGCTGGCTGGGCTGCACGAAGACCAGGGCCCCGGCGGCGAGGGCCACGACGGCCAGCAGCAGCCCGATCCAGTCGAAGGCACGGGGTCTCGAGGCTCGCTGCGCTCGCACCTCGACCTCCGTGAGGCTCCGGATCACCGCGGCCAGGACCAGGCCCACGGCCAGGTTGATGGCGAAGATCGCCCGCCAGTCGGCCACGGCGAGGACGAGCGCGCCGAACAGCGGCCCGAGCACGCTGCCGAGCTCCTGGACGGCCGAGACCACCCCGAGCGGCACCCCGCGCCGCTCGGCGGGGTAGAGGTCGGCGACCAGCGCCAGGGTGGCGGGCACCAGCCCGCCGCCGCCGACTCCCTGGAGGAACCGGCCGGACACCATCGACGGCATGTCGTAGGCGAGCGCGGTGACCAGCGAGCCGAGTGCGAACAGGGCGAGCGCGGCCACCAGCACCGGCACCCGGCCGCGCAGGTCGGCGACCCGGCCGATCAGCGGCAGCATCGCGACGTACCCCAGCAGGAAGCCGGAGATGATCGGGGCCGCGCGCTGGAGCTGGTCGACGGGGACGCCGACGCTGCCCATCATGTCGGGCAGGGCGAGCACGACGACGTAGGTGTCGGCCGCGGCGAACGCCACGGCCACCGCGGCGAGGGACAGCAGCAGACGCGACGACCTCATCGCAGCCCCGGTCACCGCACCGTCACGGCGCGGTGATGTCCTTCTCGGTGCCGTAGGCCTCGAACGTCACCGTGTAGGTCATCGGGTCGGAGTCCTCGTAGAACACCCCGGTGAGCTCCGCGCTGCGCAGGTCGCCGTCGTCGGTGATCGTGTAGGTGGCGTCGAAGTCGCCGGAGGCGGAGGGGATGACGTTGGCCACGACGTCGCCGGGGACGGTGCCGGTGTACTCGGTGAGCACCTCGCTGTTGTCCTCGCCGCCGCGCACGCTCTTGCCCTTCTCGAGGTCGGTCGTCGCGGAGAGCACCGTGGAGAACCCGTTGTCGGCGCTCATCAGCTGAGCGGGGTCCGGTGCGCCGTACTCCGCGGGGTCGATGTCCTGCCACCCGGAGGTGAACGGCACCTCGGCGTAGACCTTGCCGTCGACCGCGATGACCGGCACCTCGATGGCCTGGCCCGCGAGCGGCACGGTGATCTTGCCGTCGAAGGCAGGCGCGTCGGTGAGCACGCCCTCGGCCTTCTCGACCCCGGTGACGCCGGCGGGGAGGTCGTCGGTGGTCAGCGCGATCGTGACGCCGCTGGTGTCGTCGAGGTGCTGCTTGGCGGTGGCGAGTGCCTCCTCGGGGTCGGCCGCGGAGCCGCCGTCGGAGTCGCCGCTGCACCCGGTCGCGGCGACCGGGAGCGCGGTGAGGACGGCGGCGAGCAGCGCGGTCGACGCGCGGTGGCGGAGGAGCACGGGGGTCAGCCTTCCACACCGGCGCCGGCGCCGACGCGGTCCGCGACCGGGCCCGCGCACGCCGCCAGTGGC
>NZ_DASWVI010000098.1:0-3252 GCF_036401255.1 Nocardioides sp. | reverse complement strand
CCGCGGCCCCGGCGACGCACCCAGCGACAGCCCGACGGCCCCGCCGTCCGCGCCCCCGCAGTCACCACTCGTCCAGCTGGGCGTCGAGGCCTCGGCCGGCCCCGGCGGCGTCGGCGCCCAGGTGACCGGCGGGGTGGCGGGTGTGCCGCTGCCCACGATCTCCGTCGGCGTGCCCTGATCGCGGGCCCGCCCCGAGGACTGGCTTCACACCCGGCCGGGTAAGAAGGGTCCATGACCGTCAGCAGACTCATCGCCCGCCCCATGCTCGCCTCGGTCTTCCTCGTCGGCGCGGCCAACGCGCTGAAGAACACCTCGGGGCCCGCCGGCAAGGCCGAACCCGTCACCAGCCGGCTCGTCCCGCTGGCCAAGCGCGCCGGCATCCCGCTGCCGGAGGACCCCGAGACGCTGGTGAAGCTCAACGCCGGGGTCCAGATCGGCGCCGGGCTCGCGCTGGCCACCGGCCGGGCGCCCCGGCTCTCGGCGGCCGTGCTGGCCGCCTCCCTGGTGCCGACCACCGCGGCGGGTCACCGGTTCTGGGAGGTGCAGGATCCGGCCCAGCGGACCCAGCAGAAGCTGCACTTCTTCAAGAACCTCGGGATCCTCGGCGGGCTGGTCATCGCGGCCGGCGACACCGACGGCAAGCCGGGCGTCGCCTGGCGGACCCGGCACGCCGCCAAGGACGCCCGCCGCCAGGCCCGGCACCTCGCGGCCGCCGCGCGCCAGGAGGCCCGGCTCGCGAAGGCGAAGGTCGCCTGAGCCGGCACCCGAGCCGGCGCCTGGGCGCCGATAGGCTGCGCGGGTGACGATCAGCCCCGATCCCTGGCCCGCGCCGCGCGCGGACCACCCCGTCGACGCCGTTGTCACGCTCCCCGGCAGCAAGTCGCTGACCAACCGCGCACTGCTGCTGGCCGCGATCGCCGAGGGCCCGTCGGTGGTCCGGCGCGCCCTGCGGTCGCGCGACACCACGCTGATGGCCGCGGCGCTGACCGCGCTCGGGTCCACCGTCGACACCGCCGGTGCGGACTGGGCGGTGACACCGGGCGCGTTCGACCGGGACGCGGCCGTGGACTGCGGGCTCGCCGGGACGGTGATGCGCTTCGTTCCCCCGGTCGCGGGGCTCTCCACGGGATCGATCTCCTTCGACGGCGACCCGCACATGCGGAAGCGGCCGATCGGGGAGATCCTGGGCGCGCTGCGCACCCTCGGCGTACCGGTCGAGGGTGAGGCGCTGCCGTTCACCGTGCACGGCCGCGGTGCCGTCGCCGGCGGCACGGTCGTCGTCGACGCGTCGGCGTCGTCGCAGTTCATCTCCGCGCTGCTGCTCGCCGGCGCCCGCTACGAACAGGGCGTCGACGTGCGCCACGACGGCAAGCCGGTCCCCTCGCTCCCGCACATCGACATGACCGTCGCGATGCTCCGCGAGCACGGCGTCGAGGTCGACGACGCCGACGCCGACCGCTGGCGGGTCGCGCCGGGTCCCGTGCGCCCCGTCGACCACCTCATCGAGCCGGACCTGTCCAACGCCGCTCCGTTCCTCGCGCTCGCCGCCGTCTCCGGCGGCAGCGTCGTGGTCCGTGACTGGCCGCGCGCGACCACCCAGGCCGGCGACGCGCTGCGCGAGATCCTCACCGCCATGGGCTGCGAGGTGGCGTTCGAGGCCGGCCCCGACGGCGGCGGCCTGCGGGTCACCGGCAGCGGCACGCTGCTCGGCATCGACGTCGACCTGCACGACGTCGGCGAGCTGACCCCGGCCGTGGCCGCGCTGTGCGCCCTCGCCGAGGCGCCGTCGCACCTGCGCGGCGTCGCGCACATCCGCGGGCACGAGACCGACCGGCTGGCCGCGCTCGCCACCGAGCTGAGCGGCCTCGGCGCCGACGTCACCGAGCTCGACGACGGGCTGAGCATCCGGCCCGCTCCGCTGCACGGCGGGGTGTTCCACACCTACGCCGACCACCGGATGGCCCACGCCGGGGTGATCGTCGGGGCAGCCGTCGAGGACGTGCGGGTCGAGAACATCGCCACGACCGCGAAGACGTTCCCCGACTTCGCCGGCTTCTGGTCCGGGCTGATCGAGCAGTGAGCAGGGCATGAGCCCCAAGGCGCGCGGACGCTACTCCGACCACGACGTCGAGCACTACGACCGACCGCGCCGCAGCACCCGGCCGCGCACCAAGGAGCGGCCGACGTACGCCGACGCCGTCGACGGCGTGGTCGTCACCGTCGACCGGGGGCGGTTCACGCTGCTCGTCGAGGGCCAGACCGTGCTGGCGGTCAAGGCCCGGCCGCTGGGCCGCAAGGGCGTGGTGGTCGGCGACCGCGTCCGGGTCGTCGGCGACACCTCGGGCGACGAGGGCGCACTCGCCCGGATCGTCGAGGTGCAGGAGCGGTCGACGACGCTGCGCCGCACCGCGGACGACGACGACCCGGTCGAGCGGGTGATCGTCGCGAACGCCGACCAGCTGGTCGTGGTGACCGCGCTGGCCGACCCCGAGCCGCAGCCGCGGTTGATCGACCGGGCCCTGGTTGCGGCGTACGACGCGGGGATGCAGCCGCTGATCTGCATGACGAAGTCCGACCTCGCCGACCCGGACGCGCTCTCGGCGACCTACCGCTCGCTCGGCGTGCCGTGGGTCGTGACCCACCGCGGCGGCGACATCACCGCGCTGCGGGAGCGGCTGAGCGGCCGCACCAGCGTGCTGCTCGGCTCGAGCGGGGTCGGGAAGTCGACCCTGGTCAACGCGCTCGTGCCGCACGCGCGGCGCGAGGTCGGCATCGTCAACGCGGTCACCGGGCGGGGCCGGCACACCTCGACCTCGGCGTACATGCTGGCGCTGCCCGCCGGCGACGGCTGGATCGTCGACACCCCCGGCATCCGCTCGTTCGGTCTCGCGCACGTCGAGCCGGAGCGGCTGATCGAGGCGTTCCCCGACCTCGACGAGATGACCGAGGACTGCCCGCGCGGCTGCACCCACGGCGCCGACGAGCCCGAGTGCGGTCTCGACGAGGCGCTCCGCAGCGGCGACGCCGACCCCGAGCGGGTGGCGTCGTTCCGCCGACTGCTCGCCGCGCGCAGCGAGCCGGCGTACTGATCCTCGGTCCAGGCCGATCGTCGCTAGCGAAGCTAGGTTCTTCGAACTCTGGCGTTTGTCTTGAGTTTCAGGCTGCCTTTCCTAGGCGCGCTCGGTGGGTGTAGCCCTCGACGTGGCGGTCGATGGTGGCCAGTGCGCGTTGGAGTTCGGGTGGTGCGGGTGG
>NZ_DASWVI010000097.1:0-2279 GCF_036401255.1 Nocardioides sp. | reverse complement strand
CGAGCAGGCGGGTCGCGGCGCCGCGGCCCCGGCCGTCGGGGTGCACGACCAGGCTCAGCTCGTCGCCGATGACCAGCGCGAAGCCCCGGTCGCGCTGCCAGCAGCGCACCCGGTCGGGGTGGTGGCGCAGCGTCAGCCAGGTCGCCTCGTCCAGCGGTGCGGCGCCGTCCGCGGCCTCCGCGGCCGCAGCGATCGCCGTGATGGTCTCGAGGTCGTCGATCACACCTCCGACACTAGAGCGCGCGCCGGTCAGTCGGTGTAGGGGGCGAGCTTGCCGGTCGCACTGGTCACGCTGCCGTCAGCGGCCAACGTCAGCGTGCCGGCCGAGTGGCTGCCGGGCAGGAGGCGCCGGTTGCCCACCGTGTCGTAGGTGCCGAGCTGCCAGAGCAGGTCGGTGGTCGGGCCCTCGGCCACGTGGTCGAACTCCCGGACCTCGAACTCGATCCGATCGGCGTACACCTCGGCGGTCAGGTAGGTGGCCTGGCCCGCGTAGAGCAGCCCGCCGGTGGAGATCTGGGTGATGCCGTCCGCCTGGCGCATCGTGGTGTTGTGGACCTCGCCGGCCAGGTAGAGGTCGACCCGGTAGCGGGCCATGACCTTCCACAGCCGCGAGCTCGTGCCCTGCGCCACGGACATGCCGGAGGAGGACCGGGTCCGGACGGGGGTCGCGATCGGGGTGTGGCCCTGGACGATGATCCACTTCGTCTGCTCTGCCTGCGCCTTCGCGAGCGTGTCGCGCAGCCAGCGCAGCTGAGCGCCGACGACCTCGGCGTACACGTTGTCCTGGCCGAGGTGGAACACGTCCAGCGTGACGAGCAGGACGTCGGGGGAGAGCTTGACGGCGTACGCCGTCTCGTCCCACTCCGACCCCTCCGGGTGGTTGGCGTAGCGCTCCTCGCCCTGCGGGGTCCGCGTGTAGTGCTTGCCGAACACGTGCTTGAGCACCGGCACGTTGCGGCGCTTGAAGGCCTTGCGCCAGGGGTTGTCGCCGATGTCGTGGTCACCGACCGCGGCGTGCAGCACGAGACCCCGGTCGGTGAACCGCTGCAGGTTCACGCGCTGGTAGAAGTTCGCGGCACGCTTGAGCATCGCGGCCCGGTCCCGGGCGCTGTCCGCCGGGCCGAAGATGCCGGTCTCGGCGACGTCGTCGAACCAGTGGCCCTCGACCAGGTCGCCGGTGACCAGGACCGACTGCGGCTGCTGGGCGGCGACCTCGTCGAGGAAGGTGTCGATGCTGGACTGCAGCTGCGGGGTCCACGAGTTCGGGTCGCCCTCATGCCAGCCGGCGCGGCCGCGCACGTCGGCGACGTCCTGGTTGAGGAAGTCGGGGGCGGCGACGAAGGTGTAGAGCGGGTCGTCGGCTGCCCGGCCGGGCGAACCGTGCGCGGCGCCCGCGCCGCTCCCCACCACGGTCGCGGCGAGCGCCGCGCCGGCGGTCAGCGCGACGGCCGCGCTCCTGGGCAGACGCATCCCGAGATCTCCTCACGTGGGGCATGACGGCATGCCCGTCCGTGGGCGACGCCACGGGGAGGATCGGCGGGATCGCTGTCGTCCTGACGATTTCGCCGACGGCCTACGTCCGTCGGCTGAACCGGACGCTGCCGTCGGGGAGCAGGTCGGCGCGGTAGCGGCCGTCGTGCACCCGGTGGTGATGGTGGTGGCACAGGAGCAGGCCGTCGGCGAGGTCGGTGCGGCCGCCGGAGGACCAGGGGATCCAGTGGTGGGCCTCGCACCAGGTGCCGGGGATGTCGCAGCCCTCGGCCCGGCAGTGCCGGTCGCGCAGCAACAGCGCCTTGCGCTGGGCGGCGGAGAAGAGCCGCTGTCCACGGCCGAGGTCGAGGACCTCCGAGCGCCCGCCCAGCACCGCGGGGATGATCCGCGCGGTGCAGGCGAGCCGCCGGGCCTCGGCCGCGGTGAGGGGCACCTCGGGGGTGTCGCCGCCGGGGACGGCGGCGCCGCCGTACAGCTGGGCGGTGCCGAGCTCTCGACGCAGGTCGTCGAGGGAGAGCGTGACGATCACCGTGGTCGCGTCACCGCCGTGCAGCGGCAGCCGCGAGGGATCGACGGCCTCGAGGAGCTGGCAGAACGCCTGGCCGAGGCGCCGCTGGTAGGGCAGCCGCTCGAGCGCGTCGTCCGGTGACTTGCGGGGGTTGGTGAAGGCTTCGAGGTACGTCGCGAGCCGGGTCGCGACCGCGTCGGGGAGCAGGCCGCTGAGGCGCGTCGTGCCGTCGCCGGTGCGGCGCAGGGAGAGGCGGGTGCGCCGGTGGGCGGCGGCCTCG
>NZ_DASWVI010000096.1:0-9334 GCF_036401255.1 Nocardioides sp. | reverse complement strand
CGCGCCGTCCACCGGGCCGTGGACCGCGCCGTCGCGCCAGGCGCCGGTCACCATGTTGAGCCCGGCGATCCGGGCCGCGAAGGGGCTGCGCGGCCGCGCGAGCACCTCGGCGCTGGGGCCCTGCTCGACCACCCGGCCCTCGTCGAGCACCACGACCCGGTCGGCGAGCAGCAGCGCGTCGAGGACGTCGTGGGTGACCAGCACGACGGTGCGCTCGGCGAGCACCCGGCGCAGCGTCTGGCGCAGCGCCGGGGCGACGGCCACGTCGAGCGCCGCCATCGGCTCGTCGAGCAGCAGCAGCCGAGGGTCGGCGGCGAGGGCGCGGGCCACCGCGATGCGCTGGGCCTGGCCGCCGGAGACCTCGGCCGGACGGCGATCCGCGAGGTCCGCGGCGTCGACCTCCTCGAGCCACCGCCGGGCCGCCGCGTGGGACTCCCGGCGTCCGGCGCCGCGGCTCCGCGGCCCGAACGCGACGTTCTCGAGCACGCTGAGGTGGGGGAACAGCAGCGGGTCCTGGGCGAGCAGGGCCACCCGGCGGTCGTGGGGCGGCACGAACCGTCGCTCGCCGGTCAGCTCGCGCCCGTCGAGGCGGACCTCGCCCCGGTCCGGGCGCAGCAGCCCGGCGGCCACGGAGAGCACCGTGGACTTGCCGGCGCCGTTGGGCCCGAGCAGCGCAACGGTCTCGCCCGCCGCGACGTCGAACGCCACGTCGACACCGCGCGCGGCGACAATGGCCCGCAGCTCGAGGCTCACCGGATGCTCCACCGGCGACGGGGGCCCTGACGGGCGGCCCCGATCACGACGACCGCGACCACGACCAGCACCAGCGACATCGCGACCGCGGCGTCCGGGTCGGTGACCCGGAGGTTGTAGATGTACAGCGGCAGCGTCTGGGTGGTGCCGGCCAGGCTGCCGGCGAAGGTGATGGTCGCCCCGAACTCGCCCAGCGACCGGGCGAAGGCCAGTACGGCGCCCGAAGCCAGCCCCGGCAGCACCAGCGGCAGCGTGACCCGGCGGAACACCGTCGTGGGCGCGGCGCCGAGGGAGGCGGCCACGACCTCGTAGCGCTGCCCGGCGCTGCGCAGCGCGCCCTCGAGGCTGACCACGAGGAACGGCAGCGAGACGAACGTCTGCGCGAGCACGACCGCGGTGGTGCTGAACGCGACCTGGAGGCCGAGCAGCTCGAGCTCGTCGCCGAGCAGCCCGCGCCGGCCGAACGTGTAGAGCAGGGCGATGCCGCCGACGACCGGGGGGAGCACGAGCGGCAGGAGCACCAGCGAGCGCACCAGGCCCTGCCCGGGGAAGTCGGTGCGGGCGAGCACCAGCGCCATCGGTACGCCGAGCAGCACGCACAGCAGCGTGCTCGTCAGGGAGGTGCGCAGGCTCAGCGACAGCGCGGTCAGCGCCGAGTCGGACGTGACCAGGCCGACGAAGTCGCCCCAGGCCACCCGCGAGGCCATCCCGACGAGGGGGAGGACCACCAGCCCGGCGCCGAGGGCGGCGGGGAGGTAGACCCAGCGCGGGATCACGGCGTACCGAAGCCGGCCCGCCCGAGCACCCGGCGGCCGATGTCGCCCAGCACGAGGTCGACGAACTGCCGGGCCAGGTCGGCATGCTCGGAGCCCTCGACCGCCGCGATCGGGTAGGTGTTCACGACGGACGCCGACTCGGGGAACTCGATGCCCTCGACGTCGTCGCCCGCGGCCCGGACGTCGGTGACGTAGACCAGTCCGGCGTCGGCCTCCCCGGCGGTCACCTTGGCGAGGACGTCGGTCACCGACTGCTCCTGGCTGACCGGGTGGAGCGTGAGGCCGGCCCGGTCCGCGACCGCCTGCGTCGCGGCGCCGCAAGGCACCTCGGGGGCACACACGACGAGGTCGACGCCGGGCTTCGCGAGGTCCTCGAGGCCGGTGACGCGCGCGGGGTTGCCGGGCGGCACGGCGATCTCCAGCGTGTTGGTCGCGAAGTCCTGCGGCGTGCCGGCGGCGAGACCGTCGGCGCTCAGCTGGTCCATCGTGGCGGTGTCGGCCGAGGCGAAGACGTCCGCGGGCGCGCCCTCTTGGATCTGGGTCACCAGGTCGGCGGAGCCGCCGAAGCTGAGCTTGACCTCGACGTCGGGGTGCTCGTGCTCGAACTCCTGGCCGAGCCGCTCGAAGGTGGAGGTCAACGACGCCGCGGCGTAGACGGTCAGCGTCGTGGTCCCCTCGTCCGAGCCGCCCCCGCAGGCGGCCAGCGGCGCGAGCAGCGCGAGCGCGGCCAGTCCGCGCAGGGCGCGGGTCACGGGCCGGGTCACGGGGCGGTTCACGGGCGCTCCACCACGACGTTGGTGGACTTCACCGACGCGATGGCCCGCACGCCGGGCTCGAGGCCCAGCTCCTCGGCGGCCTCCGAGCTCATCAGCGACACCATCCGGTAGGGCCCGCAGACCAGCTCGACCTGGGCCATCACGGTGTCCTTGGTGACCTTCGTGACGATCCCGGCCAGCCGGTTGCGGGCGCTGACCGCGGCCGCCCGGGTCGCCTCCCGGTCCGGGTGGTCGGCGAGCGACTCCGCGAGCGCCGCAAGCTCGGGGCCGGGCACGACGTTCCGGCCGTCCTCCTGCCGGCTGGGCAGCCGGCCGGCGTCCACCCACCGCCGGACGGTGTCGTCGCTGACGCCGAGCAGCTCGGCGGCCTCCGTGATGCGGTACGTCGTCACGGGGTCATCGTGCCGCATCTGCGGAGGATTCCGCTACATATCGCCGCATCTGCGTCACGTGACGAGGGAGAGGGCCGCGACCGCGGCCAGCAGGGACACCGGGGTGACGAGCAGCGAGACCCCGTGGAACTCGCGCAGCGACGGCCGCTCGCCCCTCCGGACCAGGCCCCGGCGCCACAGCAGGTTGGCCAGCGAGCCGGTGTAGGTCAGGCCCGAGCCGATGTTGAGGCCCAGGAGTGCCGCGAGCACCGCGCCGTCGCCGAGCGGGGCAACCAGTGGGACGACGAGCAGCGTGGCGGACAGGTTCGTCAGCAGGTTCGCGAGCACGGTGGCCAGCACGGCGATCGCGAGCAGGTCGGCGAACGACGTCCCGCCCGGCACCAGGGCCGCGATCAGGTCCCCGAGCCCGCCCTCGGCCAGGGCGGCGACCACCACGCCCAGGCACAGCACGAAGACCGCGAACGCCGGGTGCGCGGCGTGGACGGCCTCCGGCGCGGTCAGCAGGCGGCGGCGCCCGGCCCAGGCGAGCAGCACCAGCGTGGCCGCCGTCGAGACCCAGAACGGCTCGACGCCCAGCGGGGACCCGGCGCCGAAGCCGACGAGCATGAGCGTCACGACCACCACCGGCACCCGCGGCAGGTCGGGCGCCGGCCCGTCGCCCCCGGGGGTGGCCGCGGCGGCCAGCTCGCGGCGGAACAGCAGCCGCAGCGCGGCGTACTCCACCACGAGCACGGCGGCGAGCACCGGCGCCATCACGAGCGCGAAGCCGCCGAACGTCAGGTCGAGGTGCGGCATCGCCAGCAGGTTGGTGAGGTTGGAGACCGGCAGCAGCAGCGAGGCGGAGTTGGCCATCCGCAGGCACGCGTAGGCGCCGGGGCGGCGGCTGGTCCCCGCCGCGGCCGCGGCCGTCAGGACCACCGGCGTGAGCAGCACGACGGTGGCGTCCAGGCTGAGCCCGGCCGTGATCGCCGCGGCGAGCAGGAACACCCCGGTGAACAGCCGCGCCGGCCGGCCACCGCTCGCCGCCCGCACCCGCGCGGCCGCCGCCGCGAACAGCCCGGCCCGGGCGCACACGTCGGCGACCACCAGGATCGTGACCAGGAACGCCACCACCGGCCCGAGGTGGCGCAGGGTCGCGGCGATCTCGGCCCGGCTGAGGATGCCGGTCGGGAGCACCATCGCGACCGCGAGCAGGCCGAGCGCGAGCTCGACGCGGGCGGAGGGATGGGCGTACGCCGTCGCCAGCAGGACCAGGAGCGCCGCCAGCGGCACCCCGTCGATCATCAAGGCGACGAGCGGCACCCGGCGAGGCTAGACGAGCGGTCCGACTGCGAGGATGGCGCGGTGAGCGACACGACCCCGACCGGCCGGCCCGGCCGCTATCCGCGGACCACCGGCGGTCTGATCGGCTCGATCCTCGTGCTGGTGGTCGCGGTGCTCGCCATCGTGCTGGTCCGTGGCACGTTCCGGGAGACGCCGACCTACGAGCCCGAGCACGTCGACTACCTCGCGCTGGTCACCAGCGTCCAGCAGGCGGGCCTGACCCCGGCGTACCCGCCGAGGCTGCCCGAGGGCTGGTACGTCAAGGACGCGAGCTTCACCCCGGGCGACCGGCCGGTGCTCGACCTCGCGATGACCACCGCCGACGATCGGTTCGCGGGCCTGCACCAGGAGGACCGTGACGTCGACGACCTCGTCGACACCTACGTCGGCGGCGACGCCACCGAGGGCGACGAGGTCCACGTCGACGGTTCGGTGGCGCCGGTCTGGCAGACGTTCTCCGACCCCGGCGGCGACCACGCGTTCGCCGCCCAGCTGGGCGAGGAGACAGTCCTGGTCTACGGCTCGGCGAGCGAGGACGAGCTGCGCGCCTTGGTCGAGTCGCTCACGACGGCCGAACTCACGCCGTAGGCCCGGCCGCGGTCAGGCCTCGTCGGCCTCGATCGCGGCGTCCAGGCGCGCGCGGGCGCCGTCGAGCCAGTCCTGGCAGATGGTGGCGAGCCGCTCGCCGCGCTCCCACAGCGCCAGCGACTCCTCGAGGGTGGTGCCGCCGGCCTCGAGCGTGCGGACCACCTCGACCAGCTCCTCGCGGGCGGCCTCGTAGGACGGGGTCTGCGCTGCGGTCTTCTTCTCAGCCATCGTGCTCCTCGCTCTGCCCCTCGAGGGGCTCGGTGCGGGTGGTGGTCGCGTGGATGCGCCCGTCGGCGACGCGGACGGCGATCTGCTGCTTCGCCGTCACGTCCGCGACCGAGGTGATCACGTGCCCGTCGGCGTCCTGCAGGACGGCGTAGCCGCGCTGCAGCGTCGCCAGCGGGGAGAGGGCCCGGGCGCGGGCCCGCTGGTGGCCGATGTCGTCGGCGGCGCGGTCGAGGGCGTGGCCCAGGCAGCGCCGGGCCCGGTCGCGCAGCTGGTCGACCTCGTCGCGCCGGGCGTCGAGGAGCGTGCGCGGGTCGGCGAGCGCCGGACGGGAGCGCAGTGCGTCGAGCCCGGCCTGCTCGCGGGCCAGCCACCCGGCCAGTGCGCCGCGGATCCGGTCGCGGGCGCGGGCGACGTTGCGCTGCTCCTCGGCGACGTCGGGCACGACGAGCTTGGCGGCGTCGGTCGGCGTGGAGGCCCGCACGTCCGCGACCAGGTCGAGCAGCGGGGAGTCGGGCTCGTGGCCGATCGCGGAGACGACCGGTGTGCGGACCCGGTGGACGGCCCGGATCAGCGCCTCGTCGGAGAACGGCAGCAGGTCCTCGACCGAGCCGCCGCCCCGGGCGATCACGATCACCTCGACGGCCGGGTCGCGGTCGAGGCGCTCGACCGCCTCGATCACCTCGCTGGCCGAGCGCGGGCCCTGCATCGCGGCGTACGCGACCTCGAACGCGACCGCGGGCCAGCGGCGGCGGGCGTTCTCGAGCACGTCACGCTCGGCGGCGCTGTTGGGCGCGGTGACCAGGCCGACCGTGCCCGGCAGGAACGGCAGCGGTCGCTTGAGCTCGGCGGCGAACAGGCCCTCGGCCGCGAGCAGCTGGCGGCGGCGCTCGAGCCTCGCGAGGAGCTCGCCGAGGCCGACCATCCGGATCTCGCGGGCGTAGAGCGACAGCGTGCCGCGGTTGGCGTAGTAGGAGGGCTTGGCGTGCAGCACGACGCTGGCGCCCTCGACCAGGGGCGGGTTGAGGCCGTCGAACAGGGTGCGCGAGCAGGTGACCGGGATCGAGATGTCGGCGACCGCGTCGCGCAGCGTGAGGAAGACGGTGTTCATGCCGGGGCGGCGGCTCACCTGGGCGACCTGGCCCTCCACCCACACCGCGCCGAGCCGGTCGACCCAGCCGGCGATCGCGTTGGCGATCTGCCGCACCGGGGCCGGCGACTCGAGCGAGGTCTCCAGGGCCATGCCCGCGAGATTAGGGGATCACACCGACGTCTCTAGACTGGCGGGCATGAGCACCGAGATCGGCATGCCGCCCGTCCTGTCGCCGCAGGAGGCCGAGAAGGCCGTCCTGCTCGCGGCACCACGCGGCTACTGCGCCGGTGTCGACCGCGCCGTGATCACCGTCGAGAAGGCGCTCGACCTCTACGGCGCCCCGGTCTACGTGCGCAAGCAGATCGTGCACAACAAGCACGTGGTCGCCGACCTGGAGTCGCGGGGCGCGATCTTCGTCGAGGAGCTCGACGAGGTCCCCGAGGGGCAGACCGTGGTCTTCTCCGCGCACGGTGTCTCGCCCGAGGTGCACCGGCAGGCCGAGGAGCGGTCGCTGAAGACCATCGACGCCACCTGCCCGCTGGTCACCAAGGTCCACCACGAGGCGAAGCGGTTCGCCGGCGAGGACTACGACATCCTGCTCATCGGCCACGCGGGCCACGAGGAGGTCGAGGGCACCGCGGGCGAAGCCCCGGGCCACATCCAGCTCGTGCAGGGTCCCGCGGACGTCGCCGGGATCACCGTCCGCGACCCCCAGCGAGTCGCGTGGCTCTCCCAGACCACACTGTCGGTCGACGAGACCCTCGAGACCGTGGCCGCGATCCGCGAGCGGTTCCCCGACCTGCTGGACCCGCCGAGCGACGACATCTGCTACGCCACCCAGAACCGCCAGCTGGCCGTCAAGGAGATCGCCCAGGACTCCGACCTCGTGATCGTGGTCGGGTCGGGCAACTCGTCGAACTCGGTGCGGCTGGTGGAGGTGGCGCTCGAGGCGGGGGCGCGCGCGGCGTACCGCGTCGACGACGCCTCCGAGATCGACGAGGCCTGGCTCGACGGCGTCCGCACGGTCAGCGTGACCTCGGGCGCCAGCGTGCCCGAGGAGCTGGTGCAGGGCGTGCTGTCGTTCCTGGCCGAGCACGGCTACCCCGACGCGCGGGCCGTGCACAGCGCCGAGGAGTCGCTGATCTTCGCGCTCCCCAAGGAGCTGCGCCGCGACCTCAAGGCCGCCGGGCGGATCTGAGCCCACCGACGATGGCCCGCTACCTCGACGTCCACCCCGTCAACCCGCAGCCGCGGCTGCTCGAGCAGATCGCCGAGGCGCTGCGCGAGGACCAGCTGATCGCCTACCCGACCGACTCCGGCTACGCCCTGGGCTGCCGGCTCGGCAACCGCGACGGCCGCGACCGGATCCTGCGGATCCGCGGGCTCGACGAGAAGCACCACTTCACGCTGATGTGCAAGGACTTCGCCCAGCTCGGGCAGTTCGTGAAGCTCGACAACTCCGCGTTCCGCGCGATCAAGGCCGCCACGCCCGGCCCCTACACGTTCATCCTGCCGGCCACCCAGGAGGTGCCGCGCCGGCTCATGCACCCCAAGAAGCGCACGGTCGGCGTGCGGATCCCCGACCACGTCTTCGACCAGGCGCTGCTCGACACGCTCGGCGAGCCGATGCTCACCAGCACGCTGATCCTCCCCGGCGAGACCGAGCCGCGCAGCCTGGGCTGGGAGATCAAGGAGGAGCTCGACCACCAGGTCGACGTCGTCGTGGAGGCCGGCGAGACGTTGGCCGAGCCGACCACCGTCGTCGACTGGTCGGAGGGCTACCCCGAGGTCGTGCGCGTCGGCGCCGGCGACGCCGGACGCTTCGAGGCCTGAGTCAGCACCTTCTGGCGTACGGCGAGGATCGCCAGGCAGGTCAGGTAGCCAGTGACCAGCGCGCCCGCGTGGTGGGACAGGCCGGAGACGACCGCCTGCACGACCCCGTCCTCGGGGTCGGCGATCGTGTCGGGCCGGGTGGCGCCGAGCAGGGTGAAGACGACCACCATCAGCATCGGGGGCAGCACCCCGACGGTGAAGAAGTCCGCGGGCCGGACCGCGAGCGCCGTGGCGACGCAGAGCAGCACGAAGCAGACGTCGAAGAGCAGGCCGACGTGGCCGACGACCCACTGGTCGAGCACCACCGCGGTGAGGGCGAGCGCCAGTCCGAGCGCGACGACCTGTCGCCCCGGCTCGTGACCCTCCTCCCAGAGGGTGCGGCTCGCCCGCTGACTCACAGGGCCACGGTATGGTCCCCGCCCGGGTCGTCGTCGGCGGCGCGCCGGTCCACGATCCGCAGCTCGGCGGGTGCTACGGAGCGCGCCTGCGTCTCCACCTGTCGCGGGCCGGGGAGGTCGCCGAAGCGGCGCGCGCTGACCAGCACGCGGGTCTCCAGGGAGCCCACGGTCGTGTTGTAGTGGCCGACGGCGGCGTTGAGCGAGCGGCCGAGCTGGTCGAGGTGGCCGGTCATCGAGGTCAGGCGTTCGTGCAGCTCGCGTCCGAGCCGGTGGATCTCGCGGGCCTGGTCGGCGAGCGCCTCGTGGCTCCAGCCGTGGGCGACCGTGCGCAGCAGCGCGATGAGCGTGGTCGGCGTGGCGAGCACGACCTGGCGGGCCGCCGCGTGCTCGATGAGGCCGGCGTCGGTCTCGAGGGCCGCGGCGAGGAAGGACTCGGCCGGCACGAACAGCACCACGAACTCCGGGCTCTCCTCGAGCGAGCGCCAGTACTGCTTGGAGCCCAGCGCCTCGATGTGGGTGCGCAGCTGGGCCACGTGACGGCGCAGGTGGGCGCGGTGCTGCTCCTCGTCGTCGGTCGACGTCGCGTCGAGGTAGGCGTCGAGCGGCACCTTGGCGTCGACGACGACCGTGCGGCCGCCGACCAGGTGGACGACCAGGTCGGGGCGCCGGGCCCCGTCGTCGAGGCGCACCTGCTCGCTGAAGTCGCACCGGTCCACCAGGCCGGCCAGCTCGACTGCCCGGCGCAGGTGCAGCTCGCCCCACCGGCCGCGCACCTGCGGCTTGCGCAGCGCGGTCGACAGCGACCGGGTCTCACGCTGCAGTTGGTCGACCTGGGCGTCGAAGTGGCCCTGCCAGGTCGCGCGGGCCCGGTCGAGGTGGTGCATCTGGTCGCTGAGACGGTCGAGGCCCTGCATCACCTCGGCCTGGTCGAGCAGCCCGTCGACGTACGGGCGCCGGGAGCGCGCCCACAGCACGCCGAGCACGGCCCCCAGGGCGAGCCCGAGGAGCAGGGCGAGGAAGAGCGTCACCGCGGTCATGTCCTCAGCATGGCGCTGGCCACCGACATCGGACGGGAGCTCCCTCAGCGGTTCCGCCCCGACTTGTCAGCCGAAACCCGCGCGACACGCCGTGGGCCCCCGGCGTGTCGTGCGGGTTTCACCGGTCGGCCGGTGAAACC
>NZ_DASWVI010000095.1:0-2288 GCF_036401255.1 Nocardioides sp. | reverse complement strand
GCGTCCCGCACGCTCAGCGGCAGTGGGCTCCAGCCGGCGGCGCGGCCGAGCTCGACGATCGGCGGCACGACCGGGGAGGTGACGAGCAGCTCGCCGGGCTCGCCCACGTGGACCCGGCCGGCGCCGGTGAGCAGGCACATCCGGTCGGCGAACGGCACCACCCGCTCGAGCCGGTGCTCCGCGAGCAGCACGGACAGCCCGAGGTCGTGGACCAGCCGGGTCAGCGTCGCCAGCACCTCCTCCGCGGCCGTCGGGTCGAGCGCGGAGGTGGGCTCGTCGAGCACCAGCAGCCGCGGGTGCATGGTGAGCACCGAGCCGATCGCGACCCGCTGCTGCTGACCGCCCGACAGGGTGCGCAGGTCGCGGGCGCGCAGGTCGGCGATGCCGAGCAGGTCGAGGGTCTCCTCGACGCGGCGGCGCATGGTGTCGGCGGGCAGCCCGAGCTGCTCCATGCCGTAGGCGAGCTCCTCCTCGACGGTGTCGGTGACGAAGCCGGCCGCGGGGTTCTGCCCGACGTAGCCGATGGCGTGGGCGCGCTCGCGGGGCGGCGTGTGCACGATGCTCGCACCGTCGAGGCGCACGTCGCCGGTGAGGTGTCCGCCGCTGAAGCGCGGCACCAGGCCGGTCACCACGCCCAGCAGCGTGGACTTGCCCGATCCGGTGGGACCGGAGACGAGCACGAGCTCGCCCTCCTCGACCGTGAGGTCCACCCCGGTCAGCACGGGCGGGCCGTCGTCGTAGGCGAAGCCGATGTCGCGCAGCTCGATCACGCCGCCACCTCCTGGGGCAGGTCGGTCCGGGCCGGCGGGGCCGACACCGGGCGAGCGGGGAGCGGGGAGCAGAACGCGCCGGCCAGGCCGACGGCCGCGGCCAGCAGCGCCGCCGCGCTCACCGGCGGCACGGCGTCGAGGGCCGGGTAGGCGACCGGGATCTGGTGGTGGGAGAGCCACCATCCGGCCGCCCCGACCAGCACGCCCGACCCGGCCACCGCGAGCTCGGGCCAGCGCCAGGTGTCGGGGCGGTAGCGGGTGCGATCGACGCGGCGGCCGGCGCTCGCCAGCCCGGCGCCGGCGGTGAGCACGCCCACCGCGAGCATCGGGAGCGCGAGGTAGCGCGGGGCGGTCGTGTCGAGCACGGCGTACGTGCCGACGCAGATGCCGCCGAGGCCGATCAGCATCAAGGCTCCCGTCGTACGTCGTTGGGCGCGGGTCAGTCCGGTCGCGCGGCCGTAGCCGCGGGTGTCCATGCCGGCCGCCAGCGCCAGGGAGCGCTCGAGGGCGTCCTCGAGCACCGGCACCAGGAACCGGCGCAGCCGCCCCACCCGCCGGGTCTCCCCCGCGCGCAGGCTCTGGGCAGCACGCACCCGGCGGACGCTGTCGGCGAACTGCGGGAGCACGCTGACCGCGACCACCAGGGCGGTGCCGACCTCGTAGAGCGCGGGCGGCACCGACCGGAGCAGCCGCTTGGGGTTGGCCAGGGAGTTCGCGGCGCCGATGCAGATCACGATCGTGGCCAGCCGCAGGCCGTCGTACAGCGCGAACAGCAGCGCCTCGGCGTGCACCGGCCCGAGCAGGGTGATGCCCGCGACCCAGTCGGGCAGCGGGATCTCGGGCAGGTCGAGCAGCACCGGCCCCCCGGCCCAACCGCCGAAGACCAGCCGGAACGCGACCCGGATCAGCACGATCGCGACGCCGAGCCAGACGTAGAGCGTGAACGAGCGGGCCCACGGCTGGTCGGAGCGTCGCAGCGACACGGCGGTCGCTGCGACGCCCACGAGCAGCAGCAGCACCAGGGGGTTGGTGGTGAACGACGCCGCCACCGCGAGCCCGATCGCCCACAGCCACCAGGCCACGGGGTGCAGGTCGCGGTGCCGGTGCACGCTCGTCACGGCCGGGTGGCCCCCCTGCGGCGGAGCAGCGCGGCCGCCCCGGCAGCGCCGAACAGCAGCACGATCGCCGCCGGCGCGACCCAGCCGGGGAGCCCGTCGTCGTCCGGCTCCGCGGCTTCGGAGGACGCCACGGTGGTCGCGTCCGCGGTCGGCTCGTCCGAGGCGGCAGCCGTGGCCGTCGGGCTCTCGCTCGTGCTCGACTTGCCCTTGCCGGGCTTGGCGGGCTTGGCGGGCTTGGCGGGCTTGCTCTCGCCGGCCGTCGGCGACGCGCTGCAGCGGCTCGGGGCCGCGGTGCGGTACCGGACCGCGCTGCCCGACCGCGCCCGCGAGATGGCGATCCTGCTGGTCGCCGCGCGCTGGGACAGCGCGTTCGAGCGGGAGGCGCACGAGGCGGTGGGCC
>NZ_DASWVI010000094.1:0-12598 GCF_036401255.1 Nocardioides sp. | reverse complement strand
TCCCGCCATCACCCGCGAATGCGATAGGTGCACTCACGAGGGCCGCTGCACCCAGCGCAAGGCTGAGCACGATGGCGGGAACGCGTCGGACGAGCATCTTCTAACCTTTTCGGGCCTATCCAGGTGGAACAGCTCCCCCCGAGATGTCCCCATCCTCTGATGTCGGTCGGACCCATCGCCATTGTCCGGTGGTACTAGGACCCCGGCCGGCCGATGACTAGCCCGGGACTAGTTCGGGACTAGTCATCGACTAGTCATGGGCCCGCTCACTGCTGCGCCCACACCGCGGAGAGATCGAGGCCGTCGAGGGTCTCGGCGAAGACCCGGCGTACGCCGGGCAGGACGGGCACGTGGTTCTCGACGACGAGGACGAGGCAGCCCGCGGCCTCCGCGGACCGGGTGCCGGCGTTGGAGTCCTCGACCGCCAAGCACTCCTGGGGCGCCAGGCCGAGCGCGGCCGCGGCGGTCAGGTACGGCTCGGGGTGCGGCTTGCCCTGGTCGACCCGGTCGCCGGTGACGACGACCCGGAAGGTCTCGGCGGGCAGGCGGGCGACGATCGGCGCGACGAAGCGCTCGTACGACGACGTCACCAGCCCGCACGGGATGCCCGCGGCGCGCAGCCCCTCCAGCTGGTCGACGGCCCCGGGACGCCACGGGACGTCGCGCTCCACCCGGGCCACCACCCCGTCGAGGAGCTCCTCGACGATCCGCTCGGGGCTGACGTCGATGCCCATCCGTTCGCGCATGTACACCGCGGACGAGGTCAGCTCGTTGCCGACCAGGTTCAACGCGTCGGCCTCGCTCCAGCGGCCGCCGTACCGCTCGGCGATCTCGTACTCGGTCTCGATCCAGTACGGCTCGGTGTCGACCAGGGTCCCGTCCATGTCCCAGAGGACGGCCGCCGGCATCGCGCGCTCGGTGGTCCGCTGCTCAGTCATCGGGGTCGTAGCCGAGGTTGGGCGAGAGCCACCGCTCCGCCTCCGCGAGCGTCCAGCCCTTGCGGTCGGCGTAGTCCGCGACCTGGTCGCGACCGATCCGGCCGAGGACGAAGTACTGCGACTGCGGGTGGCTGAAGTACCACCCGGACACCGCCGCGCCCGGCCACATCGCCATCCCGTCGGTGAGCTCGATACCGGTCCGGGCGGTCACGTCGAGCAGGTCCCAGAGGGTCCGCTTCTCGGTGTGCTCGGGACAGGCCGGGTAGCCCGGAGCGGGGCGGATGCCTTCGTAGCGTTCGGCGATCAGCGCGTCGTTGTCGAGGTCCTCCTCCGGCGCGTGGCCCCAGAACTCGGTACGGACCCGTTGGTGCAGGCGCTCGGCGAACGCCTCCGCGAGCCGGTCCGCTAGGGCCTCGAGCAGGATCGCGGAGTAGTCGTCGTGCGCCCTCTTGAACTCGAGGATCCGGGCCTCGGCGCCTAGCCCGGCGGTGACGGCGAAGGAGCCCACGTGGTCGGGGAGCCCGGTCTCGCGGGGCGCGACGAAGTCGCCGAGCGACCGGTTGGGGATGCCGTCGCGGTGGTCGCCCTGCTGGCGCAGGTTGCGCAGGGTGGTCAGCACCTCCGAGCGCGACGCGTCGGCATAGACCTCGATGTCGTCGCCGACGGCGTTGGCGGGGAACAGGCCGAACACGGCGTTGGCGCGCAGCCACCGCTCCTCGATGATCCGGTCGAGCATCGCCTGGGCGTCGTGGAACAGGCTGCGCGCGGTCTCCCCGGTCGCCGGGTTGTTGAGGATGTCGGGGAACTTGCCCTTCAGCTCCCAGGCGTTGAAGAACGGCTGCCAGTCGATGAACTCGCGCAGCTCGGCGAGGTCGTAGTCCGCGAGCACGTGGATGCCGGGCGCTCGCGGCGCCGGCGGCTGGTACGCCGACCAGTCGATCGGGGTGCGGTTCGCCCGGGCCCGCTCGAGGGACACCATCGGGCGGTCGTTCTTGGTGGCGTGGCGGGCCCGCAGAGAGTCGTAGTCCTCCTTGATCTCGGCCATCAGCCGGGGTCGCTGCGCTGGGTTCAGCAGCGTCGCCAGGGTCGGCACCGAGCGCGACGCGTCCTTGACCCAGACGACCGGACCGTCGTACTTGCCGTCGACCTTGACCGCCGTGTGCGCGCGCGAGGTGGTCGCGCCGCCGACGAGCAGCGGGATGTCGAGGCCGCGGCGCTGCATCTCGGTCGCCACGCCCACCATCTCGTCCAGCGACGGGGTGATCAGCCCGGACACGCCCACGGCGTCGGCGCCGACCTCGACGGCCGTGTCGAGGATCTTCTGCGTCGGCACCATCACTCCGAGGTCGATGACCTCGAAGTTGTTGCACTGCAGCACCACGCCGACGATGTTCTTGCCGATGTCGTGGACGTCGCCCTTGACCGTCGCCATCACGATCGTGCCGTTGGTCTCCTTGGCGGTGGCGAGCTCGGGGTTGTCGACCTTCTCCTGCTCGATGAAGGGGATCAGGTAGGCGACGGCCTTCTTCATCACCCGGGCCGACTTCACGACCTGGGGCAGGAACATCTTGCCGGCGCCGAACAGGTCGCCGACGACGTTCATCCCGTCCATCAGCGGGCCCTCGATGACCTCGATCGGGCGGCCTCCGCGGGCGGCGATCTCGAGCCGGAGCTCCTCGGTGTCCTGCTCGACGTGCGCGTCGATGCCCTTCACGAGCGCGTGGGTGATCCGCTCCTCGACCGGCAGCCCGCGCCACTCCTCGGCCGCGGCCTCGGCGGTCTCACCGCTCCGGTTGTGCTCCTCCGCGATCTCGAGCAGCCGCTCGGCGGCGTCGGGCCGGCGGTTGAGGATCACGTCCTCGATCCGCTCGCGCAGCTCGGGGTCGACCTGGTCGTAGACGACGAGCGCGCCGGCGTTGAGGATCCCCATGTCGAGCCCGGCCTCGATCGCGTGGTACAGGAACACCGCGTGGATGGCCTCGCGGACCGGGTTGTTGCCGCGGAAGGAGAAGCTGACGTTGGAGATGCCGCCGGAGACCTTCGCGCCGGGGAGGTTCTGCTTGATCCAGCGGGTCGCCTCGATGAAGTCGACGCCGTACGACGCGTGCTCCTCGATGCCCGTCGCGACGGCGAACACGTTGGGGTCGAAGATGATGTCCTCGGGCGGGAAGCCGACCTCGTCGACGAGGATCCGGTAGGCCCGCTCGCAGATCGCCTTGCGCCGCTCGAGGTTGTCGGCCTGGCCGTCCTCGTCGAACGCCATCACGACCGCGGCCGCGCCGTAGCGGCGGCACAGGCGCGCCTGCTCGCGGAAGGAGTCCTCGCCCTCCTTCATCGAGATGGAGTTCACGATGGGCTTGCCCTGGATGTTCTTCAGGCCCGCCTCGATGACCTCCCACTTGGAGGAGTCGACCATCACCGGCACCCGGCTGATGTCCGGCTCGCTGGCGACCAGGCGGGTGAAGCGGTCCATCGCCGCCACGCCGTCGATCATGCCCTCGTCCATGTTGATGTCGATGACCTGCGCGCCGTTCTCGACCTGTTGCGCGGCGACGCTCAGCGCCGTGTCGTAGTCGCCGTCCTTGATCAGCGTCCGGAAGCGCGCCGACCCGGTGATGTTGGTGCGCTCGCCGACGTTCACGAACAGGCTGTCGTCGGTCACCGCGAACGGCTCGAGGCCGGACAGGCGCAGCGCCGGCGCCGCCTCGGGCACCTCGCGGCCGGCCTTGCCCTCGACCGCCCGGGCGATCGCCGCGACGTGGGCCGGCGTGGTGCCGCAGCAGCCGCCGACGAGGTTGACGAACCCGGCGGTCGCGAACTCCTCGATGATCGCGGCGGTCTCCTCCGCGGCCTCGTCGTACTCGCCGAACGCGTTCGGCAGGCCGGCGTTGGGATAGCACGACACGAAGGTGTCCGCGACCCGGGAGATCTCGGCGATGTAGGGCCGCATCTCCTTCGCGCCGAGCGCGCAGTTGAGCCCGACCGCGATCGGGCGGGCGTGGCGCACGGAGTTCCAGAACGCCTCGGTGACCTGTCCCGACAGGGTGCGGCCGGACGCGTCGGTGATGGTCCCGGACACGATGACCGGCCACCGGCGCCCGTGCTCCTCGAACAGCGACTCGACCGCGAAGATGGCGGCCTTCGCGTTGAGGGTGTCGAAGATCGTCTCGATGACGAGCAGGTCGGCGCCCCCGTCGACGAGGCCACGAGCGGCCTCGAGGTACGCCGCCACCAGCTCGTCGTAGGTGACGTTGCGTGCCCCGGGGTCGTTGACGTCGGGTGAGATCGACGCCGTCCGGGTGGTGGGCCCGAGGGCACCGGCGACGTAGCGGGGTCGGTCCGGGGTGCTGACGGCGTCGGCCTCACGGCGCGCGAGCAGCGCGGCCTCGTGGTTGAGCTCGTAGGCGATCTCCTGCAGTCCGTAGTCGGCCAGGGAGACGGCGTTCGCGTTGAACGTGTTGGTCTCGATGATGTCCGCGCCGGCCGCGAGGTACTCCCGGTGGATACCGGCGATGATCTCCGGCTGGGTGAGCGTGAGGAGGTCGTTGTTGCCGACCAGGTCGCTCGGCCAGTCCGCGAACCGCTCGCCGCGGTAGCCGGCCTCGTCGGGCCGGTCGCGCTGGATCGCGGTGCCCATCGCCCCGTCGAGCACCAGGATCCGCTCGCCGAGGGCCCGGGTCAGCTCCTCGGTGCGGTCGGGGCGCAGGTGCGGTGAGCGGGACAACGCGACTCCTCTCGGTCCGCCCGGACGGCGGCACTGTCCAGCGTAGGAACGGTGTCCACGAGCCGGACGCTCTATCCAGATCGTGACACCGGGCCACGACCGGGCGGAAATCCTCACCGAGTGGTGCGGAGCGCCGCACTAGGCTGGAGGGGTGATCGAGCTCGAGGACGTCCCGGACCTGGTGGACCCCGTCGTCATCGCGGCCTTCGAGGGCTGGAACGACGCCGCCGAGGCCGCCTCGTCGGTGATCGACCACCTGATCCGGGTCTGGGGTGCGCGCGTCATCGGGGCCGTCGACCCCGAGGACTTCTACGACTTCCAGGTCAACCGGCCGGTGGTCGGGTCCGACGAGTTCGGGCACCGCCGGCTCACCTGGCCGAGCACGCAGATCGCGGTCGCGTCGCCTCCGGACCTCGACCGGGACGTCATCTTGATCCGCGGCATCGAGCCCAACATGCGGTGGCGGCAGTTCTGCGCCGAGCTCCTGGCCGCGTGCGACGACCTCGGGGGCGAGCTCGTGGTGACCCTCGGGGCACTGCTCGCCGACACGCCACACACGCGGCCGATCCCGGTCAGCGGCACCGCCACCGAGCCGGAGCTGGTCGACCGGCTCAAGCTCGAGCAGTCGACGTACGAAGGCCCCACCGGCATCGTCGGCGTGTTCCAGGACGCCTGCGTCCGCGTCGACGTCCCCGCGGTGTCGTACTGGGCGGCGGTCCCCCACTACGTCGCCCAGCCGCCGTGCCCGAAGGCCACCCTCGCGCTGCTCGGGCAGCTCGAGGACCTGCTGGAGGTGAGCATCCCCCTCGGTGACCTCCCCGAGGACGCGCGCGCCTGGGAGCGGGGCGTCGACGAGCTCGCCGAGGAGGACGAGGACATCGCCGACTACGTCCGTGCCCTCGAGGAGACCCGCGACACCACCGACCTGCCCGAGGCGTCCGGCGAGGCCATCGCCCGCGAGTTCGAGCGCTACCTCAAGCGCCGCCACGACGACGACTGACGACGACTGACGACGACGGACGCTGGGACGGGCGGTCCGGCGCGACCCGGGTGCGACCCGGATGCGGCCGGTGCGGTTGCCGTTTGGTCACCAACCGCAGGTGGGAGCGCTCCCGGACTGTCGTTGGTGACCAAACCGCAGAACTTCCCAGGAGCGGCGTCAGCCCAGGGCGGTGCGGACCTGCTCGGGTGACATGGTGACCGGGGTCTGCAGGAGCCACTGCACGGCGAAGGGGTCGCGGACCCGCCCGCCGCGGGCCCCGTAGGGCTGGTCGGCCACGGGGAAGATCGAGACGGCGCCGTTCTGGATCATCTCGGCCGCGATCGCGTCGGGCTCGTCGGTGACGACGTCGAGGACCGGGCCCGGCGTGCCCGTCGAGGCCGGCGCGGGGTCCGTCTCGTCCTGGTCCTTCAGGGTCAACGCGGTGCCGAAGACCTCCAGCTCCGCGAAGACCACTGACCCGGCGACCTCGTAGCGGACGACCTCGGTGGCGCCCAGATGGGCGACGTACCAGCGGATCGCGGCGTCAGCGTCGGGGACGACGAGCTTCGGGCGAAGTGCGTTCTGTGACATCGCACCAGCGTGGCGCACCGTGCGGGCCGTGTCTTGAACGAATGGGAGACCTCGCTTCGGGCTCAGCCGAGCCAGAGGGCGAGGCCGAGCGCGGCGTCGAGGGTGGCGAGCATCCGGACCCCGGCCTCGGGGTCGGTCGTGTCGGCGAGGCCGTCGGTGCCGAGGGTGGCGTCGACCCACCGGTCGACGGCGGCGGTGGCGAGGGGGGCGTCGAGGTCGTCGGCGAGGGCCGCGAGCACCTCCGCCACCACCGGGGCGGCCGGCGCACCGGCGCCCAGGGAGAGGGCGCGCCGCCAGCGACCGAGGTCGTCGACGGCCGACCACAGCTGCTCGTCGGTCCACTCCCAGTCCGAGCGGAAGTGGTGGCGCAGCAGCGCCAGGCGGATCGCCATCGGGTCGACGTCGCTGTTGCGGAGGGCCGAGACGAACACGAGGTTGCCGCGCGACTTCGACATCTTCTCGCCGTCGTAGCCCACCATGCCGGCGTGGCTGTAGACCTGGGCGAACGGGGTGCCGGGTACGGCGACCTGCGCGTGCCCGGCGCACATCTCGTGGTGCGGGAAGACGAGGTCGCTGCCGCCGCCCTGCACGTCGAAGGCGCCGCCGAGGTGCCGTTGCGCGATCGCGGTGCACTCGATGTGCCAGCCGGGTCGGCCGGGGCCCCACGGGCTCGCCCAGGACGGCTCGCCCGGGCGCTCACCGCGCCAGACGACGCAGTCGAGCGGGTCCTTCTTGCCGGGACGGTCGGGGTCGCCACCGCGCTCGGGGAAGATGTCGAGCATCCGCTCGCGGTCCCAGCCCGACTCGGCGCCGAACGCCGGATCGGCGGTGACGGAGAAGTAGAGGTCGTCCTCCACCCGGTAGATCGACCCGGCGGCCTCGAGCCGGTGGATCAGGTCGATGACGAGCGGGATCGACTCCACGGCGCCGATGTAGTGGTCGGGCGGCAGCACGCGCAGCGCGGTCATGTCCTGACGGAACAGCTCGGTCTCGCGCTCGGCGAGCTCGACCCAGTCGACGTGCACCTTGTCGGCACGCTCCAGCAGCGGGTCGTCGACGTCGGTCACGTTCTGGACGTAGGTGACGTCGTGGCCGGCGTTGCGCCAGGCGCGGTTGAGGAGGTCGAACCCGACGTACGTCGCCGCGTGTCCCAGGTGGGTCGCGTCGTACGGCGTGATGCCACAGACGTACATCCGGGCGGCACCCTCGGGCCGCGTCGTCACCTTGGCGCCCGCCTGGGTGTCGTGGAGCGCCACCGGCGGTCCCGGAACCGGGAGGGTGGGGATCTCCGGGGCAGGCCAGGCTCGCATGGGGCGCAGCCTAGCCGGGGCCCGACTGGATCCGAGACGGGCTCGGTCTCGCTACGGCCCGTCGCGACCTCCTCCGTAGGTCGCGGGACCACTCGACCTGGCTGCTGGTCCCGGCCTTCGCAGGCTCAGGCCGGGGCAGCTCAGAACGGGGGCCACGGGATCGCGGGCCACTCCCCGGCAGGGGACGGCATGACGGCCCGGTCGGCGAGCCGGCGGCAGCGGCGTACGAACGCCTCGATCTCCGGGTCGGTGAGGTGGGCGGCCAACGCATCGCCGAGGGAGCCGCGGGCCTCGATGGCGAGCCGGTCGGCGACCGCGACCTCGTCGGCCGTGAGCGGCTCCCCCAGCCAGCCCCAGAGCACCGTGCGGAGCTTGTGGTCGACGTGGAACGTGACCCCGTGGTCGACGCCGTACCGGTGGCCGTCGGTCATCTCGAGCACGTGGCCGCCCTTGCGGTCGGCGTTGTTGACCACGATGTCGAAGACCGCCATCCGGTGCAGGGCCGCGGAGTCCTCGTGGATCAGCGAGACCGGCCGGTCGTGGCCGTCGAGGCCGTCGAAGACATGCCGCCATCCGGGCGGCACCTCCCCCTCGGCGACCAGGGTGACCGCGACCTGCTCGTCGTCGGGCTCCTGCCAGCGCTGCACCATCCCGGGCCCGTGGGGGCCGTCGCGCAGCCACGTCTCGGGCACGACGTGCCACCCGGTCGCCTCGGAGACGAGGTACGCCGCCCGCTCCCGGTCGGCCAGGGTGCCGTCCGGGAAGTCCCACAGCGGGCGCTCCCCCGCCACGGGCTTGTAGACGACCCGGACGCCGCCGATCTCGCCCACGAACGTCGCGTTCGAGGCGGGCATCACCCGGCCGTGCAGGACGAGCTCGCCGTCGACCAGGTCGACCGTCGGGTCGGCGCCGGGAACCGTGCTCACGGATCGCGACGCCGGAAGCCGTTCGCGCGGACGCACAGGTGGCCGTCCGGGTCGATCGGGTTGCCGCAGAAGGGGCAGCTGGGCCGGCCGGCCTCGAGGACCTGCTCGGCACGGCGCACGAACGCGCGCGCCGGCCCCGCGGGGATCCGGACCAGGAGCACCTCGTCGGGCTCGGGCTCCTCGAAGTCCTCGTCGAGCTGGTCGGGCGTGATCACGGCGGCCTCGGTGTAGGGGAACACCTCGATCACCACCCGCTGGTCGCCGGGGTCCCACGACAGCGTCATCGTGCCGGCGCGGAACTCCTCCTCGATCGGCTGCTCGAGGGGGTCGGAGTCCTCCAGGCCGAGCGGGGCGACCGCGGGGATGATCGCGTCCCCGGGCTGGCTGGCCATCACCTCGTCGAGCAGCTCGTCCACCCGCTCGGCGAGGGCCTGCACCTGCTGCTTCTCGAGCGCGACGCTCACCAGCCGGGTCCCGGAGCGGGCCTGCAGGAAGAAGGTCCGCTGGCCGGGCGGGCCGACGGTGCCGGCGACGAACCGCTCCGGCGGATCGAATCCATGGACGACTGGCATGCCCTCACCCTAGGGCGTCACCGAAGGGCCGGCGCCGCCACCGACCGCGGCGTCGTCGGCTCGCCGGGACCGCTTCCGGGTCCGTGGGGGCGCCACCCAGGACAGGTCCCCGGCGTGGCTGTTGGTCGCCAGCACGTACGGGCGGGCGCCGGTGTAGCGGATCGCCGACACGGAGGCGGGATCGACGTGGAGGCGCTGGAACAGGTCCAGGTGCATGCCGAGCGCGTCGGCCAGCACCGACTTGATGATGTCGCCGTGGCTCACGGCCACCCAGACCGCCCCGGGACCGTGCTCGGCCTCGACAGCCGCGTCGAGACGGCGTACGGCGGCGACCGCCCGCGCCTGCATCGCCGACATCGACTCGCCATCCGGGAAGGCCGCCGCGGACGGCTGGGACTGGACCAGCCCCCAGAGCTTCTCCTTGGCCAGCTCCTTGAGCGGGCGTCCCTGCCACGCGCCGTAGTCGCACTCGGTGATCCCCCGCTCGGTCGTCACCCGGGTCGCCGTGGGGTGGGCCGCCGCGATCGCCTTGGCCGTCTGGCGGCAGCGTTCGAGCGGGCTGGTCACGATCGCCGACAGCGGCAGGCCCGCCAGCCGCTCACCCGCCCGAGCGGCCTGGGCCGCACCGGTCTCGTCGAGCCGGACCCCGGGGAGTCGTCCGGCGAGCGTCCCGGACGCGTTGGCCGTGGTCCGGCCGTGCCGCACGAGGATCACGGTTGCCATGGCGTGGACTGTAGTGGGACTACGGTGGCCGGGTGATCGTCGACTGCGCCCTGTACCGCGACGGCAAGCGGGCGGAGGGCGGCACCCACTGGCGGGAGCTGCGGGCCAAGGCGGACCGCGACGGTGACTTCGTCTGGATCGGGATGCACGAGCCCTCGACGACCGAGGTGCACGAGGTGGCCGAGGTCTTCGGGCTCCACTCACTCGCCGTCGAGGACGCCGTCAAGGCGCACCAGCGGCCCAAGCTGGAGCGCTTCGAGGACAGCGTGTTCCTGGTGCTCAAGACGCTCTGGTACGTCGACGAGGAGGACGCCGTCGAGACCGGCGAGATCGCCATCTTCGTCGGCGACGACTTCGTCGTGACGGTCCGCCATGGGCGGGGCAACGAGCTGCACTCGGCCCGCGAGGAGCTGGAGACCAGCCGGCGCGTGCTCAGCCACGGGCCGAGCGGTGTCCTGTACGCGGTGATCGACCGGGTCGTGGACGAGTACCTCGACGTGGTCGACGAGCTGATCGTGGACGTCGACGAGATCGAGGCGTCGGTGTTCTCGGCCGAGCGCACCCACGACTCGGCCCGCATCTACGTGCTCAAGCGGGAGCTCGCCGAGGTCCGCCGGGCGGTGCTGCCGCTGCGGGAGCCGCTGGTGCGGCTGGCGGGCGGCGACGAGCCGACCGTCACCGACCAGGCCGCCCCGTTCTTCCGGGACGTCGCGGACCACCTGGCGCGAGCGGCCGAGACCGTGGACTCGCTGGACGCCCTGCTGTCCACCGCCTTCGACGCCTACCTCGCGCAGATCTCGGTCCAGCAGAACGACGACATGCGCAAGATCTCCGCCGGAGCGGCACTGGTGGTCGTGCCGACGCTGATCGCCGGGATCTACGGCATGAACTTCCGGCACATGCCCGAGCTGGACTGGACCTTCGGCTACCCGTTCGCGCTCGGGCTGATGGCCGCGGTCGCTGCCGGGCTGTGGGTGCTGTTCAAGAAGTCCGGCTGGTTGTGAGTCAGGCCGCGATCACGCCCGTGCCGACGAGGACCAAGGTCGCCGCGCCGAGCGCGATCCGGTAGAGCACGAACGGCGCGTAGGACCGGGTCGTGACGTAGCGCAGCAGCCACGCGATCGCGGCGTACCCGACGATGAACGAGACGATCGTCGCGACGATCGTCGGGCCCCACCCGTAGAGGTTGTCGCCGTTCGGGACGTCCTTGAGCTCGAAGAGCCCCGCGCCGATCACGGCCGGGATCGCCAGCAGGAACGCGTAGCGGGTCGCGGCCTCGCGCTCGTAGCCGAGCAGGCGCCCCATCGACAGCGTCGCGCCCGAGCGCGAGACCCCGGGGATCAGTGCGAGCGCCTGTGCCAGCCCCATCAAGATCGCGTCGCGCAGCGTGATCTGCTTGATGGTCTTGTCGGTGCCGCCGATCCGGTCCGCGAGCCCGAGGATCAGACCGAGCACGATCAGCGTGGTGCCGATCAGCCAGAGACTGCGGAAGTCGCGCTCGATGACGTCCTTGAGCGCGATGCCGAGCACCACGATCGGGATCGACCCGGTGATGATGAACCAGCCCATCCGGGCGTCGAGGTGGCCGCGGTACTCCGGGCGGAACAGCGAGAGCACCCACGCCCGCCCGATCCGCCAGATGTCGTGCCGGAAGAACAGCAGCACCGCGACCTCGGTGCCGATCTGGATGACCGCCGTGAACGCGGCGCCCGGGTCGCCCCAGCCGAAGACCTCCGGGTAGATGCGCAGGTGTGCGCTGCTGGAGATCGGGAGGAACTCGGTGAGCCCCTGGATGAGCCCGAGCACGACGGCCTGCAGGAAGTCCACCACGGCCGGAACTCTACGGGCGCCCGCTGGGCGTGCCGCTGCGGGCCGGGCTGGTGTCGCCGACTACCTTGTCGCCATGCAACAGCGGCGTGTCGGAACGACCGGCCTCACCGTGTCCCGCCTGGCACTCGGGACCATGACCTGGGGCCGGGACACCGACGAGCACGAGGCCCGCGACCAGCTGATCGCGTTCGCGGAGGCGGGCGGCACGCTCGTCGACACCGCCGCCGGTTACGGCAACGGTGCGTCCGAGGAGCTGATCGGCACCCTGATCGGCGACGTCGTCGCCCGCGACGAGGTCGTCATCGCGACCAAGGCCGGCATCTCGGCGCGCCGGGGCGGCCGGGAGTACAACACCTCCCGCGGCCACCTCCTGCAGACCCTCGACGCGTCGCTGCGCCGGCTCGGCATCGACCACGTCGACCTGTGGCAGGTGCACATCTGGTCCGACGACACCCCGCTCGAGGAGACCCTGGCCGCGCTCGACGCCGCGGTGCAGAGCGGGCGGGCGGCGTACGTCGGGGTGTCGAACTACTCCGGCTGGCAGACCGCCCAGGCGGCCACCTGGCAGCGCGCGGTGCCGGGACGCACGCCGCTGGCCTGCACCCAGGTGGAGTACTCCCTGCTCAACCGCGCGGTCGAGCACGAGGTGCTCCCCGCGGCCGCCGCGCTCGGCCTCGGCGTGCTGCCGTGGTCGCCGCTGGGCCGCGGGGTGCTGACCGGCAAGTACCGCACCGGGACTCCCTCGGACTCGCGGGCGGCCTCGTCCCACTTCGCGAACTTCGTCAACCCCTACCTCGACGAGCGCTCCTCGGGGATCGTCGAGGCCGTGGCGCGCGCCGCCGACGGCCTCGGCTGGACGCCGCTGGAGGTCGCGCTCACGTGGGTGCGCGACCGGCCTGGCGTCACCGCCCCGGTCGTCGGTGCGCGCACGGCCGCGCAGCTGCGCGGCGCGCTCGGCGTCGAGGAGCTCAGCCTGCCCTCCGAGATCACCGACGCCCTGGA
>NZ_DASWVI010000093.1:0-6611 GCF_036401255.1 Nocardioides sp. | reverse complement strand
GTGGGCATCGGCGATCGCCTGCGATGCACGCTCCAGGTGTCCGGTGAGTTCGTCGACCAGCTCGGCGTTGTCGCTGCAGCGCCGCTGCAGGCGGCTCAAGTGCTCGCCGGCGGCCTCGAGGTAGTAGTCACCGCGGTCGCTGAGGCGGGCCTTCGCAGAGTCGAGCTCGGCGTCATCGAGAACCCGGAGCGCGGAGTTGATCGTGGTGCGGAGCTCGTCGACGACCCGGCGGGCGCGTCCCACGGCCTGCTCGGCCATGAAGACTGCGTCTGCGGTTTGCAGAGCGGTGTCGGTGGTCATGCCGGCTCACCGCCTCCCGTGTCGGACGGGGGCGTGCTGCTCGACGGGGGCAGGACCTCGCGGAGGCGGTCGAGCGCGGCCAGGGCCTGCTCGAGGTGGTCGCGGGCCTCCTGAACCGGGTCACGGTCGGCCGCGGCGGAGGGAGAATCGGTGGGCGTGCTCACGGGCAGCTCCTTGGTTGACCGGGGTCATGTCTCAGTCACCAAAGGAAGGTCGACCCGCTCGGGCGATCACCGAGCGCGAAGAAATCTCGCGGGACTCAGGCGCCGCGGTTCACCGAGGGCCGGGGACCACCAGGTCAGTGTTGGTCCCAGGGCATCGACTCCTGCCCGTCGTCGACGCCCTGGCTGATGATGTGCGCGGTGGCGTTGCGGGCGGCGTTCAGGTGCTTGTGGAGGTCGACCGCGAGTCCGCGGGCCTCCTCCAGGCGGAGACGGGCGACGCCGATCGCCATGGCTGGGTCGGATTCGTCGGTCATCGAGTCCATGCTGAGCACCTGGTCGGCCAATGCCTGCTCGAGCGTGCTCGACAGCTGCGAGAACGCCTGGGGCAGCGCGGCCGCGAGGTCGGCGAACTCCGCGAGCTCGTCGGAGGTCTCTGCCGGGATCTGGTCGGGCGCCCACATCGTGGCGCGGTTGAAGCCGTAGACGTGTTCGCGGGCCGCCGTCGCGTGCCCGCTCGCCTCGAGCTGGTCGTTGTCTTCCACCAGGTGCGTTCCTGCCGAGAGGTCTCGCTGGGCCTGAGTCTCGCGGATCTCGCCGGTTCCGCGCTACGGCCGGCGGCGGGCTGTGGATAACCGCGAAGGGTCCTCTCCGGGGTCTCCAGCGGGAGACTGAGCGGCCATGGACGACCAGGCGGCCTTGATCGCAAGGCGAGTGGCACTGGCGGTGGCCGCTTGGTTCAACGCTCCGGCCGACGTCGAGGCCTACCGCCGACTCGCCGCCGCGGTGGGGGAAGTGGAACGCCTACAGCGCACCGCAGCTGGAGGACGGCGACGTCGACGAGCTGCTCGACGACCTTCGCCGACGTCGCGCCCCCGATGCCGCTCGGCGACGTCGACGAGTTCGAGGCGGTCCTACGTCGGCAGGCTCGCCGTGAGCTCTAACGCCGCGGCGCGTCGCGGCCGCCCTCGGAGGCGGGCGGGAGTTCACGCGGGCGGCGGCCGGCACCGAGACTGCCGGGTGCCGGGTCGGCGGGCGAGGGTGCTCCGGTGGCCAGGGTCTCGCGGATGTAGCGGTCGAAGCCAGGCATCGTGAACCGGACCTCGCCGCGACTGGCGGGCTCGATGATGCCCTTGTCGATCAGGCGCTCACGCGGAACACCCAGAGCCTGCGTGGGCCGGCCGAGCGCCGCGGCGATCTCTGCCCGCGTCACCGTTGGAGTGCCGGCCTGCGCCATCACGGACATGATCTGCTTCTCCAGTTCGGTCGCGGCCGCCCACCGGGCGGCGTACATGGAGCTCAGCTGATCATCGGCCAGCGGCAGGCCGGCCCGCACCTGGTCGACGTCGAGCACGTCACCGGTTCCTGAGGGCTTGGCCACCTCCCACGTCGCGTGCGCGAGGACCTGCAGCAGGTACGGGAATCCTTGGGCCTCGGCCGCTACCGTCTGCAGCGAGGCGGGCGTCCAGGTCACGCCTAGCTCTGCGGCCGGCTCGGCCACGGCGGCGGCCGCTGCGGCCGGCTCGAGTCGGGGAAGCGTGAGGAAGGTGCTGCGCTCCCCGAAGGTGGCAGCGTTGACCAGGACTCCCGGCGTCGAGGGCAGGCCGGCGCCGATGATGGCGAGGGGGTTGTCCTCGCGCCGTCCAGCCAAGTTCTGCATCGCGTTGAGCAGGACCGCGAGGTCATCGCGGGTGGCCGCGTGCAGCTCGTCGACGAAGACCACGAGTCCAGCGCCACCGCGTGCGCGGATCTGGGAGCTGGTCTCGTGCAGGAGGTCCTCCATCGCCGAGATCTGGGCCCCTCGTGGAGGTGCCTCAGCCCCGGAGCGGTCGGCGGCCGCCGTCGCGCTCACCTTCACCACGCTCGGCAGCCCGAACTCCAGGCCGATGCTCTCCAGGCGAAGCTTCCAGGTGCCCTTCTCGGCTCGGGGGAGGATGTCCGCGGATTCGACGGCCTTTCCGACGCGACTGACCAGGTCGGGAAGGAACGGCGCGTTGCGCCGGCATGCCACCCATGCGGTGATGAACCCGTGCTCCTCGGCGTCACGCTGCGCCTCGCGCAGCAGGGACGTCTTCCCAACCCCGCGCGGGCCCAGGAACACCAAGAGCGGGCCGCCCATCTCGCCGTAGGTGCCGATCCGGCTCAGGTAGCCTCTGATCCTGTCTTGCTGTTGTTCCCTCCCGGCCAGGACCCGCGGCAGTTCGCCCGGGGCGTAGGGGTTGGGCAGCATTAGAGGTCTCCCATACATTCTGTTACACAGCGGGCTTGTGTAACGAAGTGTATGCCGTCGATCGGGATCAGCGCCCCACGTTGAAGCTGCGTGTCCCAGGCGTGCTGGCAGCGCCTGGCGTGCGCGCTCCGAGTCGACGACGGGCGGCATCGTCGAGGCTCTCGCCTGCGGAATCGACCTCGTCGACGCCGCGGCCAGGTCGATCGGCGTGCGGCTCGGTCGTCTCGCTGAGGCATTCGGCTAGGTCCTCGACGTCGGCATCCAGGACCCGCTCGAGGATGTCGGCGATGCCCCCTGGGGAGCCGTCGCACTCGGCCACCAGGGCGTCGGCCAGACGATCGAGGGCGGCGTCTCCGCGGGCGGTGAAGGTGACGACACCGGGGACCGGGTTCTCGGCTCGGGAAGTGCTCATGGTCCACCTCGCTTTCTGGTCACCTAGGTGCGAAGGAGGTTGGTAAGCGATCAGCCCGATCTGCGACACGAGGGGAATCCGACGGCCATAGCGCGGGAGGACTCACGGCCCTGTATGGGGCTTGCCCCGGGTGGCCAGCGTGGGCAAGACCGCCGAGTGGTGACACCGAGGCTGGGCGCGATGTCGCGCCCAAGGTCATTCGACATGCGGCGAGGAGTGTCCGCGTCGCGAGCGGCGCCATCGCTGAGCGAGACGGACGGGCTCCGCGGTCCCAGGTCGTCGGTCCGGGGCAGCCCAGACTGACCTGTCCCGCAGAGGATCGGCACCGCTAGTGTTCGTCGGCGATGGCCTCCGGAATCGACCCCAACGCGTTGAGGGCTGCTCGCGAGGAAGCGGGGTTGACTCAGCATGAGTTGGCGCGTCTGGTGGGAGCGGCCGGGGGTGAGCGCATCTCTCGCTGGGAGTTGGGCACGTCATCTCCGCGCCCCGACTTCCTGGTCAGACTCGCCAATGCCCTCGACATCCCGGCGCTGCGGCTAATTCACCTCGACGGTGATGTCCCCGATCTCCGAGCGCTGCGCCTGCAGGCAGGGCTCACCGTTCCCGAACTCGCTACGTCCGTGAACGTGGCTGTGCCGACCTATTACGCCTGGGAGCAAGGGCGCTGGACCCGACTCCCTGCACCACAGTCGCTCGAAGCGCTAGCCCGCGCACTCGGGGAGTCCGTCGAACTGGTTGTCGCGGCATTCCATGAGGCGCAACGGCAACGCCGGCGCAGCGGAACAGCCTCGGCCCGAGCGAGTTCGTAGGCGCAGGCGGGTTTGACCCTTATCCACAGGTGAGAATTTGTTCCGGGAGACCCGGACGATTTTGTGGTCCCATGGACTCCAGATCGTTCGGAGGCGTTGATGCTCGGTCCCATCGGGGGGATTGAGCCGCGCGACCCTCCGGTCAGGACTGGGCGATGGCATCTCGGAAGCGGTCACCTGTGGATAACGAGACGCTCGATAGAAATGCACTAGTGTGGCAGTATCGACTTGGGCTCGCGCTGATCGCTCCAGGCCCGTCTTGACACGTAGGTGATCGAGACACGAGAGGACTCGGGATCCATGTCACAGAACACCGCTCAAGGCCTGTCAGGCGAGGCAGCCCCCACCAGCCGTCCCATGCCCACGCTCAACAACAGTCCACGACCACGACCCAAGCAGCGCCGCCGACCATGGGTGTTCGCACTCTGTGCGGCCCTTGTCGCCGCAGGCGCGCTAGGCACCGCGTTCGCCTTCACCTCCATCAACGACACCCAAGAGGTCCTCGTGGTCAGCCAGGACATCAAGCGCGGCGAGACCATCGAGGCCGGTGACCTCTCAGTGGTGCGGGTCAGCGTCGACCCGGCACTGAGCCCGGTCGCCGGGAGCCAGAAGGCCGAGCTCGAGGGCAGCCGCGCCGCCGTCGACCTGCGGGCCGGCACCCTGCTCACCGAGGAGGCCGCCACCGACAGCCTGGTGCCGGGGGAGGGGGAGTCCCTGGTGGGCATCAGCCTCACCCCCGCGCAGATGCCGTCCGAGCCGCTCTACGCCGGTGACGCCGTCCGGATCGTCACCACGCCCGGCGACCAGGGCGAGGTCACCAACGAGGACCCGGTCACGGTCGAGGCAGTCGTCGTTGCTGTTAGCCGCGTACAGGAGACCGGCGAGACCGTGGTCGACGTCTCTGTCCCCGAAGGCGACGCCGCCGACCTGGCCGCCCGCGCCGCGACCGGGCGGGTCGCACTGGTCCTGGACACTCGGGAGCGCTGAGCGATGGCGCTGATCGTCCTCGCCTCGGCCAGCGGTGCGCCCGGCGTCTCCACCACCGCGCTGGGACTCACCCTCAACTGGCACCGTCCTGTGCTCCTGGTCGACGCCGACCCGACCGGTTCCTCCGCGGTCTTCGCCGGCTACTTCCACGGCACCCAGGAACCCACCGGCGGGCTGATCAACCTCGCCCTCGCGCTGCGCGAGGGGACACTGGCCGCCGCCCTCCCTCGCGAGGCGCTGCTGCTGGACCCCGAGCCCCCGGCCGAGCGCGCGCCCTGGTTCCTGCCTGGCATTCGCGCCCACGAGCAGGCCCCGAGCCTGCTGCCGCTGTGGGAGCCGCTCGCCGAGCAGCTGCGCGCGCTGGACCGCAACGGCCAAGACGTCATCGTCGACGCCGGCCGGCTCGGTCTCGCGGGTTGGCCGCAGCCGCTCGTCGCGGCCTCCGACCTGACCCTGCTGGTCACTCGCAGCTCGCTGCCCGCGCTGGCCGGTGCACGCTCGTGGGCCAAGGCGCTGCGCGACCAGTTCGCCGCCGTCGGTGGCCTCTCGCGACTCGGCCTCCTTCTCGTCGACGAGGACCGCCGGTGGCCGGCGATGCCCACGGGCGTCCCGCGGGTGCGTCCCTACACGCCGCGCCACATCGCCAAGGCGCTCGAGATCTCCGTCGCAGCGTCGGTGGGCTGGGATCCCGAGGCCGCGGAGGTCTACTCCCACGGTGCCCGCAAGCCGCGCAAGTTCGAGTCCTCCGACCTGGTGCGCAGCTACCGCACCGCAGTCTCCCTGATCCACTCCGTCCTCACCTCCAACCAGGCCGCCCTCGCCCACCCGATCGGACGCCGCGCATGAGCACCAACGGTCACCAGCCCGGAGCCCAGGACCGCGAACCGCTCCGCGCCGACGAATGGCTCGCGGCGCGACACGCAGACCGCAGCCAGCGCTCCCCGTTCGCCCGCGGCCGCGGCACCAACGGCAACCAGCCGGCCACGCAGCCACCCCCGCCGCCGGCACCGACCAGCGAGGACCACGACCCGACGTCGCTGCCGATCTTCGCCGGCGCCTGGACCAGCGAGGATCAGCTGCCGGGCCGCACCCGCTCGGACTTCACCCTCCGCCCGCTCGTCGCCAGCCCCGACGACCAGCCGCACGCGATCGCCGCCACCGACTACTACGACGGCGCCCACGTGGAGGAGGTCGAGCTGGACTGGGAGCTCATCGCCCAGTACCGGGCCGAGATCTCCTCCCGGCTGACCGCCCGACTGGACAAGGAAGGCGGCCGGGTCACCGACGAGGACCGCGAACAGATGGGCCTCGACGTCATCGAGGAGTTCATCAAGTCCGAGGCCGAAACCCTCGTCTCGACCGGCCGTCCGCCGTGGAGCCGCCAGCAGGAGAACGCCCTCAAGGCCGCCCTCAAGGCCGCGCTGTTCGGTCTCGGCCGGCTGCAGCCGCTGGTCGAGCGCGAGGACGTGGAGAACATCATCGTCATCGCCCGCGGCCCGGAGTGCGCCGTGTGGCTGGAGCTCGTCGACGGCACCCTGGTCGAGGCCGCCCCGATCGCCGACTCCGAGGACGAGCTGCGCGAGTTCCTCGCCGACCTCGGCTCCCGGCAGAACCGGCCCTTCACCGAAGCGCGTCCGCACCTGGACCTGCGCCTGCCCGGCGGCGCCCGGCTCGCGGCCGGCTCCTGGGTGATGGCCTACACCTCGGTGGTG
>NZ_DASWVI010000092.1:0-1820 GCF_036401255.1 Nocardioides sp. | reverse complement strand
GAGACCGAGAAGCGAGCCGGTGAGGCGCTGCGGGAGTTGACCGAGCGCGAGGGCCTGTCCCTGGGCGAGGCCGTCGAGTGGTGCGGCGAGACGATCACCGTGCGCGAGGCGACGCGACTGCGGCGGCTCGCCAGTGAGCCGCAGGCAGGCGACGACGGCGACCAGGGCGGGGACGGCGCGACGCTGGCGACCGCTGGGAGTGGGGGAGCGGGTGCCGGTGCGTCGGCTGGATGACGCCGGCTTCGCGGCGGTCGCGGCAGCGATCACCGATCCGGCCATGCTCGCGCGGTACCGGGCGAAGGTCGCCACGGTGCCGGGGAGTGAGTGCCTGTGGTGGACCGGAGCGGTTGCCGGGCGGTCCGAGCGCGAGGGCACGGACGGCGGCGGGCATGGCCGGTTCTGGTACGCGCCGGGGCGGGTGATCATCGCGCACCGGTTCGCGTTCGCGGTGATGCACGGCGTGGACACGCTCGCAGAGGCGCGGCTGCTCGGGCACCGCTGTCACAACCCGCTGTGCCAGCGGATCGCACCGGATCACGTCGTGGTGTCGAGCGCGGCGCAGAACCGCCGGGAGTGGTCGGTGCAGCGGCGGCTGCCCTACAGCCCACTGGCCGACCCGCGCGGGCCGCGCCGGCGGGCGCGGGAACTGCGCGACCTCGCGCGTGAGGACCCGCAGCTGGTGGCCGACGACCTCGCGCGGCTTCAGGAGCTGCTGGGCGAGCAACTGACCCTCTGGTGAGGTTGGGCGCAGAAAGGGCCCGGAGCGGACAGTGCTACGGGCGGCCTTCTGGCTGGACGGTTAGGCGGGCTCGCCGTCGAGGAGGCGACCGAGCGTCTCCCAGAGGTCGAGGTAGCCGTCCGCGTCCTCGGGCGAATGCTCGCCCCACTTGGCGTGAAGGTCGCGGATGCGGTCGAGTCGGTCGAGGCGGTCGGGGAGCGCATCACGGGCGGCGGCGATGAACTCGACGTCGGCGGCGTGGCCGGTGGTCTTGAGGCCAAGCCGGTGGTCGTGGCCGGTGTAGTAGGCCACGAGGATGTTGTCGGGCAGCAGGGCGTCGGCGGCAGTGGCGCGGATCTTGTCACCGTCCGGAGTCCAGGGGCCGGGGGTGGCGCGTGCCTCCAGGGCGCGCAGGGTGGCGTCGTCGCTCATGCGGGCTGGTCCTCCCGGGCTGCGAGGTCGAGGCGTCCCGATCCGGCGGTCGCCACGGCGGTGATCCGTGCGGCGAGCGCCCGCAACTCGGCGGGAGTGCCCTGGATCGCGACCACGTCGTCACCGGCGAGGGTGAGGACCGGCTGACGATGCTCACCGGCACCAACCCAGTCCTCTCCGGGGGTGAACACCTGGACGCTGGTCTCCTGAGCGGCCAGCCACTCGATGTGCGCGCTCATGGGGTCACCTCGGCGGGCGCGGTGCCGATGAGGCGGCGCTGGTCGCGCTCGCTGATCACCGTCGTGGTTGAAACTGCGTCGTTGGTCATGACTGCTCCTGTTCGGTGGTGCGGTGGGTGGGCTCGGCGTGCAGGGCGTCCAGCGCCGTGGCGACGCTGGACAGGGCCGCGTCCAGGTGGGCGCGGGCGGTCTCGGGGGTCCAGCGGCGTACGTCGCCCAGCCGGTGCTCGATCACGATCAGGTCGCAGGCCGTCTCGCTGAGGGTGTGCCGGTCCTTGGCGGCGCTGGCCTCGACGTCGGCGGGCGTGGCGGTCGGCTGGCTCATCGCAGGACGTCCTCGACTGCGCGGCGCTTGGCCTCGTCGAGCGTGCGGGTGTTGATCGCCCAGTGCTGCCCGTAGCCGCCGTCGATGTCGGCGTAGAACCCCGGGG
>NZ_DASWVI010000091.1:0-2052 GCF_036401255.1 Nocardioides sp. | reverse complement strand
GAGACCGAGAAGCGAGCCGGTGAGGCGCTGCGGGAGTTGACCGAGCGCGAGGGCCTGTCCCTGGGCGAGGCCGTCGAGTGGTGCGGCGAGACGATCACCGTGCGCGAGGCGACGCGACTGCGGCGGCTCGCCAGTGAGCCGGAGGCAGGCGACGACGGCGAGCAGGACAGCGACCGTGACGGCGCGCAGGGCGGCGACGATGCGGCGCTGGCGACCGCTGGGAGTGGGGGAGCGGGTGCCGGTTCGTCGGCTGGATGACGCCGGCCTCGCGGCGGTCGCGGCAGCGATCACCGATCCGGCCGTGCTCGCGCGGTACCGGACGAAGGTCGCCACGGTGCCGGGGAGCGAGTGCCTGTGGTGGACCGGCGCGGTTGCCGGTCGGGCCGATCGTGAGCGCACGGACGGCGGCGGACATGGCCGGTTCTGGTACGCGCCAGGGCGGGTGATCATCGCGCACCGGTTCGCGTTCGCGGTGATGAACGGGGTGGACGCGCTCGCGGGAGCGCGGCTGCTCGGGCATCGGTGTCACAACCCGCTGTGCCAGCGGATCGCACCGGATCACGTGGTGGTATCGAGCGCGGCGCAGAACCGCCGGGAGTGGTCGGTGCAGCGGCGGCTGCCGTACAGCCCGCTGGCCGATCCGCGCGGGCCGCGACGGCGGGCGCGGGAACTGCGCGACCTGGCGCGCGAGGACCCGCAGCTGGTGGCCGACGACCTCGCGCGGCTCCAGGAGCTGCTGGGCGAGCAACTGACGCTCTGGTGAGGTTGGGCCGACGCAGAAGGCCGCCCGCAGCGGACAGCGCTACGGGCGGCCTGCGGGCTGAGGGTCAGGCGGGCTCGCCGTCGAGGAGGCGACCGAGCGTCTCCCACAGGTCGAGGTAGCCGTCAGCGTCCTCGGGCGACTGCTCGCCCCACTTGGCGTGAAGATCGCGGATGCGGTCGAGTCGGTCGAGACGGTCGGGGAGCGCGTCACGGGCGGCGGCGATGTACTCGACGTCGGCGGCATGGCCGGTGGTCTTGAGGCCAAGCCGGTGGTCGTGCCCGGTGTAGTAGGCCACGAGGATGTTGTCGGGCAGCAGGGCGTCGGCGGCGGTGGCGCGGATCTTGTCGCCGTCCGGAGTCCAGGGGCCGGGCGTGGCGCGTGCCGCCAGAGCGCGCAGTGTGGCGTTGTCGCTCATGCGGGCTGGTCCTCCCGGGCGGCGAGGTCGAGCCGCCCGGATGCGGCGGTCGCCACGGCGGTGATCCGGGCGGCCAGCGCCCGCAACTCGGCGGGCGTGCCCTGGATCGCCACAACGTCGTCACCGGCGAGGGTGAGGACCGGCTGACGATGCTCACCGGCACCCACCCAGTCCTCGCCGGGGGTGAACACCTGGACGCTGGTCTCGCGAGCGGCCAGCCACGCGATGTGCGCGCTCATGGGGTCACCTCGGCGGGCGCGGTGCCGATGAGGCGGCGGAACGCCCCCACGTCGGCCTCCAGGGTGAGCAGACGCCGGTGCTGATCGTCGGCTCGTGCTGCGACCTCGGTCAGCACCTCCCGCAGGCCGTCGAGGAAGGCGACAACGTCGCCGGCGCTGAGGTCTCCGCGTGGCGGGATCGGCACGCGAAGGTCAGCCGCGTAGGGAACTGCGTTCATGGCTACGCGGATGGCGCGCTGGTCGTCCGCGCTGATCACGGTGCCGGTCGGGTCCGGCTGGGTCTGCTCGGTCATGACTGCTCCTGTTCGGTGGTGCGGTGGGTGTGCTCGGCGTGCAGGGCGTCCAGTGCCGTGGCGACACTGGACAGGGCCGCGTCCGGGTGGGCGCCGGCGGCCTCGGGGGTCCAGCGGCGTACGTCGCGCAGCCGGTGCTCGATGACGATCAGGTCGCAGGCCGTCTCGCTGAGGGTGTGCCGGTCCTTGGCGGCGCTGGCGTCGACGTCGGCGGGCGTGGCGGTCGGCTGGCTCATCGCAGGACGTCCTCGACTGCGCGGCGCTTGGCCTCGTCGAGCGTGCGGGTGTTGATCGCCCAGTGCTGCCCGTAGCCGCCGTCGATGTCGGCGTAGAACCCCGGGG
>NZ_DASWVI010000090.1:0-15403 GCF_036401255.1 Nocardioides sp. | reverse complement strand
CTACCTGGTGAGCCGAGCGGGCGAGTTCTCCCGGCTGGCCGACGTACTGATCCCGTTCCTGGTGACCCGGCAGATCGTCGTGGGCGCCGGCAAGATCACCCAGACGCCGCGGGGCGCGAGCTACAGCGTGTCCCAGCGCGCAGAGCACATCTGGGAGGGTGTCAGCAGCGCCACGACGCGGTCGCGGCCGATCATCAACACGCGCGACGAACCGCACGCCGACGCCGAGAAGTACCGGCGCCTGCACGTGATCGTCGGCGACTCCAACATGAGCGAGACGACGACGATGCTCAAGGTCGCGAGCTGCGACCTGGTGCTGCGGATGATCGAGGAGGGCGTGGTGATGCGCGACCTCACGATGGAGAACCCGATCCGAGCCATCCGCGAGATCGCCCACGACGTCACCGGTCGGCGTAAGGTCCGGCTGGCCAACGGTCGCGAGGCGAGCGCTCTGGACATCCAGCAGGAGTACCTCACCAAGGCTCGCGACTTCGTCGACCGTCGTGAGCTCAGCACCCCCGTGATCGACCAGGCGCTCGACCTCTGGGAGCGCGGTCTCAAGGCCGTCGAGTCCGACGACCTGGGCCTCGTCGATCGCGAGATCGACTGGGTGATCAAGTGGAAGCTCATCGAGCGGTACCGCGCCAAGCACGGTCTGCCGTTGGGTCACCCGCGCATCGCCCAGCTCGACCTGGCCTACCACGACATCCACCGCGGTCGCGGCCTGTACTACCTGCTCGAGAAGCGTGGCGCGGTGGCGCGGGTGACCACCGACCTCAAGATCTTCGAGGCCAAGTCGGTACCGCCGCAGACCACCCGGGCACGACTGCGGGGCGAGTTCATCCGCCGAGCCCAGGAGCGCCGCCGCGACTTCACCGTCGACTGGGTGCACCTGAAGCTGAACGACCAAGCGCAGCGCACGGTGTTGTGCAAGGACCCGTTCCGGGCCCAGGACGAGCGCGTCCAGCGGCTCATCGACGGGATGTGAGTCCCGTTACGTTGTCGTTTGGTCACCAACGACAAGCCGAGCACGCTGGGGCATGTCGTTGGTGACCAAACCGCGGCGCGTTCCAGCCCGCGGCGGACCCGCGATCAGGGTCCGCTCAGGGTGGGCGGCTAGTGTGAGCGCCGCTCGCCCAGACCCGACTGTGAAGGTTGAACCAGTGTCTCGACGTCCCCGCCGCCTCTCGGCGGTCCTGCTCCCGGTGGTCCTGGCCACCACGCTGGCCACCACGCTGGTGGCCTGCGGCTCCGACTCCGACGGCGGCGACGACTCCGCCTCGGGCACGATCCACGGCATCACGATCAGCGGCGACATCGGCAGCGCGCCCGAGGTGAAGTGGGACGGCAAGCTCGACGTCGACAAGACCGAGACGACCGTGGTCAGCGAGGGTGACGGCGACACCATCGAGGACGGCGACCAGGTCCAGGTGAACCTCTGGATCGGCAACGGCTACACCCAGGAGCAGTCCTACAGCAGCTACGACAAGGGCGGGCAGGAGGAGACGGTCACGGCGAACGACCAGCTCGCCCCGGTCTTCAAGGACGCCGTGCTCGGGCAGAAGATCGGCTCCCGGGTCGCGGTCACCGCGACCGGCTCCGACGCGTTCGGCGAGTCCGGCAACACCTCGATCGGCGTCGCGCCCACCGACACGGTGCTGATCATCGTGGACCTGATGGAGGAGTTCACGCCGCCGACGCCGAAGGACGTGCCGTCCTCCCAGCTCCCCGGCATCGTCGAGAAGAAGGGCGAGCCGGTATCGCTCGACTTCAAGGGCATCGACGAGCCGAAGTCCGACGACTTCCTGCGCAGCGTGGTCAAGGAGGGCACCGGCAAGACCGTCACCAAGGACATGACGATCACGGCGGACTACCTCGGGATGGTCTACGACGCCAAGAAGCCCTTCGACGAGAGCTACTCCAAGGAGCCCCTGGAGCAGCCGCTGTCCGGGCTCGTGCCGGGCTGGATCTACGGTCTCGAGGGCCTCAAGGTCGGCAGCCGGGTGCTGCTGCAGGTCCCGCCGGACCTCGGTTACGGCGCCCAGGCCAACGGGAGCATCCCCGCGAACAGCACGCTCTACTTCGTGCTCGACATCCTCGACGCCAAGTAGCACCAGCGACGAAGACCGGCGAGGATCAGCAGCATGGCGGCGAACAAGAGCGAGCGCTTGCTCAACCTGCTCATCATGCTGCTGGTCCAGCGCCACTACGTCTCGAAGGACCGGATCCGCGCGATCCTCTACCCGGGCTCGAGCACCGACGCGTTCGAGAAGATGTTCGAGCGTGACAAGGAGGAGCTGCGCAGCCTCGGGGTGCCGATCGAGGTCGGCAGCATGGACGCCTACTTCGACGACGAGCCGGGCTACCGGATCCGGCCCGACGAGCTCGCGCTTCCCGACATCGAGCTCGGCGCCGACGAGGCGGCGGTGATCGGTCTGGCGACGCGGGTCTGGGAGCACGCCCGCCTCGCGGAGGCGACGACCGAGGCGGTGCGCAAGCTCACGGCGCTCGGCGTACCCCTCGACGTCAGCGCGCTCGACATCGCCCAGCCCCGGCTGAGCGCGGACGAGCCGTCCTTCGACGTGTTCTGGGAGGCCACCCAGGAGCGGACGCCGGTCGAGTTCGACTATCGGCGCTCCGGGGCCACGGCGGCGACCACCCGGCACCTCCAGCCGTGGGGCGTCGTGCGCTACTCCGGCCGCTGGTACGTCGTCGGGCTGGACACCGACCGGCACGAGGAGCGGGTCTTCCGCCTCTCCCGCGTGCAGGGTGAGGCCCGCAAGACCGGACGGCCGGGCTCGTACGACGTGCCGGCGGGCACGGACGTCCGCGCCACCGCCGTGCGCCTCGCGCCGGAGCCCACCACGGGCCGCGCCGTCCTGCTGGTGCGCGAGGGATCCGGGCTCGCCCTGCGCCGCGACGCCGAGTCGATCGAGACGGGCGTCCCCGGCCCGGACGAGCGGACCGGATGGGACCGGGTCGTGATCAGCCGGGGTGGCACCGGTGTCGCCGACGAGGTGCTCGGCTACGGTCCGGACGTGTACGTCGAGGAGCCGGAGTCCCTGCGCGACGCGGTCGTCCAGCGGCTGCGCGCCGTCGTGGGGGCGGTGTCGTGAGCACGACATCGGCGAGCGCTGCCAAGGACCAGGTCGCGCGGCTCCTCACGCTGGTGCCGTTCCTGCACTCCCACGACGGGGTCCGGCTCGAGGAGGCGGCCGCCGCACTCGGCGTCACCGCCGACCAGCTGCTCGGCGACCTGAAGGTGCTGCTGATGTGCGGGCTGCCCGGCGGGTACCCCGACGACCTCATCGACGTGGACCTCGACGCGCTGGAGGGACCGGAGGCCGACGGCGTCATCCGGATCTCGAACGCCGACTACCTCTCCCGCCCGCTCCGGCTGACGCCGACCGAGGCGACCGCGATCATCGTCGCGCTGCGAGCGCTGCGCAGCAGTGCCCGCGAAGAGACCCGTGCGGTCGTGGACCGGGCACTGGCGAAGCTCGAGGCGGCCGCCGCCGAAGGCTCCGCCGCCCGGCACATCGACCCGGGGGAGGAGGAGCCCGGCCGGCTCGACCTGGTCCGGCTCGAGATGGACCTGCAGGACGCCGTGTCCCGTCAGCGCCAGGTGCGGCTGACCTACTTCGTGGCCTCACGAGACGAGCAGTCCGAGCGCACCGTCGACCCCCGGGGCGTGGTCTCCGCACACGGCTACACCTACCTGGACGCCTGGTGCCACAGCGCCCGGGCGCCTCGTCTGTTCCGTCTCGACCGGATCCGCGAGGCCGAGGTGCTCGACACCCCCGTGGCCAGCGCACCCGAACCGCCCCGGGACCTCTCCGAAGGGCTGTTCCGGGCCGCCGAGGACACCCGGCTGGTCACGCTGCGCGTCGACCGTCCCGCCCGGTGGATCGTCGAGTACTACCCGGTGGAGGAGGTCCGCTCCCGCGCACGCGGTGCACTGGATGTCGACCTGCTCGTCGCCGACGAGCGCTGGCTCCAGCGGCTCCTGCTGCGGCTCGCACCGCACGCCCGGGTGCTGAGCCCGCCGGAGCTGGACCAATCGTTCACCCGCCGTGCACAGGACACGCTCAGCCTCTACGGCTGATCGGCGTAGCATGGACCCCGCCAACAACCCGCATGTGAGGACGACATGACCGCCCTAATCGCCAACCTCGGCACCACCGAGCTGCTGCTCATCCTCGCCGTCGTCGTCCTGCTCTTCGGAGCGACCAAGCTCCCCGAGCTCGCGCGCGGCAGCGGCCGGGCGCTGCGCATCTTCAAGGCCGAGACCAAGGGCCTCACCGACGACGACGACCAGCCCGAGGCGGCCACGACCGCCGAGCAGCGTGAGCTCGAGGCCCGGCAGGCCGACCTCGACCGGCGCCAGGCCGAGATCGACGCCGAGCGCGACCGCCTGAACCGCCCCGACAGCGCCTGACCCGCCGCCCGGCTCGGTGTCCCTCAGCGGCGTCTTCGACTACTTCTCCGGCCGTCCCCGCCACCCGGTGGGCGCAGACGGCCGGATGGCGCTCTCCGACCACCTCCGAGAGCTCCGCGCCCGGCTGCTGAAGTCGGCGCTGTTCCTCGTGCTTGCGTTCTTCGTCGCCCTGTTCTTCTACGAGCGCCCGAACGAGGGCCTCCTCGGGCTGGTGCTCGGCCCGTACAACGACGCCCAGGCGGCGCTGGAGGGGCAGACGACGACCAAGGCGTACGTCGCGAGCGCGGGCGGACCGCTGCTGCTGCAGCTCAAGCTCTGCGGGGTGGCGGCGATCGTGGCGTCGAGCCCGTTCTGGCTGTACCAGATCTGGGCCTTCGTGGTCCCCGGCCTGCATCCCCAGGAACGGCGCTGGACCCGGATCTTCGCGGCCGTCGCCGGACCGCTGTTCATGATCGGCGTGGCGACCGGCTACTACGTGCTCCCGCGGGGCCTCGAGGTGCTGATCGGGTTCACCCCCGCGGGGCTGGAGAACCTCGTCGAGTTCGGCGACTACTTCTCGTTCTTTACCCGGATGCTGCTCGTCTTCGGCGTGGCCTTCGAGATCCCGCTGTTCGTGATCATGCTCAACCTCGCCGGCGTGGTCTCCGGCAAGGCCCTGGGCCGCTACCGGCCGTGGATCATCCTCGGCACCTTCGTGTTCGCCGCCGTCGCGACCCCGTCGACCGACCCGTTCTCGATGCTGATGCTCGCGCTGCCGATGCTGGTGCTCTTCCTCGTCGCCGAGGCCATCGCCCGCACCGTCGATCGGGCCCGCGGCCGGGGTGCCCACAGCACCGACCAGTGGGACGACGACGAGGCCTCGCCCCTGTGACGGCCGAGACGAGCTTCGAGACCGTCGACCCGTTCGACCTGCCGGACTGGCTCGGCGTGAGCGACGTGACCTGGTCCGCGGCGTCCGGCGTACGCCGCGGTCACGCCGTGTCCGGGCTGCTCACCGGCGAGGGCCACGAGCCGATCCCGTGCGACCTGCTCGCGGTCGACCCCGCCTACCCGGCCGCGGTGGCGCCGGAGGACGTGCGTCACGACGCGCACCAGGCATGGCGCTACGGCCAGGTGCTGCTCGTGCGTCGCGACGCACGGCTCACCCTCGCCGTACCGGGCACCGGCTTCACCGCGGACCTGGTGCTCGAAGCCGTCGGCCGCCTCGCGCTCGCCGTCGGTGCCTCGGTCGAGCGCTACTCGGTGCTGCTGCGGATCGGCGTCGAAAGGCCCTAGTCTCACCGGCGTGACCGCCCGCGACATCGCGCTGCTGACGAACCCGACCGCTGGGAAGGGTCGCGGGGCGCGCTACCGCGACGCCGTGCTGCCCCGCCTGCGCGCCGCTGGCCTCACCGTGCGCAACCTCGCCGGCCGCGATGCCGACGAGGCCCAGGACCTCGCCCACCAGGCGGTCGCCGACGGCGTGGACGCCGTGGTCGTGGTCGGCGGGGACGGCATGGCGCACCTCGCGGCCCAGGCGCTGGCCGGCACGGGCGCCGCGCTCGGCGTGATCCCCGCCGGCACCGGCAACGACGTCGCCCGATACTTCGGGCTCCCGCGCCGCGACCCGGTCGCCGCCGCCGACGTCGTGATCGCAGGTCGCACCCGCACCGTGGACCTGGCCCGTAGCGGTCCCCGGCACTTCGTCACGGTGCTGGCCGCCGGGTTCGACGCGATCGTCAACGAGCGCGCGAACAAGATGACCTGGCCGAAGGGCCAGATGCGCTACAACCTCGCCACGGTGGCCGAGCTGCGCACGTTCGAGCCGATCCCGTACACGCTCGAGCTCGACGGTGCCCGGGTGAACCTCGAGGCGATGCTGGTGGCCATCGGCAACGGGCCGTCGTTCGGGGGCGGGCTGCGGATCACCGAGGGGGCGATCCTCGACGACGGCCTCCTCGACGTGGTGATCATCAAACCGATGAGCAAGCCCGGGCTGATCCGCACCTACCCGAAGCTGTTCAAGGGCACCCATGTCACCCACCCCGCCTACGAGCACCACCGGGTCCGTTCGGTGACCGTCGCCGCGCCCGGCATCGTGTCCTACGCCGACGGCGAGCGGTTCGGCCCGTTGCCGCTCACCGTGGAGTGTGTGCCCGGCGCCTTGACGGTCCTCACGTAGGTTGGGCGCATGAGCACCTCGGACGACCTCAGTCCGTCCGAGCGGTACGCCGACTACCGCGCCGGCCGCAAGCACCCCGTCCTGCGTGACTTCCGCACGCTCTACGACTTCCCGCTCGACGACTTCCAGGTGCGCGGCTGCCAGGCGATCGAGGAGGGCCGCGGTGTCCTCGTGGCCGCGCCCACCGGGTCCGGCAAGACGATCGTCGGGGAGTTCGCGATCCACCTGGCCCTGGAGACCGGCCGCAAGGCGTTCTACACCACCCCGATCAAGGCGCTCTCGAACCAGAAGTACCACGATCTCGTCGTCCGCTACGGACCCGAGCGCGTCGGGCTGCTGACCGGCGACAACGTCGTCAACGGCGAGGCCCCGATCGTGGTGATGACCACCGAGGTGCTCCGCAACATGCTGTACGCCGGGTCGCGGACGCTGCTCGGCCTCGGCTTCGTGGTGATGGACGAGGTCCACTACCTCGCGGATCGCTCGCGTGGCGCGGTCTGGGAGGAGGTCATCATCCACCTCCCGGAGTCGGTCTCGCTGATCTCGCTGTCCGCGACCGTCTCGAATGCCGAGGAGTTCGGCGAGTGGCTGGCGACCGTCCGCGGCGACACCACGACGATCGTCGAGGAGCGGCGCCCGGTGCCGCTCTACCAGCACGTGATGGTCGGCCGCCGTCTGCTGGACCTCTTCGCCTCCTCCGACGTCGACGCCGCCGCCGGGTTCGTCAAGGAGGGCGCTCCCGTCAACGACGCGCTGCTCAAGGTCGCCCGCGACGACTGGGCCAGCTCCCGCATCCGCGACCGGCGCAATCCACGCGGGCGGTCCAAGCCCGGCCAGAAGAACGTCGGCAACGGCCGCCGCGTGTGGATCCCGAGCCGCCCCGACGTGATCGACCGGCTCGATCGCGAGGGCCTGCTGCCCGCCATCGTGTTCATCTTCAGCCGCGTGGGGTGCGATGCGGCGGTGACCCAGTGCCTCAACGCGGGGGTGCGACTCACCACACCGGAGGAGCGCGACACGATCTTCGCCTACGTCGAGGACGCCTGCGGCGACCTCCCCGCGGAGGACCTGCACGTGCTGGGCTACCACGACTTCCTCGACGGCCTGACCCGCGGTGTCGCCGCCCACCACGCGGGCATGCTCCCGGCCTTCAAGCAGTGCGTCGAGGAGCTGTTCGTCCGGGGGCTGTGCAAGGTGGTGTTCGCCACCGAGACCCTCGCCCTGGGCATCAACATGCCGGCTCGGACCGTCGTCATCGAGAAGCTCACGAAGTGGAACGGCGAGACCCACGCCGACATCACGCCGGGGGAGTACACCCAGCTCACCGGTCGCGCCGGCCGCCGCGGCCTCGACACCGAGGGCCACGGCGTCGTGCTCTGGCAGCCGGGGATGAACCCCCGCGAGCTGGCCGGCCTCGCCTCGACCCGCACCTACCCGCTGCGCTCGTCGTTCCGCCCGTCGTACAACATGGCCGTCAACCTGGTGCACCAGTTCGGACGCAGCCGCTCCCGCGAGCTGCTCGAGCAGTCGTTCGCCCAGTTCCAGGCGGACAAGGCCGTCGTCGGGCTCGCCCGCCAGCTGCGCAAGAGCGAGGACGCCCTGGCCGGCTACCGGGAGGCCGCGACCTGCCATCTGGGCGACTTCATGGAGTACGCCGACCTCCGCCGCCGGATCGGCGAGGCCGAGAAGGGCGCCAGCCGGGCTCGGCGCGCCGACCGCCGCGAGGAGGCGATCGAGTCGTTGCGGGCGCTGCGGCCGGGCGACGTGATCGAGGTGCCGACCGGCAAGTTCGCGGGGTTCGCCGTCGTCGTCGACCCCGGCTGGTCGCCCGAGGGCCCGCGGCCGTACGTCGTCACCGCCGACCGGCAGGCCCGGCGGCTCGCGATGATCGACTTCCCGACGCCGGTCACCGCGTTGGCCCGGCTGCGGATCCCGAAGAACTTCAACGGCCGCAACCCACAGATGCGCCGCGACCTCGCCTCCGCGCTGCGCTCGCGGACCCACGACCTCACCCCGCCGCCACCCGGCCGGTCCTCCGGGGCGGGCGGCGCTCGCGGCGGTCGCCGCGACCCGGTCCGCACCGACCCGGTCCGCACCGACGCGGACGACGTGATCGCCCAGTTGCGCGCCCAGCTGCGGGCCCACCCCTGTCACGACTGCCCCGAGCGTGAGGACCATGCGCGCTGGGCCGAGCGCTACTTCAAGCTCGACCGCGACGCCCACACCCTCAAGCGCCGGGTGGAACAGCGCACGAACACCGTGGCCCGGCAGTTCGACCGGGTCTGTGAGGTCCTGACCGCCCTGGGCTACCTCGACGAGGACACGGTCACCGAGCGCGGCAGCCACCTGCGGCGGCTGTACTCCGACATGGACCTGCTGGCCGCAGAATCCATGCGGCAGGGCCTGTGGGACGACCTCTCGCCCTCGGAGCTGGCTGCGGCCCTCGCCGTGCTCGTGTTCGAGGCGCGGCGTCCCGACGACGCCACGTCGCCCCGCCTCCCGGGCGGTCGGGTGCGCGAGGTGATCGGCGAGATGGTGCGGCTCTGGGGCAGCCTCGAGACGCTCGAGCGGGACCACAAGCTCGAGTTCCTCCGTCCGCCCGACCTGGGCTTCGCATGGGTGGCGTACCGGTGGGCCGAGGGCGACGAGCTCGACGACGTCCTGCTCGTCAGCGATCTGGCGGCCGGCGACTTCGTCCGGTGGATGAAGCAGCTGCTCGACCTGGCCGGGCAGGTGGCCGACGCCGCGGGTGCGTCTCCACTGCGCGAGACCGCCCGCGAGCTGATCCGCACGATGCGGCGTGGGGTGGTCGCCTATTCCTCGCTCGCCGACGACGAGTGACCCGCAGGGTCACGGTCGGGAGGCGTGCACGGCCTCCTCGACCGGTACGTCGCCGTTGACGAGGTCCCACTGCCGGCCGACGCTCTCGGGGGCGTCGAGGACGGCGGCGACCACCGCCGCGACGTCGGCCCTGGTGACGTCGCCACGCTCGACGTCCGACCCGAGTGCGACGCGACCCGTCGCCGCCTCGTCGGTGAGCCGCCCGGGCCGGAGGATCGTCCAGTCCAGGCCGCTGGCGCGCAGCGCGGCGTCGGCGTCTCGCTTCGCCTCGACGTACGCCCGCCAGACGGCACCGGTGTCGGGCGGCAGGGGGTCGTCGACGCCGATCGCGGAGATCTGGACGAAGCGCCGGATGCCGGCCTGTCGCGCCCCCTCGATCGACTTCAGCGAGCCCTCGAGGTCGACGGTGCGCTTGCGGTCGGCGTTGCCGTCGGGACCCCCGCCTGCGGCGAACACCACCGCGCCGCAGCCCGCGAACGCCGCCGCGAAGTCGCTGGCCCCCTGGTGCTCGATGTCGAGCATCCGGACCTCGGCGCCCCGCGCCTCCAGGTCCTCGCGGTAGGCCTCGTTGCGGACCAGGGCGACCGGGTCGTGGTCCGCGCGGCGCAGCAGGTGGACGAGCTGACGGGCGACCTGTCCGTGGCCGCCGACGATGGCGATCCGTGTCATGCCTTTCACGGTACGAGCGGTCCGGTTGCGCAGTACCGTGTGGCCCACGTCACATCGATGGCACCACCGGGGAGGGAGCTCGGCGATGACCACCCGCACCGATCTGCTCGTCGTCGGGGCCGGGCCGTACGCCTACGCGGCCGCGGCGTACGCGCGCGACCGCGGCATCGACACCCACGTCGTCGGGATCCCGATGGCGTTCTGGCGTGACCAGATGCCCGCCGACATGTACCTGCGGTCAGGGCCCGACTGGCACCTCGACGCCAACGGCGAGCACACCTTCGAGGCGTTCTTCGAGGACCGCGGGCTCGACCCGGGGGAGCACGATCCGATCTCGATCGGCGTGTTCCTCGACCACACGGAGTGGTTCGCGCAGCGCAAGGGCCTGGCGCCCGATCCGCGGCTGGTCGTCGACCTCACGCGGCCCAACGGCACGTTCGTCGCGACCATGGCCGACGGCGACGCGATCGAGGCCGACCGCGTCGTCGCGGCGCCCGGGGTCGGCTACTTCGCCCAGCGGCCCGACTGGCACGACCAGCTGCCCGCCGCCCGCTGCACCCACACCAGCGACCTGGTCTCCTTCGACGACCTCGCCGGGGCCCGGGTCGCCGTGATCGGCGGGAGGCAGAGCGCCTACGAGTGGGCCGCGTTGCTGTGCGACCACGGCGCCGAGCGTGTCGACGTCGTCCACCGGCACGACGTGCCGGAGTTCGCGAAGGTCAGCTGGACGTTCGTCGACGAGTACGTCGACCAGACCCTTGCCCACCGCGGCTGGTGGCGGCACCTGCCCGCCGAGGAACGGGCGGCGATCGGCCGGAGGTTCTGGGAGGTCGGGCGGCTCACGCTCGAGCACTGGCTCGTGCCGCGGCTCACGCCGGGCGTGGTGCACCGCCATCCGGGGTGCGCCGTCACCGAGGCGGGCTCCGAGGGTGCGAGCATCGGGCTCGCCCTGACTGACGGGACCGGGCTGGAGGTCGACCACGTCGTGCTCGCGTGCGGCTACCGGCCCGACCTGGCGCGGGTGCCCTACCTCGCCGGGGTCCTCGACCGGGTCGCGGTCACCGACGGCTTCCCGGACCTCACCGAGGGCTTCGAGACGACCCTCGACGGCCTCTACGTCATCGGCTTCGCCGCCACCCGCGACTTCGGACCGTTCTACGGCTTCACCAAGGGCTGCCCCTCCGCCGCGCGGATCGTTGTGGACGAGATGCTGCGCTGAGCGCGGGGCCGACGCCCCTGCGGTTTGGTCACCAACGACATCTCTGAGGCCGGATCTCATGTCGTTGGTGACCAAACCGCAGGCCTGACCCGGCCGCGGGGCACCAGCCGCTCCCGGCTGTCGTTTGGTCACCAACGACAACCCCGAAGCGGGACATCATGTCGTTGGTGACCAAACCGCAGGACTGACCCGGCCGCGGGGCACCACCGGCCGCTCCCGGCTGGCGTTTGGTCACCACCGACACCCCCGCGGCCGGAACTCATGTCGTTGGTGACCAAACCGCAGGACTCAGCCGCCGCAGAGGGCGGTGGTGAGCCGCTGGACCGGGCTCTCGAGGCCCCAGCGCTGACCCAGCTCGGCGACGCGGGGGAGGTCGTGGGGCTCGGGTGGCAGGCGGGTGTCGGGGGAGCCGAGGTCGAGGTCGCGGGCGACGGCGACGACGCGGGGGGCGACGTCGAGGTACGCCGCGGCGGCCTTGATCTTGCCGCGCGGGCCGGGGCCCATGTCGGAGGAGGGGTCCAGCGCGGCGGCGAGGATGCCGGCCATGTCGCCGAAGCGGCCGAGGAGGGTCGCGGCGGTCTTCTCCCCGACGCCAGCCACGCCGGGGAGGCCGTCGGAGGCGTCGCCGCGCAGGGTGGCGAAGTCGGCGTACTGCCGGGCGTCGATGCCGTACTTGGCCCGCACCCAGTCGTTGGTGACCCGCTCGTGGTTGCCGACGCCGCGGGCGATGTAGAGGACCCGGACGTCGGCGTCGTCGTCGACGAGCTGGAACAGGTCGCGGTCCCCGGTGACCACGTCTACGGGCTGGCGTGCCTGGGTGGCGAGGCTGCCGATCACGTCGTCGGCCTCGTAGCCGTCGGCCCCGACCACGCAGATCCCGAACGCGTCGAGGACCTCGCGGATGATCGGCACCTGCACCTCGAGCGGGTCGGGCACCTCCTCGACGTCCGGCGCACCGGTCCGCTCCGCCTCGACGCGGTGGGCCTTGTACGACGGCAGCAGGTCGACCCGCCACTGCGGTCGCCAGTCGTTGTCCCAGCACGCCACGAGGTGGGTCGGCCGGTAGTCGCCGACGAGGCGCGCGATGAAGTCCAGGAACCCGCGCACCGCGTTGACGGGGGTCCCGTCGGGCCCGGTGATCTCGGGCACGCCGTAGAAGGCCCGGAAGTACATCGAGGCGGAGTCCAGGAGCATCAGTCGGCCGGGCTGGTCGGTCACGTCCCGCATCCTGCCACGCGCCGCTACGCTGAGCGCCGTGAGCCAGTCCGAGCTAGAAGGCACCGACCGCAAGATCCTCGAGCTCCTCGCGAACGACGGGCGGATGTCGTTCACCGACCTCGGCAAGGCCACCGGGTTGTCGACCTCGGCGGTCCACCAGCGGGTCAAGCGCCTCGAGGCCCGCGGCCTGATCCAGGGGTACGGCGCGACCATCGACCACGAGCAGCTCGGGCTGCCGCTGACGGCGTTCATCTCGATCCGGCCGATCGACCCGTCCCAGCCCGACGACTCGCCCGAGCGGGTCCGCGCCATCCCCGAGATCGAGTCGTGCTGGTCGGTCGCCGGGGACGAGTCCTACATCCTCAAGGTCCGGGTGGCGACCCCGACCGACCTGGAGGACCTGCTCGCACGGATCCGGGCCGCGGCCAACGTCGCGACCCGCACCACGATCGTGCTCTCGACGCCCTTCGAGAGCCGTTCGGTGCTCTGAGCCGGTACCCCCGGGGGGCGGACCGACCGCTGTCGATTGGTCACGAACGACAGCCATCCGGACGCCGGACATGTCGTTGGTGACCAAACCGCAGCGACTCGAGCCCCCGCGGGTCGGGGAGGGGTCGGGGAGCGGTCGACGGGCGTCAGTCGAGGGCGTGCTCCTTCCACCACTCCTGGCCGGCGGCCGGAAGGGTGTGGATCGGGTCGTAGTACTCGTAGGTGCGGGTGAGGGCGTCCTCGGCGGTGCCCTCGATCGACGTGCGGTAGTTCTTGGTCCAGTAGGAGATGCCGCGCTCGGTGTCGTAGTCCGCGAGCTGGTGCACCCACCGCTTGCCGACGAACGGCACGTCGCACACGATGCGCGGCGTCGCGAAGCCGGGCAGGTAGCCCATGATGTGGTGCTGGAGCCGCTGCGCGTCTGCGACCGAGACCCGCCAGTGCTCCGAGAACGGGATCATGTCGCACATGTAGAAGTAGTAGGGCATGATCTGCGCGCCGTCGAGGAGCCGGAAGCTCAGGTCGAGCAGCGCGTGCGCGTCGGCGTTGACGCCGTTGAGCAGGACGCCCTGGTTGCGCACGTCACGCACACCGGCCTCGAACATCGCCGCCGCGGCCCGGGCGACCAGCGGGGTGACGGAGTTGGCGTGGTTGGCGTGGGTGTGGATCGCGATCGACACCCCGCGCGACCGGGCGATGCCCGCCACCCGGGCCATGCCCGCCCGTACGTCGTCCTGGAGCCAGTGCTGGGGGAGGCCGATGAGCGCCTTGGTGGCGAGGCGGATGTCGCGGATGTTCTCGATCTCGAGCAGCCGCGTGATGAAGTCCTCCAGCCGGGGCCACGGGAGGTTCGCCACGTCGCCGCCGGAGACGACCACGTCGCGCACCTGGGGCGTACGACGCAGGTAGTCGAGCATGTCACCGAGCCGGTCGTTGGGCTTGGCGACGAACTTGAGCTTGTCGATGGTCGGCGTGGAGTTGCCGACCAGGTCCATCCGCGTGCAGTGCCCGCAGTACTGCGGGCAGGTCGGGAGCAACTCGGCGAGCACCTTGGTGGGGTAGCGGTGGGTGAGCCCCTCGGCGACCCACATGTCGTGCTCGTGCAGGGAGTCGCGGGTGGCGTAGGGGTGGGACGGCCAGTCGGTGCGCCGGTCGGAGAAGACGGGGATCATGTAGCGGCGTACCGGGTCGGCGTAGAACGCCTCGGTCAGCGACCCCGGGCCCGCGGGTGCCACGTCGGGCGCCATCGTGTTCATCATCTGCGGCGGGACGAGCATCGACATCGTGGCCCGCTCGGCCTGGTCGCGCTCGAGGTCGGCGTAGAAGCGCTCGTCGAGGAGGTCGCCGAGCAGCTCGCGCAGCTGGCGCAGGTTCTTCACGCAGTGCGCACGCTGCCACTGCACGGACTCCCACTCCTCGCGGGTGACGTCGCGCCACCCGGGGAACCGGGTCCAGTCCGGCTCGACCAGCTCGACTCGTCGGTAGGGGTAGGGCTGGCCGCTGGCAGCCTCGACCTGGACGGCGACGGAGGTCTCGATGCTCATCGTGGGCTCCTGGATGACGCGGGACTGGGCCGGCGGCGCGTCGGTTGTGCCGCTCGCGCCTCTCTGCCAGAGTAGGAGAAGATCATGCGGCCTGTCCAAAGACACACCGCATCTCTTCCTGTTCAAGCAGAGTTTCATCGGAGGATACGTCGTGTCGACTCCCCGCACCAGTGATCCCACCGGCCTCCACCGGGTGCTGGACGACCTCCCCGGCGGCGCGGCCCGGCTGCCGCAGGCCGCCGAGCGGCTCGACACCCGCCGCGAGCTGTGGCCCGACGAGGTGCGGGTGCGGGTGGAGCGGCTCAACCTCGACGCGGCGTCCTATCGCCAGCTCGAGCGCAAACACGGGGGAGCGGGGGACGCGATCCGCGCCGAGGTGCTCGAGATCGTGCGCCGCCGCGGGAAGATGCAGAACCCCGAGACCGGGTCCGGCGGCATGCTGGTCGGCACCGTGGAGGAGGTGGGACCCGACAGCCCGCTCGGCCTCGCCGTCGGCGACCGGATCGCCACGCTGGTCTCCCTCACCCTGACGCCCCTGGTGATCGAGGACGAGCTGGCTCGGTGGGACGGGCTGGGGGAGCAGGTGCCCTGTGACGGGTACGCCGTGCTCTTCGGGCGTTCGATCGCCGCCGTGCTGCCCGACGACCTGCCCGCCGAGCTCAGCCTCTCGGTGATGGACGTCTGCGGTGCACCCGCGCTGACCGCCCGGGTGGTCGGGCAGTACGACGCCCCCGCGGTCGCGGTCGTCGGGGGAGCGGGCAAGTCCGGCTCGCTGAGCCTGGCCGCGGCCCGGCAGGCCGGCGCCCGGCGCACGATCGGGGTGG
>NZ_DASWVI010000089.1:0-10888 GCF_036401255.1 Nocardioides sp. | reverse complement strand
CCACCGGGCACCCCGCCGCCGGCGGCCGTTCAGGCGCACCCGCACCCTGGCCGGCGCGCTCGGCGTGACGGTCCTCGGCGCGGCTCTGCCCGGCACCGGCTATCTGTGGACGCGGCGTCGCCTGGGGTACGCCGTGCTGCTGCCGTTCCTCGCCGGGCTGGCCCTCCTCGGCCTGTACGCGCGCGACCTGGACCGGCTGCTGGACTTCGCGTTCGACCCCGCCCGGCTCCGCGTGGCCGCGGTCGTGGTCGCGGTCGCGTTCTTGGGGTGGGCGTTCGTGGTGGTCACGACGTACGCGATGGCACGGCCCCGCGGGATGAGCCGGCTCGAGGGCGGCCTCGGGGCGCTCGTGGTGTTCCTGTTGTGCGTGCTGGTCGCGCTGCCGGCGTTCCAGACGGTCCGGATCGCGATGACCCAGGCCCACTTCGTCGCCACCGTGTTCGACGACGAGCGGACCCAGACCACCCCGGAGGGGGCGACCGAGGCGGACCCGTGGGCGGGCCGCGACCGGGTCAACGTGCTGCTGCTCGGCGGCGACGGCGGCATCGGTCGCACGGGCATCCGCACCGACACCGTGATCCTGCTCAGCATGGACACCCACACCGGCAAGTCGGTGATGTTCAGCCTGCCGCGCAACATGATGAACGCGCAGTTCCCGGCGGACAGCCCGTTGCACGACGTCTTTCCCGAGGGTTTCCGTGGCGAGGGCGACCCGGGCAACTGGATGCTGAACGCGGTCTACGGTCAGGTGCCGGCGCTCTACCCGCACATCCTCGGCGACTCAGAGAACGAGGGCGCCGACGCGGTCAAGCAGGCGGTCGCCGGCAGCCTCGGCACGCACGTCGACTACTACGTGCTGATCAACCTGCTGGGCTTCCAGCAGCTGGTCGACGCGATCGGTGGCGTGACCGTCAACATCAACGAGCCGATCGCCATCAACGGCAACACCGACCTCAACATCCCGCCGACCGGGTACCTGCAGCCGGGCCCCGACCAGCACCTCGACGGCTTCCACGCGCTGTGGTACTCCCGCGGCCGGTGGGGGTCCGACGACTACGACCGGATGCTGCGCCAACGGTGCATGGTGAGCGCGATCATCGACGAGGCCGACCCGCTCAACGTCCTGACCCGCTACCAGGACCTCGCCAAGGCCGGCGAGGAGATCCTCCGCACGGACGTGCCCCGCAAGCTGATGCCCGCGTTCGTCGACCTCGCGCTGAAGGTCAAGGACAAGAAGATCCGGTCCATGGCGTTCGTCCGCTCCGACGAGTTCTTCTCGGGCGACCCCGACTATGCCTGGATGCAGTCGGTGGTCGCCAAGGCACTCGCCCCCCGGTCCGGCGGCGGCGCGAAGGAGGATGCCGGCACGCCGGTGAAGACCGACGACGCGTGCGGCTACCACCCGGAGGGCTGAGCCGTCCGCCGCGTCGACCGGGGCGCAGTCAGCCGGCGCGCACCTTGCGGGTGGCGACCGCCCGGCTGACCGCATCGCTGCCGGCGTAGCGCACCGTCATCGTGTGCCACCCGGGCGCCAGGTCACGCAGCGAGACCCTCGCGGTGCCATGGCGCAGCGTGAGCTCCCGGCTCACCCCGGCGACGCGCACCACGACCGGTCCAGTGACCTCGCTGACGCCCGGGGCTGTCACGTCGATCGTCACCTTGATGCGGTGGCGGAGGCGCTCCACGTCGAGGCGGAGCCGTGGATCGGTCTTCACCCGGGCCGACCGGGGCGTCTCGAGGGTGGTGCTGGTGTAGCCGGTCCGCGAGAGCGTCACCTGGGCGGAGAGCCGCGCGCCGAGGTCGAGGTTGGTGAGCTGGTACGTCGTGCCGGTCGCGTTCAGGACGGGCTGGCCGTCGCGCAGCCACTGGATCGACACCTGGACGCTGGAGTCGGCCGGCGCGAACGTGCCCGGGTCGACGGTCAGGGTCTCGCCGAGGCGGGCCTCGCCCTGCAGGGCGGGGGCCGTGCCGATGGTGAACGTGCCGGGAGCGACCGGGACGGTCGGCGCCGCGGAGGCCGTCACCGCCGTGTAGCCCGCACGGTTGGCCGTCACCTGTGCGTCGATCGTGCGGCCGACGAGCTCCGGGCCCAGACGCAGCGTGGTGCCCGTGGCGTCGGCGATCGGCTGGCCGTCCGCGAACCACTGGAAGGTCAACGTCGGCTCGGGGTTCCAGGTGCCGGGGGAGAGGGTGAGGGTGGCGTCGACCTTCGCCTCGCCGGTGATGCCGGGCGCCTGGAGGTTGCGCAGCTGGCCCGGCTGCACCGGTTCGGTCGCCGCGGAGGTCGCCGACGCGGTCGGATAGCCGAGCTGGGAGGCCGTGGTCTTCACGGTGACCTGCTGGTCCAGCCGGGCGCGGGTCAGCTTCAGGGTCGCGGCGTCGGCGCCGGCGATCGGCTGGCCGTCGGCGAACCACTGGTAGGCGACGTCGACGGACGACGGACGCCAGGTGCCCGGGGTCGCGGAGAGGACCGCCCCGACCTTGGCGGTGCCGGTGATCACGGGCGCCGCGGCGTTGACCAGGGACTTGTCGTTGAAGTGCACGAACCCGCTCGGCCAGTTGCCGCTGCTGCGGGTGACGACCGCCCAGGAGAAGTCGCCGTTCCAGCTGTCCTGGGAGACGACGATCTCGTCGGCCGACACCACGCGTTCCACGTAGGCCACGTGGCCCGCGGACCCGGCCGGCCCGGTGTTGGCCCGCCACCACGCCACGGCGCCGACGCGCGGGGTGCCGTCGGTGATCCGGGGCATCGAGGAGCCCCAGTACGTCGCGTTGCCCCCGCCCGACCAGGGGCGCTCGTTGGGCAGGCCGCTCTTGACCATCCGGTAGGCCGCGTAGTTGGTGCAGTTGTGGCCGGCGTACATCCGCCAGTACATCGTCTTGTTGTTGGCGGCGTAGCCCGCGTTGCCCATGCCCGCGTCGCGGCAGGCCTGGTAGCCCATGCACAGGTAGGCGCTGCGCTTGAACACCGCCGACGGCTCGCCGCCGTCCCTGCCGTCCCTGCCCCCGTGGAGGGCACCGGCCTTGCCTGGAGCCGGTGCGCTGCCCGCGCCGGCGGCGGTCGCCGCGGTGGTCGGGGCGAGCGCGAGCAGCCCCGTGACCAGCACCGTCAGCAGCGCGGTGGTCAGGGGCGCGAGCAGGCGGGGCCGCGGCGTCACGGTTGGGAGTCTAGGGACAATTGAGCCCTGATGGGAACGAAGTGACGAAAAAGTCAAGCAGACACGCCGCTGCCCTGGGTTAAAACTACAGAGGTGTAATTCTGCCAGGGCGTAGCCGCCGAGCCGCCGCCGGGGCCGCACTAGGCTGCTCCCGACGAGAAACGAGGCCTGATGCAACCCGACGAACGCCCCTGGGCGAGCAGCTACGCACCCGGTGTCCCCCTGGACATCGAGGTGCCCGAGGAGTCGCTCGTCGACCTCCTCGAGGCGTCCGCCGAGCGGTTCGCCGACCACACCGCCCTGGACTTCTTCGGCGCCACCACCAGCTACGCCGAGCTCGCCGACCAGGTGGCGCGCGCCGCGGAGGGACTGCGCCGCCTCGGCGTCATCGCGGGCGACCGGGTCGCCCTGGTCCTGCCGAACTGCCCCCAGCACGTCGTCGCGTTCTACGCGGCGCTGCGGCTCGGTGCGGTGGTCGTGGAGCACAACCCGCTCTACACCGAGGAGGAGATGACCTTCCAGCTGGGCGACCACCGCCCGACGGTCGTGGTCGCCTGGGACAAGGTCGCGCCGATGGTCCGGCGGATCGTCGAACCCCTCGGCGCCCGCACGGTGCTGGCCGTCAGCCTCCCGGCCGCCCTGCCGCGGCTCAAGCGCCTGGCCCTGCGCCTCCCGGTGGCCCGTGCGGCCGCGACCCGCGCCGCGATGACCGGTCCCGCGCCCGGCATCCCGCGCTGGGAGAAGCTGCTGCGACACCCGGCGATCGACCCGGCCCATCCGCGTCCCACGAGCGCCGACGTCGCCCTCCTGCAGTACACGGGTGGCACGACCGGGCGCCCCAAGGCCGCCGTGCTCACGCACCGCAACCTGCGCGCGAACGCCGCCCAGGGCCGGGCCTGGATGCCCGGGCTCGTCGACGGCGGCGAGGTGGTCTACGCCGTGCTGCCGCTGTTCCACGCCTACGGGCTCACGCTGTGCCTGACGTTCTCGATGAGCATCGGCGCGACGCTGGTGCTGATGCCGCGCTTCGACGTCGACCAGGTGCTCGAGACGATGTCACGCCGCCCGGCGACGTTCCTGCCCGCCGTACCCCCCGTCTACGAGCGCCTCGCCGTCGCCGCCCGCGACCGGGGCGTGGCCCTGTCGTCGATCCGCTACGCGATCTCCGGGGCGATGTCCCTGCCCCCGGACGTGGCCGCGCTGTGGGAGTCGGTCGCCGGTGGTCTCCTCGTCGAGGGCTACGGCATGACCGAGACCTCCCCGGTCGCGCTCGGCAACCCCGCGGGCGACTCCCGGCGCATCGGCTCGATCGGGGTGCCGTTCCCCTCGACCGAGGTGCGCGTCGTCGACCGGCACGATCCCTCGCAGGACGTCCCGACCGGCCACGAGGGCGAGCTGCTGCTGCGCGGCCCGCAGGTGTTCGCGGGCTACTGGGAGCGACCGGCCGAGACGGCGGAGGTGGTCCTCGCGGACGGCTGGATCCGCACCGGCGATGTCGTCGTCATGTCCGAGGACGGCTTCTTCACGATCGTGGACCGGATCAAGGAGCTCATCATCACTGGGGGGTTCAACGTCTACCCGAGCGAGGTCGAGCACGCGCTGCGCGAGCTCCCGGGGATCGTGGACGCCGCCGTCGTCGGGCTTGCGTCCGAGCACGGCGACGAGGAGGTGGTGGCAGTCGTCGTGCTCGCGGCCGGCCACGAGCTCGACGAGGACGCGATCCGGTCGGGCTGCCGCGAGCACGTCGCGGCGTACAAGGTCCCGCGTCGGGTGTACGCCGTCGACGCGCTGCCGGTGTCGATGATCGGCAAGGTGCTGCGACGCCAGGTGCGAGACGAGCTGCTCGCGCGCCTGGCGGGCTCCTCGCCGGCCACGTGACGGCGCTCGCAAACCGGCGTCGGGGGCAGTCGATCTCCCGTACCGTGGACGCAGGGAGGTGGCGGCGGTGTTCGCGGAGGCACGGCTCAGCGACGGCAGTCGGGCGCTGATCTGGGACCTGCTGCCCGGGGACCGGGAGGCGGTGCGCGAGGGCTTCGAGAAGCTCTCGGAGGAGACCCGGTTCCACCGGTTCCTCGCCGCGGTGCCGCACCTGACCGAGACGATGCTCGACCACCTCGTCGACGAGATCGACGGCGTCGACCATGTCGCGCTCGCGCTCGTCGTCGTCGACGCGGCGGGCAACGGCGTCCCGGCCGGGGTCGCGCGGATGATCCGCTACTCCGACGAGCGCGACGCCGCGGACGTCGCGGTGACCGTCATCGACGAGTTCCAGCGGCGCGGCGTGGCGACCGCGCTGCTCGGCGAGCTGATGCGCCGCCGGCCGGCCGGGGTCACGCGGCTGGTCACGACCGTGACCGCCGACAACGCGGCGTCGCTCGCGATGCTGCGGCGCCTGGGGCCCACGGTCGCCGAACCGGCGGGTCCGAACCGTCTCGACGTCGTCGTCGAGCTGCCCGACCACGGGCCGGACGACCCCGAGTCGGACGTCGTGGCGGCCGCAGGAACCGACCCGGAGCATCCGTCCGCAGCGGGGGACGAAATCCTCTAGCGGGTGGGAGGGGGCGCGACGAACGTGGTGCTGTCCGGAAGAGGGTGACATCCGTGGACTCGACGATCCCCACGTACGACGACACGCGACCGGGGCAGGCGGCATCGCTGGCTCGGATGTTCTACGACCGAGTCGCGGCGACTCCCGATCTGGAGGCGTTCCGCTACCCGGACGGGGACCGTTGGAGATCGCTCACGTGGCGGGAGGCCGACCAGACAGTCCGGACGCTGGCCGCCGGGCTGCTGGCGCTCGGCATCCGCCCGGAGGAGCGGGTCGCGATCCTCAGCGGCACCCGCGTCGAGTGGCTGGAGGCCGACCTGGCCATCATGTGTGCGGGTGCGGCGACGACCACCGTCTACCCGACCACCAACGCCGACGACGTGGCGTTCATCCTCTCGGACAGCGGCTCGCGCGTGGTGTTCGCCGAGGACGACACCCAGATCGCCAAGCTGCGGGCCTGCCGTGACCGGCTGCCGGACCTGGTGCGGGTCGTCACGTTCGACGGCCACGCCGACGGTGGGTGGGTGCTGAGCCTCCCCGACCTGGTCGCGCTCGGCGCGCGGCGGCTCGTGGAGGACCCTGCTGCGGTCGACCGGGTCGTGGCGGCCATCGGTCCCGAGCACCTGGCGACCCTGATCTACACCTCGGGCACGACCGGTCAGCCCAAGGGCGTCGAGCTTCCGCACCGCTGCTGGACCTACATCGGGGCGGCCGCCGACCGGCTCGACATCCTCTCGCCCGAGGACCTGCAGTTCCTCTGGCTGCCGCTGTCCCACTCCTTCGGCAAGATGCTCGAGGCCGTCCAGCTCCAGATCGGCTTCCCGACCGCGATCGACGGGCGCCTGGAACGGATCGTCGACAACCTCGCTGTGGTCCGGCCGACCTTCATGGCCGGCCCGCCGCGGATCTTCGAGAAGGTCCACGGCAAGGTCGTGCAGACGGTCGAGGAGGACGGGGGCGTGAAGGCGGTCCTGTTCGGCTGGGCCTTCCGGGTCGGTGACCAGGTCGCCCGCAGCCGGGCGGCCGGGGGCCGGCCGTCCCGGCTGCTGTCGGCCCAGCACGCCGTGGCCGACCGACTGGTGCTCAGCAAGATCCGCCAGCGGCTCGGTGGCCGGATCCGGTTCCTGGTGTCCGGCAGCGCCGCGCTCTCGCCCGACGTCGCACGCTGGTTCCACGCCGCAGGCCTGCTGGTGCTCGAGGGTTACGGCCTGACCGAGACCAGCGCCGGGACGTGCCTGGTGCTGCCGCACGACCCCGTCTTCGGCTACGTCGGCAGGCCGCTCGCCGACACCGAGGTCCGGATCGCCGCCGACGGCGAGATCCTCGTCCGCGGACCGGGCGTCATGCGCGGCTACCACCACCTGCCCGAAGCCACCGCCGAGGTGCTCAGCGACGACGGCTGGTTCGCGACCGGTGACGTCGGCGAGCTCGATGCCCACGGCCGCCTGCGGATCACCGACCGCAAGAAGGACCTGATCAAGACCTCCGGTGGGAAGTACATCGCACCGCAGGCCATCGAGATCATCTTCAAGGCCGTCTGCCCGCTCGCCAGCCAGATGATCGTGCACGCGGACGGTCGCAGCTACGCCACGGCGTTGATCGCCCTCGATCCCGACGCCCTGCTCCAGTGGGGCAGAGCGCAGGGGCTGCCGAGCACCGACTACGCCGCGCTCGCGGGAAGCACTCAGGTCCACGACTACGTGCAGGCCTGCGTCGAGCAGCTCAACGCCCGGCTGAACCGGTGGGAGACGATCAAGAAGTTCCGGATCCTCGACCACGACCTCAGCGTCGACACCGGTGAGCTCACGCCGAGCATGAAGGTGCGCCGTCGGGTCGTCGAGACGGCGTACGCCGAGCTGCTCGACTCGATGTACGTCGGCTGAGCGGACGTCGGCTGAGTGCGCGGCGAAGGGGCCGAACGACGAGATCCCCACCCCGCCGGAACGGGATGGGGATCTCGATCGGTGTCCGAGGGGGGACTTGAACCCCCACGCCCTAATACGGGCACTAGCACCTCAAGCTAGCGCGTCTGCCAATTCCGCCACCCGGACGAGTGCGGGTGGAACTGTAGCAAAGGGATCGGCCGATCCTCGCATCGGCACCACCACCCCCGGATGACATGCTGGGGCCATGCCTCACGACCCGCGCACCGACCCCTCGCCGGCCGGTCAGGACGCTGCCCCCGACCCGGCCGCCGAGGTCGTCGAGGTGTGCCGTGAGCTGATCCGGATCGACACCTCGAACTACGGCGACCAGGACGGTCCCGGGGAGCGCAAGGCCGCCGAGTACGTCGCCGCACTGCTCGACGAGGTCGGCATCGAGGCGCGGCTGCACGAGTCCCACCCCGGCCGCACCAACGTGCTCGCCCGGTGGGGAGGGTCCGCCACCGACCGCGGCGGGCTCTTGCTGCACGGCCACCTCGACGTCGTACCGGCCGCCGCCGAGGACTGGGCCGTCGACCCGTTCTCCGGCGAGGTCCGCGACGGCTACGTCTGGGGCCGGGGCGCGGTCGACATGAAGGACTTCGACGCGATGCTGCTCTCCGTGGTGCGGGCCCGGCAGCGCGCCGGCCGGGTGCCGGAGCGGCCGATCACGCTGTGCTTCACCGCCGACGAGGAGGCGGGCGGCCACCGGGGCGCCCAGGTGCTCGTCGACGAGCAGGCCGAGGAGCTCGAGGGCTGCACCGAGGCGGTCGGGGAGGTCGGCGGATTCAGCGCCACGGTGCGCGGCCGCCGGATGTACCTGATCGAGGCCGCCGAGAAGGGCATGGCCTGGATGCGGCTGACGGCGCGCGGCCGGGCCGGCCACGGGTCGATGATCAACCCCGACAACGCCGTGAGCCGGCTCACCGCGGCCGTGGCCCGGATCGGGGCGCACGAGTGGCCGGTGCGCCTCACGCCGACGATGCGCACCCTGCTGGCCGCCGTGGCCGATCTCGCCGGCACCGAGGCGACGCCGGAGAACGCGCCCGCGCTGGTCGAGGAGTTCGGCGACGCGGCGCGGATGCTCGGCGCGGTCATCCGCAACACGGCCAGCCCGACGATGCTCAGCGCCGGCTACAAGGTCAACGTCGTGCCGACGGAGGCCACCGCCCACGTCGACGGCCGGTTCCTGCCCGGGTTCGAGGACGAGTTCTTCGCGACGCTCGCCGAGCTGGTCGGCGAGGGCGTCGACATCGAGCACGTCAGCCACCAGCAGCCGTGGGAGACGCCGTACGACGGCGACCTCGTCGACGCGATGACCCGCTCGCTGCTGGCCGAGGACGAGGGCGCGATCGTGGCGCCGTACCTGCTGAGTGCCGGCACCGACGCCAAGCACTTCCGCCGGCTCGGGCTGCGCTCCTACGGCTTCGTCCCGCTGCGGCTGCCCGGGGACCTGGACTTCACCGCGCTGTTCCATGGGGTCGACGAGCGGGTGCCCGTCGACGCCCTGGAGTTCGGCGCGCGCGTGCTCGACCGGTTCCTCGACGAGGCCTGAGCCCCTCAGCCGAACGCGCCGCCCGGCCCGAACACCAGCCGGCCGAACCGCTCGCCGATCAGCCGGTGGCTGGCCGCGTCGGGATGCAGGTGGTCGGGGAGCGGCAGGTCGTCGTGGTCGGCCGCGCCGTAGAGCGCCCGGCCATCGAGGTAGTGCAGGTGCGGGTCCTGCCGCGCCCGCTCGCGCACGATGCGGGCGAGCTCCTCGCGGATCACGCCGAGCGTGAGCTTGCCGGTCGCGCGGTCCGCGGGGTCGCCGAGGGCGACGAACCGGACGCCGTCGGAGAGGTCCGGGGCGCTCGGGCCCGGCGTGTCCTCGTGCATGGGACACCAGATCGGGGAGACCACGAGCAGAGGGGCGTCCGGGTGGCCCTCGCGGATGGTGTCCAGGAAGCCGTGCACGGCCGGGCCGAACGCGCGTTGCCGCATCAGGTCGAGGTTGACCAGGTTGATGCCGATCTTGACGCTCAGCAGGTCCGCCGGCGCCTCGCGCATGGTGCGCGCCGTGAACGGGTCGAGCAGCGCGCTGCCGGCCAGCCCGAGGTTGACCAGCTCCACCCCGCTCGCGGCGGCCGCCAGCGCCGGCCAGGTGGTCGAGGGGCTCGCGGCGCTGGACCCGTGGCTGATCGAGCTGCCGTGGTGGACCCAGACCCGGCGGCCGCGGTCCGGCAGCGGCTCGACGGGCGCGTCCGTACGGAGCCCGACCAGCTCGGTGATCTCCGAGTAGGGCAGCCAGACCTCGACGTCCTTCGGCCCCGGCGCCAGGCCCTCGAACGCCACCGTGCCGACGACTCCCTGCTCGAGCGTCGCGGCGCCGGTCGCGAGCTCGACGGTGAGCAGGTGGCCACCCGGGGCGATCGCCCGGCCCGCGAGCCGCCCGTCGACGACGAGGTCGTAGACGCCGTCCGGGCGGCCGTCGAGGCCGGCGTACGTCATCTTCGTCGCGAGGACGTCGAGCTCGATCGTCGTCGCCTCGGTGCGGAACGCCACCCGGACGCCGGAGGGCTGCGCCTCCGCCATCGCGAGCTGGGCGTCCGCGCACTGCGCCCGCGCCCAGGCCGGCAGCCGGTGCGGCCGCAGCCCGTGCTCGGTCGGCTCCAGCTCGCTGGCCCCGCGCACGAGCGCGGCCGTGATCGGGGTCGCGACCCGCGCCGGTCTCATGGCAGCAGGGTGTCAACCGGTGGGCGTCGTCCGCAAAAGGGTCCCCCGCAGGTCGGCGTCCCGCTGGCCGTCGGCGCCTGCGGTTTGGTCACCAACGACAATCCGGGAGCGCTCCCAACTGCGGTTGGTGACCAAACGGCAACACCCCGGGAGCCACGGCGAGCCCGGGCCGGCGTGGCGCCTCAGGCGGTCCGGACGGCCCGGATGATCTTGCGGCGCAGGACGACCCGGCGGGTGCCGTCGGCGGTGATCCGGACCCGGTCGAGCTCCCAGCCGCCGTGCTCGGCGCGTTCGACGAGCAGCTTGGTGACCACGTTGCGGGAGAACTCCCGGGAGAACGTCACCTTGTCGAACTCCCACTCCACCCCGCGGGCGGGCGGTCGGCGCAACGCACGGCTCATGGGGTCTCCTTCGGCATCGGCGGGGTCAATCTGCGGAGACGTCGTCCAGGGCGTCGGTGATCTCGGAGGGCAGGCTGAGCTCCTCGACGCCGAGCGCGCCGCGCAGCTGGGCGGCCGTGCGCGCGCCGACGACCGGGGCGGTGA
>NZ_DASWVI010000088.1:0-3803 GCF_036401255.1 Nocardioides sp. | reverse complement strand
GCCGCGGCACCGGGCGCGAAGCTGCCGGTCAGCCGGACGGCCACCACGCAGGAGCCGGCGGCGACGGACGCGCCCGAGACGGGCGCCACCGCCCAGGCCACGGCGAAGAAGGCGACCACCAAGAAGGCGACCACCAAGAAGGCCACCACCAAGAAGGCCACCACCAAGAAGGCCACCACCAAGAAGGCGACGGCGAGGAAGGCGGCCGCCCGGCCCCGGTCGGCCGCCGACGTCCTGGAGGACTCCGCGACCGAGGTGACGACCCCCGCGGGTACCACCGGCGCGGACGCGGGCACCAACCCGAGCACGACCGACACCGACCTGCAGCAGCCGGGCACCGAGCCGCTGATGGACCCCGCGACCACGAAGGCGGTCGCGAGCGAGGCGGCGACGGGTGCCCGGGCCGCGGATCCCGAGAAGGCCTGAACGGACCGGGCCCCGCCGGATCCGGCGGGGCCACCCGCCGCCGGCGGTCTACTTCAGCTCGGCGCTGGTCAGACCCAGGACGCGGCGGGCCACGATCAGCTGCTGGATCTGCTGGGTGCCCTCGAAGATGTCGAGGATCTTGGCGTCGCGGGCCCACTTCTCCAGCAGCTCGGACTCGCTGTAGCCCACGGTGCCCGCGAGCTCGACGCAGGACAGCGTGATGTCGGTGCCCGCCCGTCCGGCCTTCGCCTTGGCCATCGAGGCCTCGAGTGAGTTCGGCTTGCGGTTGTCGGCCATCCACGCCGCCTGCAGCATCAGCAGGTGCGCGGCCTCCCAGTCCGCCTCGAGCTGAAGGAACCTCGCGGCGGCCGCCGACTGGGCCAGCGCGGGCCGGTCGTAGTCGATCACGACCCCGGCCCGCTCGAGCAGCTCCCGGGTGAGGTCGAGCGCGGCCTTCGCGCACCCGACGGCCATCGAGGCCACCAGCGGGCGGGTGTTGTCGAACGTCGCCATCGCTCCCGCGAAGCCTTGCTTGGTGTCGATCTCCGGAGAGCCCAGCAGGTTCTCCCGCGGCACCCGGCAGTCGTCGAAGATGATCGTCGCGGTGTCGGAGGCCTTGATGCCGAGCTTGTGCTCGAGTCGCTCGACCCGCATGCCGGGTGTGCCCTTCGGGACCACGAACGACTTGATCGCCGCACGGCCGAGCTCTCGGTCGAGCGTGGCCCACACGACCACCGCGTCGGCCCGCTCCCCGGAGGTCACGAAGATCTTCTCGCCGTTGAGGACGTACTCGTCCCCGTCGAGCACGGCGGTGGTCTTGATGTTCGCGGAGTCCGACCCGGTGCCCGGCTCGGTGATCGCCATCGCGGCCCAGACCCCGTCGAAGCGGGCGAGCTGCTCCGCGTTGGCGACCGAGGCGATCGCCGAGTTGCCCAGCCCCTGACGAGGCATCGAGAGCAGCAGGCCGACGTCGCCCCAGCACATCTCGGCGATCGACATCACCGAGGCGAGGTTGGAGCCGTTCTTGACCGACCCGGCCTCGGCGGCGGACTCCTCGCGTCGCACGCCGGCCGCGCCGGCCCCCTCGGCAGCCCCGGACTCGGAGAGCCCGTCAATCATGGCGGCGAGCATGTCGAGCTCCTTGGGGTACTCGTGCTCCCCCACGTCGTACTTCCGCGAGATCGGCCGCAGCATGTTCATCGCGACCTGGTGGGCCTGGCCCACGAGCGGCCGGAACTTCTTGGGATCGTCCAGGTTGATGGCCATCAGATCAGCACCGCACCTTCCATGACGCCGACGGCCCGGAGGTCGCGGTACCACCGCTCCACCGGGTGTTCCTTCACGTACCCGTGGCCGCCGAGCAGCTGGACGCCGTCCAGGCCGATCTGCATGCCCTTCTCGGCGCACAGGCGCCGCGCGAGGCCCACCTCGCGGGAGAAGTCCTTGCCCGCGGCCGCTCGCGCCGCGGCCTTCCAGGTCAACAGCCGCATCGCCTGCAGCTCGATCGCGATGTTGGCGACCATGAACGCCACCGACTGCCGGTGCGCGATCGGCTCGCCAAAGGCCTCACGCTCCTTGACGTACGGCGTCACGTAGTCGAGCACCGCCTGCCCGGTGCCCACGGCGAGCGCGCACCAGGCCAGCCGGGAGAGACGCACACACTCGGCGTACGTCGTGCCGTCGGTCGCGCCGAGCACGGCGTCGGCCGGGACGGCGACGTCGGTGAGCGTCAGGCGGGTTATACCGGCGGCGCGTACGCCCATGCCGGGATCGGCGACGACCTCGAGCCCGGGGGTGCTGGACTCGACCAGGACCAGCACCGGGGAGCCGTCGAGCTCGGCGCCGACCACGAACAGCTCCGCCTCCGCGCCGCGGACCACACCCGACTTCACTCCGTTGAGGACCAGGCCCTCGCCGGTCCGGGTCGCCGTGGTCGCGGGCGTCAGCGGGTCGAACAGCACACTCGGCTCGCCGAGCGCGAGCGCCGCCGCCGGCACCGTCGCGTCGGCCGCCGGTTCGGTGAACGCCGGGAGATACGTCTGCTGCTGCTCCTCGCTGCCCCACAGGCCGAGCGCCGTGGCGACCGACCCCGGCGCGAGCGAGGCGACCGCCAGTCCCATGTCGCCGCGCGCGAGCGCCTCGGCGACCAGGGCTCCGGCGACCGCGGACCGCTCCTCGGAGATGCCGCCGAGCTCCTCGGGCAGGCCGAGGATCGGCAGGCCGACCTCGAGGCCGGCCGCGAGCACCTCGGCAGGCGCCGCGCAGGCCTCGTCGGCCTCGGCGGCCGCCGGACGGAGCACCTCCTGGGCCAGCTCGGTGACCACGTCGACGAGCATCTGCTCGTCCTCGGTCGGCGTGAGGTCGAAGACGCCGGTGCGGGGTGCGCTGGTCGGCCGGGCACCGACGGCGTCGCCGCGCCCGGAGCGCGCGAACGGCCGGCTCGCTGTCGTGGCGGTCTTGAACCCGGCCCGGGTGATCGTGAAGACGGTGTGCTCGGCCTGCTTGCGCAGGCCGACCCGGTCGAGCACGTCGCTCTGGGCGAGCCGGCTGAGCGCCGCCACGGCGTACCCGATCGGGTCGCGTGACTCCTTCGAGGACAACCCGTGCTTGCCGCCGGGCCTCAGGCTCTGGATCAAGGACATGGAGAAACGGTAACTCGGAGTTACACTGAGCGCTACACCGACGCTCGTGGGGCGGGTCACAGGGTGTCGAGCCGCTGGATACCCTCCTGGCATGCCCGCCGAGACCGTTCACGCACCTCATGGCCCGCTCCCGACGGGCGGCGCCGTCCGACCGATCACCCGGTGGGGCACCCCGGTCATGCACCGGGCGCAGCAGCCGGTGACGTCCTACGACGAGGAGCTGCGGACCCTCGCCGCCGACATGGTGGCGACGATGTACGCCGCGGACGGCGTCGGGCTCGCGGCGTGCCAGATCGGCGTCGACCTGGCGATGTTCGTCTTCGACTGTCCCGACGCCTCCGGCGAGCGAACGGTCGGGGTCGTGTGCAACCCCGTCCTCAGGCTGCCCGAGGGACGCGACCGGCAGCTGGAGGAGGACGAGGAGGGTTGCCTGTCGTTCCCGGGCGCGTACGTCGAGTGCGCCCGTCCCGACCACGCCGCGGTCACGGGCACCGGCCTCGACGGCGCGCCCGTGTCGTTCGAGGGCGATGGCCTCCTGGCCCGCTGCCTCCAGCACGAGACCGACCACACCCTGGGCACCGTGTTCGGCGACCGGCTCTCGACCAAGCTGCGCAAGCGGCTGCAGAAGGCTCACGACCGGTCCGTGGAGGACTACCCGCCCGAGTGGCCGGCAGGCTGATCCGGCGGCGGCCACACGGCGGCCAGGCTGCGGCCACGCTGCGGCCACGCCGCGGC
>NZ_DASWVI010000087.1:0-10091 GCF_036401255.1 Nocardioides sp. | reverse complement strand
AAACTGGCGCCGACTCGGCAGGGCTCAGCCGGAAACTGGCGCCGACTCGGCCTAGGAGGAGCGGACGGCCACGAGGTCGGCGAAGGCCTCGAGGGCCTCACGGACGGGACCGGGGGGGACGACGGCCAGGTGGGCCTTGGCCTCGTGGGCCTGCGCCACGACGTAGTCGCGGGCCTGGGCGAGCGCGGGGTGGGCGCGCAGCAGACGCAGGGCCTCGGCGTGCCGGTCGTCGTCGGTGAGGTCGCCGTCGAGCAGCTCGAGCAGCCGCGCGTCCGCCGGGTCTGCCGAGGCGCGCGCCATCAGCACCGGCAGCGTGGGCACCCCCTCGCGCAGGTCGGTCCCGGGGGTCTTGCCGGACTCGCCGGACTCGGAGGCGATGTCGAGGATGTCGTCGGAGAGCTGGAAGGCCGAGCCGACGATCTCGCCGTACGCCGTCAGCGCCTCCTCCACCTCCGGCGTCGCGCCACCGAACCGGGCGCCGTAGCGTGCGGAGGTCGCGATGAGCGATCCGGTCTTGCCGGCCACCACGTCGAGGTAGTGCGCCAGCGGGTCCTCGCCCGGAGCGGGCTGGACGGTCTCGAGGATCTGGCCCTCCACCAGGCGGGTGAACGTCTGAGCCTGGATGCGGACCGCGTCGGGGCCGAGGTCGGCGGTCAGCTCGGAGGACTTCGAGAACAGGAAGTCGCCGGTGAGGATCGCGACGTGGTTGTCCCACCGGGCGTTCGCGGACACCGCACCGCGGCGCAGCTCGGCCTCGTCCATCACGTCGTCGTGGTAGAGCGACGCGAGGTGCGTCAGCTCGACCACGCACGCGGCCGTGATGACCTCCGCGGCCTCCGGTCGGTCACCGGTCTCGGCGGCCAGCAGCACCAGCAGGGGCCGGAACCGCTTGCCGCCCGCGCTCATCAGGTGGCTGGCCGTCTCGCTCACGAAGCCGGCCCGGCTCACCACGTGCCCCGCGAGCGCGACCTCGACCGCGGCCATCCGCTCGCGCAGCCGAGCGGCCAGCGCCTCGTCGGTGACCGGGAGCGCCAGTCCGGAGGAAGGGGAACTCACCTGACGAATTGTCCCGCATTGGCCGCGAGATCGAGCACGGGGCCGGGAACGACGCCCAGCACCAGCGTCGCCGCGACGCCGACGAGGATCGTGGCCGAGGTCAGGACCGACGGCTTCGTGACGCTCGCGACCTCGCCCTGGGCGGTGACGTCGTCGTCGTCGAAGAACATCAGCAGGATCACCCGGACGTAGAAGAACACCGCGATGATGCTGCACAGGATCGCGGCGATCACCACCGGCCAGGCCCCGGCCGCCAGCGCGACCGTGAAGACGGCCCACTTGCCCACGAACCCTGCGGTCAGCGGGATGCCGGCCATCGAGAGCAGGAAGAACGCGAACAGCCCGGCGACGAGCGGGGAGCGCCGGCCCAGGCCGCGCCAGCGCACGAACTGCGTCGCCTCACCGCCGGAGTCACGGACCAGCGTGACCACCGCGAAGGCGCCGATGATCGAGAAGCCGTAGGTGACCAGGTAGAACAGCACCGCCTGCAGCGACGTCACCTCGCCGTCGGCGAGCTCGGAGGCCTGCTGCACGCCGAGCACGCCGGTCAGCAGGAAGCCGGTGTGTGCGACCGAGGAGTAGGCGAGCATGCGCTTCATGTCGGTCTGGACGATCGCGAGCACCGCGCCGACGAGCATCGTGAGGATCGCCATCACCCACAGCATCGGCTGCCAGCTCCAGCGCTCGGAGCCGAAGGCCACGTAGAACAGCCGCAGCATCGCGCCGAACGCGGCGATCTTGGTGCCGGCCGCCATGAACGCGGTGACCGGGGTCGGAGCGCCCTGGTAGACGTCCGGGGTCCAGGAGTGGAACGGCGCGGCGCCGACCTTGAAGAGCAGCCCGACCGAGAGCATGCCCAGTCCGATGAGCAGCAGCGTCTGGTTGCCGAGGTCGTCGCGGACCGCCTCGTTGATCTGCGAGAAGCCCATCGAGCCCGAGAAGCCGTAGACGAGCGCGGCGCCGTAGAGGAAGAACCCGGACGAGAACGCGCCCAGCATGAAGTACTTCAGCGCGGCCTCCTGGCTCAGCAGGCGGCGCCGGCGCGCGAGCCCGGAGAGCAGGTACAGCGGCAGGGAGAGCACCTCGAGCGCCACGAACAGCGTGAGCAGGTCGTTGGCGGCCGGGAACAGCATCATGCCGCCCAGCGCGAACATCATCAGCGGGTAGACCTCGGTGTGCTCGAGGCCCCGGGTCGAGGCCTGCCGCTCGGCCTCGGTGCCGGGCAGCGCCGCGGCCTGGCCGGCGAACGCCGACACGCCGCCCTCGAGGCGTCGCTCGGCGAACAGCAGGATGCCGCCCAGCCCGAAGACCAGCAGCATCCCCCAGAAGAACACCGTCGGTCCGTCGACGACGATCGTGCCCTCGACGTCGATCGCGCCCCGGGCGACGCCGTCGCCGAGCACGTCGAGGTCACGGGCCACCAGGATCGTCCCCACCAGCGCGGCGAGCACGCCCGCCGCGGCGAGCACGGTCTGGATCAGGAATCGACGCGTCCGCGGGGCGAACGCCTCGACGAGGACGCCGGCGCACGCGACGCCGAAGACCACGAGGAGCGGCCACAGGTCGCCGTACTCGATCGTGGGCTTGGTGAAGTCCATCAGTGCGTACCTTCCTCGGCGTGGTCGGCGACCGTCGGAGCGTCGTCGGAGACCCCGACGTGCTGGAGCAGCGAGTCGACCGTCGGGTTGCTGACGTCGAGCAGCGGCATCGGGTAGAAGCCGAAGAACACCAGCGCCAGCATCAGGGGGACGACCGCGACCAGCTCACGCCGGTTCAGGTCGGTCAGCGCCTCGTCGCCGGGCGCGGTCGGCCCGGTCATGGTGCGCTGGTAGAGCCACAGCACGTAGACGGCCGCGAGCACGATGCCGGTGACCGCGATCGCACCGACCCACCAGTGGTAGTCGAACGCCGAGATCAGCACCAGGATCTCCGAGACGAACTGGCTCAGGCCCGGCAGGCCGAGCGTGGCCAGCCCCGCGACCAGGAACAGTCCGGCGAGCACCGGCGCCTTGGACTCCACACCGGTGATCTGGCTGATCAGCGAGGTGCCCTTGCGGCGGATCAGGTAGCCGGCGATGAGGAACAGCGCCGCGGTGGCGACACCGTGGTTGACCATGTAGAGGATCGCGCCGGTGCCACCCTGGCTGGTGAACGCGAAGATGCCGAGCGTGATGAACCCGAAGTGGCTCAGCGAGGTCAGGCCGATCAGGCGCAGGATGTCGTCCTGGCCGATCGCCACGAAGGCGCCGTACACGATCGAGACGAGCGCAATCGCGACCACGACCGGCGTCGCCCACTGCGACGCCTCGGGGAACAGGCCCAGGCAGAAGCGCAGCATGCCGTAGGTGCCGATCTTATCGAGCACGCACACCAGCAGCACGCTGGTGCCGGGCGTCGCCTTCTCGGTGGTGTCCGCCAGCCAGGTGTGCACCGGGAACAGCGGCGCCTTGATCGCGAACGCGATCATGAACCCGACGAACAGCCATCGCTGGGTGTCGGTGCCGATGTCGAGCTGCTGGAGGTCGCCGAGGAGGTACGACGGCGTGCCGGCGTCCGAGGACACGACGTAGAGCCCGATCACCGCGGCCAGCAGCACGAGGCCGCCGCCGAGCTGGTACATCAGGAACTTGAGCGCGGCGTACCCGCGGCCGGCCCGGCCGAACCGGCCGATGAGGAAGTACGCCGGGATCAGCGTCGCCTCGAAGACCACGTAGAAGAGGAACACGTCGGTCGCCGCGAACACCGCGAGCGAGAACGACTCGAGCGCGAGCGCCCAGGCGACGAACGCCGCCGGGGATCGGTCGTCCGCCTCGTTCCACGCGGCGACCAGCACCAGCGGCACCAGCGCGACCGTCATCAGGATCAGCAGCAGGGACAGCCCGTCGACGCCGAGCGCGTAGTGGACGCCGAACGCCTCGATCCAGGTGTGGGTCTCGGTGAACTGCATGCCGTCGCCGGTGTCGTACTGCACCGCGATCGCGATGCCGACCGCGAGGGTCAGCAGCGAGAACACCAGGCCGGCCTGCTTGGGCAGGACGGACCCGGGCGCCTTCGGCAGGAACGCCGTCACGAGGGCGCCGACCAGTGGCAGCGCCCAGAGGACGGTCAGCCAGGGAAGGTCGTTCATGCGAGATTCACCGCCAGGAGGGCAAGGACGACGAGGAGCGCGCCGCCGAGGAGGGACAGGGCGTAGGTGCGGACGAATCCGTTCTGCGCACGCCGGAGGAAGCCACCGAGGTCACCCAGCGCGAGCGGGCCGCCGGTGAACGTGCCGTCGACGACGTGCTTGTCGACGAGCAGGAGCCCACCGATCAGGCGGCGGCTCGGGTTGACCACGAGGCCGTCGTTGATCTGGTTGCCGTAGAGCTCCTCGCGCGCGGCGCGGGTCACGAAGGACACGTCCTGCGGGGCGGTGCGCGGCACCTGCTGGCGGCCGAAGAGCATCCAGGCGATCGCGACGCCGGTGGCGACCACGAGCACGGCGATCGTGGTGATCGCGAGCGCGGGCAGCGGCGGGTCGTCGTGGGCGCCGGCGCCGACGACCGGCGCCAGGAAGTCCTGGATCCAGTCGCCCGCGAGCATCACGCCGCCGAGGACCGACAGCGCGGCGAGGACGATCAGCGGGATCGTCATCACCGACGGCGACTCGTGCGGGTGCACCTCGCGCTCCCAGCGCTTCTCGCCGAAGAACGTCATCAGCATCATCCGGGTCATGTAGAAGCCGGTGATGCCGGCGCCCAGCAGCGCGCAGATGCCGACCAGCCAGTTGTCGGCCAGCGCGGTCTCGATGATCTTGTCCTTGGACCAGAAGCCGGAGAAGCCGGGGAACCCGATGATCGCGAGGTAGCCCATCGCGAACGTCAGGAACGTCACCGGCATCATCTTGCGCAGCGCGCCGTAGTGGCGCATGTCGACGTCGTCGTTCATGCCGTGCATGACCGAGCCGGCGCCGAGGAACATGTTGGCCTTGAAGAAGCCGTGCGTCAGCAGGTGGAAGATCGCGAAGGCGTACCCGGCCGCGCCCAGGCCGGCACCGAGCATCATGTAGCCGATCTGGCTCATCGTCGAACCGGCCAGGCCCTTCTTGATGTCGTCCTTGGCGCATCCGATCGCGGCGCCCCACAGGATCGAGATCAGGGCGATGACCACCACCGCGGTCTGGGCGTCGGGCGCGAGCTCGAAGATGAAGTTCGAGCGGACGATCAGGTAGACGCCGGCGGTCACCATCGTCGCGGCGTGGATCAGCGCCGACACGGGCGTCGGGCCCTCCATCGCGTCCAGCAGCCAGGCCTGAAGCGGGAACTGGGCGGACTTCGCGCACGCGCCGAGCAGCAGCAGGAACCCGAGGATCGTCAGCTTGGTCTCGGACGCTCCGGCGGCGTTCGCGCTGATCACCGTGAAGCTCGTGGACCCGAAGGTCACGAAGAGCATCATGATCGCGGTCGACATGCCCATGTCACCGACCCGGTTGATCACGAACGCCTTCTTGGCGGCCGCCGCGGCCGAGGGCTTGTGCTGCCAGAAGCCGATGAGGAGGTACGACGCGAGGCCGACGCCCTCCCAGCCGAGGAACAGCCCGAGGAAGTTCTCGGAGAGCACCAGCATGAGCATCGAGGCCACGAACAGGTTGAGGTAGCCGAAGAACCGGCGCCGGCGCGGGTCGTGGGCCATGTAGCCGATCGAGTAGACGTGGATCAGCGAGCCGACGCCGGTCACCAGCAGCAGGAACAGCGCCGAGAGCGGGTCGTAGAGCAGGTCCATGCCGACGTCGAGGTGGCCGGTCTGGATCCAGTCGAACACGTGCTGCTTGATCTGGCGGTCGCCGTCGTCACGGCCGAGCAGGTCGGCGAAGAGGAGCAGCGAGATCACGAACGACCCGATCGGCAGCAGCGTGCCGAGGAGGTGGCCCCACTTGTCGGTGTACCTGCCCCCGACCAGCAGGATCGCGGCGCCGGCGAGCGGCAGCGCGACCACCAGCCACAGCAGCGAGTAGACACCGTCCGCGCTGGTCGGGTCGACGACCGGGATGGCGCCCTCGTTGAATGCGTACATCTGAGCGTGGCTCCTAGTACTTGAGGAGGCTGGCGTCGTCGACCGAGGCCGAGCGACGGGTCCGGAAGATGGTCATGATGATCGCGAGCCCGACGACCACCTCGGCCGCGGCGACCACCATGACGAAGAACGCCGCGATCTGGCCGTCGAGGTTGCCGTGCTGGCGGGCGAACGCGACGAGCGCGAGGTTCGAGGCGTTCAGCATCAGCTCGATGCACATGAAGACCACGATCGCGTTGCGGCGGGTCAGCACGCCGACACACCCGATCGTGAACAGGATCCCCGAGAGGACCACGTAGGCGGTCACGTTCATTCGGGGCCCCCGACGAAGAGTGAGCGGAAGGAGCGGAGCGACTGGAGCGAGCGCTTCGGTGGGGTGTAGTTCATTCGGCGTCCTCTCCGGTCGCAGGTCCGGTCTCAGGTCCGGTGGCGGGGGCCGCCTCGGTGGTGGTGGCGGGCGCGACCGCGTCACGCCCGCTGTGCGCGGCGCCGCCGATCTGGCCCTGGATCTGGTCGATGTCCTCGGCCATGGCCGGGGCCGAGCGGACGGTGCCGCGGGCGGCGAGGACCCGGGAGACCGAGGACTCCGCGGCCGTGCCGTCCGGCAGCAGCGCCGGGGTGTCCACCGCGTTGTGGCGCGCGTAGACGCCCGGTGGCGGCAGCGGCCCGACATGGGCGCCGTGGTCGGCGTAGTCCTTCATCCGCTGCGCGGCCATCGACGCCTGGGTCGCCTTCGGGGTGAGCCGCTCGCGGTGGGCGAGCACCATCGCGCCGACGGCCGCGGTGATCAGCAGCGCGCTGGTGGTCTCGAACGCGAACACGTAGCGGGAGAACAGCACGTTGGCCAGGGCCTGGATGTTGCCCTCGGAGTTGGCGTCCTCGAGGCCGACGGCCGAGCCGAGCGAGATCTGGCCGAGGCCGATGATCAGCACCACGCCGAGCGCGAGGCCCGCGATCGCCGCGAGCACCCGCTGGCCGCGGATCGTCTCGACGAGCGAGTCGGAGGCGTCGACACCGACGAGCATGACCACGAACAGGAACAGCATCAAGATCGCGCCGGTGTAGACGATGATCTGCACCGCGAACAGGAACGGCGCCTCGAGCGCCGCGTAGAGCACGGCCAGCGACATCATCACGACGGCGAGCAGCAGCGCGGCGTGCACGGCCTTGCGGACGAACAGGATGCCGAGGGCCGCGATCACCATGACCGGGGCGAGGATCCAGAACGCGATCATGCTCCCGCCTCCGTGCCGGTGCTGTCGGGTACGGCGGCGAACTCGCCGCGGTAGTAGGCGCCCTCGTCGTCACCGAGCCGCATGGGGTGCGGTGGCTGCTCCATGCCGGGCAGCAGCGGAGCGAGCAGGTCGGACTTCTCGTAGATCAGGTCCGCGCGGTTGTCGTCGGCCAGCTCGTACTCGTTGGTCATCGTCAGCGCGCGGGTGGGGCACGCCTCGATGCACAGGCCGCAGAGGATGCAACGCAGGTAGTTGATCTGGTAGACGCGGCCGTAGCGCTCACCGGGGCTGAACCGGCCGGACTGACCGTCGGGGCCGACCTCGTCGGTGTTGGAGGCACCCTCGACGTAGATCGCGTCGGCCGGGCAGGCCCAGGCGCACAGCTCGCACCCGACGCACTTCTCCAGGCCGTCGGGCCAGCGGTTGAGCTGGTGCCGGCCGTGGAAGCGCGGCGCCGTCGGGACCTTCTCGAAGGGGTACTGCTCGGTGACGACCTTCTTGAACATCGTCCGGAAGGTCACCCCGAACCCGGCGATGGGGTCCCAGAACTGCTCTCGCATGCTCTTGGACTCGGAGCTGCCGGCCATCAGATCTCCTCCCCCGGGCCGCCCGCGGCGGCACTGGGCTGTGACGTGGACTGCGCCGTCGTGGCGGACGCGGTGACCGGCGAGCGGTCCTCGAAGACGAGCGGGCCGGCGGCGCCGCGGACGGGACCGCCCGCGGGCATCGGCGGCACGGGGAACCCGGACCCCGTCGCGAACTGCGGGGCCGCGGCCGGCTCCTCCTCGGTGCCGCCGATGAAGAACAGCACCAGGAAGATCGCGGCCAGCACGCCGATGCCGATCAGCAGGTAGCGCCGGTCGATGCCGCCGTCGAGCGAGATCGCGCGGATCGTCGCGACCGCGATGATCCAGACCAGCGAGATCGGGATCAGCCGCTTCCAGCCGAACGCCATGAACTGGTCGTAGCGCAGTCGCGGCAGGGTCCCGCGCAGCCAGATGAAGATGAAGATGAAGAACAGCACCTTGCCGAGGAACCACAGCACGGGCCAGTAGCCCTCGTTGGCGCCGGCCCAGGCGTGGTCGAGCCAGAACGGCGCGTGCCACCCGCCGAGGAACAGCGTCGTCGCGACCGCGGACACCGTCGCCATGTTGATGTACTCGGCGAGGAAGAACAGCGCGAACGTCATCGAGGAGTACTCGGTGTGGAAGCCGCCGACCAGCTCGCCCTCTGCCTCCGGGAGGTCGAACGGGGCACGGTTGGTCTCGCCGACCATCGAGATCATGTAGATCACGAACGACGGCAACAGGATCAGCCCGAACCACAGGTTGTCCTGGGCCTCGACGATCTCGGAGGTCGACATCGAGCCGGCGTAGAGGAACACCGCGACGAGGGCGAGCCCCATCGCGACCTCGTAGGAGATCATCTGCGCGCCGGAGCGCAGGCCGCCGAGCAGGGAGTACGTCGAGCCGCTCGACCAGCCGCCGAGGACGATGCCGTAGATGCCGAGTGAGGCGATCGCCATCACGAACAGCACGGCGACCGGCATGTCGGTGAGCTGGAGCGGGGTGCGGGTGTCGGTGAACGGGATCGTCACCTCAGGCCCGAACGGGATCACCGAGAACGTCACGAACGAGGGGATCACCGCGATGATCGGCGCGACGAGGTAGACGACCTTGTCGGCCGCCTTGGGGATGATGCCCTCCTTGAAGATCAGCTTGAGGGCGTCGGCGAGCGACTGCAGGAGGCCGAAGGGGCCGTTGACGTTCGGGCCCGGCCGGTGCTGCATGCGGCCGACCACGCGGCGCTCGAACCAGATGTTGAACAGCGTCAGCAGCAGGAGCAGCACGAGGATCGACACGGCCTTGAGGCCGATGACCCACCAGGCGTCGTGCCCGAACTGCGAGAGCGCGTTGCTCTCCATCGGCACGAGGCTCGGCACCAGGGCGGTCAGGGCGGTCATGCGTCGGCTCCCTTCGCGACGGTCACGCGGCTGCCGGGGGCGGCCAGGTCGGCGAGCACGCCGCGGCCGAACGAGTTCGCCGGGACCCACACCACGCCGTCATCGAGGTCGGCGGGCTCGGCCGGCAGGGTCACCGAGCCGCGGTCGCCGGTCAGCGTGACGGTCGAGCCCAGCGCGTCGTACGTCGCCCGCGACAGCCGCGCCACGGGCCTCCGGCCGGTGGCCCGGTAGTGCTTGTCACCGTCTTGCATCGAGCCGTTGTCGATGAGCTGCTTCCAGCTCGCGAGCGCGAGCCCATCGACGGTCGACGAGGTTGCACCAGCGACCGACTCGAAACCGTCGAGCGAGGCGCGCCCGCCGTCCCAGGGGCCCATCTCCTCCATCTGGGCGCGGGTCTCCTCGACGGTCCGGAAGCCCAACGGGCTGCCCATCTCCTCGGCGATGCCGGCCAGGACCCGCAGGTCCGGCAGCGAGGTCGCGCGGTGGAAGACCGCGGGGAACGGCCGGGGCCGGCCCTCCCAGCTGACGTACGTGCCGGCCTTGTCGGCGGGTGGAGCGACGGGGAACACCACGTCGGCGGCCCGCGTCACGTCGGTCTCGCGCAGCTCGAGCGCGACCACGAACGACGCGGCCGCGACGGCCGCGCGGGTGGCCGCGGGGTCGGCGGTGTCGTCGGGGTCCACGCCACCGATGACCAGGCCGCCGATCTCGCCGGCGGCGAGGGCGGCGACGATCGCGTCGGCGTCGCGACCTGCGGCCTCGGGCAGCGAGTCGACGCCCCAGGC
>NZ_DASWVI010000086.1:0-7691 GCF_036401255.1 Nocardioides sp. | reverse complement strand
CGGCCGGCTGCTGTGGGCCGAGCGCACCGGCCTCGGGGTGCTGCGCGACAACCACCACGGCGCGATCACGCTCGGACCGGCCCGCTCGGCGTACGTCCCGGTGCTCGGCGGGCTGGTCCGCGTGCGCGACCGGGACTGAGCCGCATCGAGGACGTCACGGGTAGCGGATGCCCGTGACCTCCTCGCTGAGCGTCCACAGCCGCCGTTGGGCGGTCTCGTCGTGGGACAGCTTGTTGCTGTCGGTCACCCGCGGGGTGCCGCCCCACTCCGCGAACCCGCTCGGCCCGCAGTAGGTGCCGCCCGGCAGGTCGGCGGTGGCGGCCATCAGCGTCGGCCAGGCGCCCTGGTCGGCGCGGTTGGGCGAGACCGCCTTGATCGTGGCGTCCAGGATCGTGGCGCGGCCGCCGCGGGCGCGGCCGTACTGCCCGTTCGCGGCGAGGTGGGTCGCCGCGAATCCGGGGTGCGCCGCGAGCGCGCGGATCGGCAGCTCCGCCCGGCGGGCCCGCCGGTCGAGCTCGTAGGTGAACAGCAGGTTGGCCAGCTTCGACTCGGCGTACGCCGGCCAGCGGCGGTAGCGACCCTGCTGGGAACGCGGGTCGTCCAGCGGGGCGCGGCGGGCGACCCGGTGCATCTGCGAGGAGACCGCGACCACGCACCCGGCGCCGCTCGCGACCAGCTGCGGCAGCAGCAGGCCGGTCAGCAGGAACGGGCCGAAGTGGTTGGTGGCGAGCTGCAGCTCCAGACCGTCGACGGTACGGCGGTACGGCGTGCCCATCACGCCGGCGTTGTTGACCAGCACGTCGATCGGGCCGAGACCGGCGGCCTCGGCCGCTGCTCGGCGCACCGAGGAGAGGTCCGCGAGGTCCACGACGAGCGTCTCCAGCGCGGCGCCGGGAACCTCCGCGGTGATCGCCGCGCGGGTTTCCTCCAGGCGCTGCGCGGTGCGGCCCGCCAGCACGACCCGAGCCCCGCGACGGGCCAGCTCGAGCGCGGTGAACTGGCCGAGCCCGCCGACAGTGGTGCCGGTGACGAGCACGGTGCGCCCGCTCTGGTCGGGGATGTCGGCGAGCGACCAGGCGTCGGGCCTCACGGGGTCGTCGCCATCTCGTCGAGGATCCGGGCGGCGAGGTCCTGGTCGCCCTCGATCGCCACCGTGCCGGGCTCGGGGTCGCGCCGGCCGCCGGCGACGCGGATGAACGCCTCGCGGTCCATCCGCAGCAGCACGTCCGGATCGGCCGGCACCTCGGGCAGCCGTTCCCCGCGGCCGGCGTCGGTCACCGTGAACGCGAACGGGCTGCTGCCCTCGAGCTCGAGCACCACCCGGGTCCCGGCGCGAGCACCGACGCGCTTGGCGAGCACGTAGCCCAGTCCCTCGGCGAGATACTCCGCGGTGTGCCGGGCGGCGGCCGAGTCCATGCCGCCGGGCCGGTCGACGGCGCGCCGGATGTCCTGCTCGTGCATCCACACGTCCAGCGGTCGGTTGCGCAGCAGCGTGCGCCAGTCCCACGGGACGCCGCCGAAGATCGGGTCGGGCCGACCCGCCGGGTCGGCGGGCGGGTCGGCGACCAGCCGCGTGTGCCGGGCGGTCACCGCGGACCGGATCTCGTTGATGATCGCGTCGGGGCTGGCGTCGCGCCGGGTGACCACCCCGATCTCGGTGTAGAGGCCCATCAGGCCGGTCACGTGGTCGGGCTCGCCCACGTCGGCGGTCTCCTCGGGAGCGCCCGAGAGGATCGACTCCAGGTGGGCGATGTGCGACGCCACGGCCTTGACGTCCCACCCGGGCAGGTCGGTCGGGGCGGACCACTCCTCCTCGTCGAGCTCCTCGAGGAGGTCGACGAAGTCGTTGACCGCCTGCCACCACACGTCGACGTACTCACGGAGCTCCGCGCCGGGATCGGTCATGCGCAGGACCCTAGTAGTTCCTGGGGTTCAGGGCACCTGCTGGTCGTGGAAGCGGACGGCGAGCACGGCGACGTCGTCCTCGAGCCGGTCGGGCACGAGATCGCCGAGCACCGCGTCGACGAAGTCCGCCATCGGCAGCCCATGGTGGGCCGAGGCGGCGGTGCGCAGTCGGTCCAGCCCGTCGGTGAGGTCCTCGCGGCGCCGCTCGACCAGCCCGTCGGTGTAGAGCAGCAGCACCGAGCCGGCCTCGATCGTCGTGCGGTTGTCGGTGCGCTCCGCGTCGGGGAGCACGCCGAGCATCAGGTCGGCGGTGTCGTGCTCGAGCAGCCGCGCCGTCCCCTCGGGGGCGACCACCAGGGGCGGCGGGTGCCCGGCGTTCGTCCAGCGCAGCGTCCGCTCGCTGCGCGACCGCTGCTCGTCGGTCTGCTCGATCCGGGCGTACACCAGGCTCGCCATGCCGTCGACCGTGAGGTCCTGCATGGCCTGGTCGAGCCGGGCGACGTTGCGGGAGGGCGCGTCGTCGACGGCCCAGGCGATCGCGCGCAGCATGTTGCGCAGCTGGCCCATGATCGCCGCCGCGCCGATGTTGTGGCCGACCACGTCACCGACCATGAGGCTGGTCGCCCCCGAGGGCATCACGACGGCGTCGTACCAGTCGCCGCCCACCTGGTCGCGCGAGGCCGCCGGCCGGTACCGCGCGGCCAGCTCCAGGCTCTCCGGCTCGGGGAGGCGGGGCAGCAGCGAGCTCTGCAGGGTGACCAGCGCGTCGAGCCGCTCCTGCAGCAGCAGTGCGCGCTGCACGGCCTGGGCGGTGTACGACGCGAGCGCGTCGATCGTGACGCGGTCCTCCTCGGAGATGTCGCGGACGTGGTCCCACACCAAGGCGAGCGCGCCCAGCGCGCGGGTGCGACCCAGCAGGGGGACGAACGACCGGGCCTCGCCGACCTGGCGGGTGGTGTCGAGGTGCGGGTAGCGGCGGTTCTGCTCGTCGCGGCCGCGGTAGTGCTGGTGGTCGCGCAGCACGATCGACAGGCCGAGCGGGTTGGAGTCGTCGAGGGGGAGGTGGGCGTTGCGCAGCGCGGACTCCCACCGGCTGCTCGGCGAGGTGACGAAGCGGAGCACCTGCTCGGGCTGCCCGGTCCGAGACGTCGCGTCGTCGGTGCACACCCACATGCCGGCGCGGGCGCAGCCGAGCTGTGCGAGAGCGGTCCGCTCCACGGCCTGGGCGACGTCGGCCATGGTCCGGGTCGCCGACAGCCCCTCGCTGAGCGCGAGCAGCACCCGGCTGCGGTGGCCGAGGTCGGCCTCCGCGGCTCGGGCCGCCCGCTCGGAGAGATGCGTGGCGCACGCGGAGGCCAGGTCCTCGAGGAGCTCGAGGTCGGCGCACGTCCACTGCCGCGGCTCACGGTCCAACGCGCACAGCGAGCCGACGACGGCCCCGGTGTGGTCGACCAGCGGCCAGCCGGCGTACGCCCGGACGCCGAGGTCCGCGACCGCCGGGTGCCGCTGCAGCTCGGGGTGGGCGCACAGGTCGGCGACGACCAGGGGCGCGCCGTCGGCGACGACGTGGGCGCACAGCGAGTGCGACAGGGGCGTCTCGCGCGCGGCGTCGAGCTCGGGCGGCAGCCCCCACGCACCGGGGAAGACCTGCCGGTCGCCGTCGACCAGACTCACGAGGGCGATGGGCGCGCCCAGGGTCCGGCAGACCATGCGGGCGTACCGGTCGAACGAGGGGTCGGCACCTGCGGCGCCAACGGACTCCATGCTGTACGGGTTCTCCTCCCGGTACCCCCGAGCCGCACCGTACCCCGCGCAGGGTCCCGCCGTCTCACCCTTCGAGGCGAGGGTGGGTGAGGGCGCGTCAGCCGCGGGCCAGCATGAGCGCGATGGCGAGCATCGTCACACCGATCAGCACGTCGAGGACCTGCCAGGCCCGGGGGCTGGACAGGAACCGCCCGGCACGACGGGCGCCGTAGCCCAGCACCGCGAACCACAGCACGCTCGCGAGGCAGGCGCCGAGAGCGAACCACCAGCGGCCGCTGGGGCCCTCGTGGTTGGCGATCGAGCCGAGGAGGAGCACGGTGTCGAGGTAGACGTGCGGGTTGAGCCAGGTCAGCGCGACCGCACGTACGGCGACGCCGCGGACGCCGGTCGTCCCGGTGGCCGCCGCGTGGAGGGCGTCGGCGCGGCGGGCGCGCAGCAGCGAGGTGACGCCGTACCAGCCGAGGAACGCGACGCCGAGCCAGCGCACCACGTCGAGCACCCAGCTGGCCCGCTCGACCAGAGTGCCGATGCCCGCCACCCCGGCGGTGATCAGCACGAGATCCGACAGCGCGCAGATCGCGACCACGACGCCGACGTGCTCGCGGGCCAGGCCCTGCCGCAGGACGTAGGCGTTCTGGGCGCCGATCGCCACGATCAACGACAGGCCGGTGACCAAGCCGGTGAACGTGGAGTCGAGCACGGCCACCACGCTAGGTGCCGCGGGGTGATGAAGGCCAACGAAACAATCTCACGCACCATTAGCATCGCTTCATGGACCTGCCACCCGCCCAGCTCGCTGCGCTCGTCGCGATCGCCGACCACGGCACGTTCGAGGCCGCCGCCCGCGAGCTGCACGTCACGCCCTCGGCGGTGAGCCAGCGGATCCGCGCCCTGGAGTCCCAGGTGGGGCAGGTCGTCGTGCAGCGCACCACGCCGTGCCGGCCGACCGCCGCCGGTCAGGTGCTGCTCCGGGTCGCCCGCCAGACCCAGCTGCTGCACGACGAGCTGCGCGAGGCCCTCGCCCACGAGCACCGCTCGAGCGTCGAGCTGCGGATCGCGGTCAACGCCGACTCGCTGGCGACCTGGTTCCGCGGCGTGGTCGGGGAGGTCGCCGACTGGCCCGGCGTCGCGCTGCGCATCGACGTCGAGGACCAGGCGTTCTCCGCCGGTCTGCTGCGCAGCGGCGACGCGCTCGCCGCCGTCACCTCGGAGCCGGCCGCCGTGCAGGGCTGCTCGGTCGAGCGGATCGGCACGCTGCGCTACCTGCCCGCCGCGACGCCCGCATTCATCGAGCGCTGGCGCCACGGCCGCGGCGTCGACTGGGCGCGGATGCCGGTGGTCGTGTTCAACGAGAAGGACACCCTGCAACACGACGTCCTCGCCCTGCGTGGCGTGGCACGCACCGGCGTGGCGCACCGGGTCCCCACCTCGGCGGACTTCCTCGAGGCGGTCCGCCTCGGGCTGGGGTGGGGGATGATCCCGGAGCCGCAGCTGCGCCCCGACGTCCGCGCCGGCCGACTCGAGCCGCTGCCCGGGCGGCTGCACCTCGACGTCGCCCTGCACTGGCAGCGCTGGCGGCTCGACTCGCCCACCCTGGACCGGCTCACCGACGGCGTACGCCGGGCCGCCCGCACCGGGCTGCGCCCGAAATGACGTCGACCCGCCCGAAACCTTCGGGCGGGTCGACGTGGTCAGTGCCTCAGAAGGCGTCCTCGTCGAGGTCCATCAGGCTCAGGTCGATGGACTCCGCGATCGCGCGCTCCGCGGTCAGCCGCGGCAGGTTGTTCTGCGCGAAGAACTGCGCGGCCGCGATCTTGCCCTCGTAGAAGGCGCGGTCCTTGCCCGGGTCGCCACCGAGCTTCTCCAGGGCGACCTCGGCCTGGCGCAGCAGCAGCCAGGCGCAGACGACGTCGCCGAGGACCATCAGCAGGCGGGTGGTGTTCAGCCCGACCTTGTAGATGTTGCGGACCTCCTCCTGGGAGGACATCAGCTCGTTGATCATGTGACCGACGATCGCGTTGGCGTCCGCGAGCGCGGTGGCCAGCAGCTCGCGCTCGTTCTTCAGCCGCCCGTTGCCGGCCTCGCTGTCGATGAACATCTGGATCTCCCCGGCCAGGTGGCCCAGGGCCTTGCCCTGGTCCTTGACGATCTTGCGGAAGAAGAAGTCCTGGCCCTGGATCGCCGTGGTGCCCTCGTAGAGGGTGTCGATCTTGGCGTCGCGGACGTACTGCTCGATCGGGTACTCCTGCAGGAAGCCCGACCCGCCGAAGGTCTGCAGCGACTCGGTGCCCAGCAGCACCCACGAGCGCTCGGAGCCGTAGCCCTTGACGATCGGCAGCAGCAGGTCGTTGACCTTCTCGGCCAGCTCGTCCCGCTCGCCGTTGTGCTCGGCGATCATCACCTTGTCCTGCCAGGACGCGGTGTAGAGCACCAGCGCCCGCATGGCCTCGGCGAACGACTTCTGCGTCATCAGAGAGCGGCGCACGTCGGGGTGGTGGGTGATCGTCACCCGCGGCGCGGTCTTGTCGGCGGACTGGGCCAGGTCGGCGCCCTGCACGCGCTCCTTGGCGAACTCCAGCGCGTTGAGGTAGCCGGTCGACAGGGTCGCGATGGCCTTGGTGCCGACCATCATGCGGGCGTTCTCGATGACCTGGAACATCTGCGCGATGCCGTCGTGGACCTCGCCGAGCAGGTAGCCGACGGCGGGCTCGCCGCCGCCCACGCCCGGGTCGCCGAACGTCAGCTCGCAGGTGTTGGAGACCTTGATGCCCATCTTGTGCTCGACGTTGGTGACGTAGGCGCCGTTGCGCGCGCCGAGCTCACCGGTCTCGAGGTCGAAGTGGTACTTGGGGACGATGAACAGGCTCAGGCCTTTGGTGCCCGGGCCGCCCGCGCCCTCGACGCCGACCGGGCGGGCCAGCACCATGTGGATGACCTGGTCCGTGGTGCCCTCCGCGGAGGTGATGAAGCGCTTGACGCCCTCGATGTTCCAGGTGCCGTCGTCGTTGAGGGTCGCCTTGGTGCGGCCGGCGCCGACGTCGGAGCCGGCGTCGGGCTCGGTGAGCACCATCGTGGTGTTCCACCCCTGGTCGACGATCAGCTGCGCGATCTGGCGGTCGCGCTCGTTGCCGTTGCGGTAGAGCACGCCGGCGAACATCGGGCCCGCGCCGTACATCCAGATCGCGGGGTTCGAGCCCAGCACGAGCTCGCCCATGGCCCAGCAGATGCTGGACGGCGCCGGGGTGCCGCCGAGCTCGGCGAACGTGGTGAGGCGCCAGTACTCGGCGTCCATCCAGGCCTGGTAGCTCTTGAGGAAGGCCTCCGGGATCGGCGCGGTGTTGGTCGCCGGGTCGAAGACCGGCGGGTTGCGGTCACCCTCGACGAACGACTCGGCGAGGTCCTCGCGTGCGAGGCGGTCGACCTCGGCGAGGATCGCGCGGGCGGTCTCGGTGTCGACCTCGGCGAACGGTCCGGTCCCGAGGATCTCGTCACGACCGAGCACCTCGAAGAGGTTGAACTCGATGTCGCGCATGTTGCTCTTGTAGTGGCTCACGGCCCCACCTTCGCGATTGTGTACTCGTCAGTAACTTCCATGATACGTACCGACCAGTAGCCCAGCAAGGCAGGCGGCGAACGTCACGGTCCTCCCTCAGGCCGCGGACTCCAGCCGCAGCGCCAGGGCGGGGCAGGCGGAGACGGCCCGGCGGGCGTGCCGCAGGTCGCGGTCGGCGACCTCCCGGCGGTGGACCACCGGGAAGCCGTCGGCGTCGTTGGCGAGGTTCTCGGGCAGCAGCAGCCCGCACAGCCCGTGCCCGTCGCAGCGGGTCCAGTCGACCTCGATCCGCCTCGGACGGCTCATCGCGCGGCCCCGCCGTCCAGCGGGAGGACGCCGGCGTACGCGCGTCCGCAGGACCCGTGCCGGCGGTGGGCGGCGACCTCGTCGGCCCAGACGTCGAGCGCGGTGGCCACGAACGCGGCGGTGCCGTCGGGGTGCGCGCAGGCGCCGCGACCGGGCAGCCCGC
>NZ_DASWVI010000085.1:0-16820 GCF_036401255.1 Nocardioides sp. | reverse complement strand
GAGGACCCCGGCTACCGCGCCGCCGTCGAGACCGCGCGCGGCGCCGGCCGCGAGATCCGCGACCTGCCCGCCCTCGAGCCGGTGACCGACCTGGCCGGGGTGGCGGCGGCGTACGTGACGCCCGCCCACCAGCACCCCCTGGGCGTCGTGATGCCCGGCCCGGCGCGGGTGGCGCTCCTCGACGCGGCCCGTCGGGCCGGCGCGCTCGTCGTCGAGGACGACTACGACTCCGAGTTCCGCTACGACGTGGCGCCGGTGCCGGCGCTCGCGAGCCTGGACCGCGGCCGGGTCGCCTATCTCGGCACGGCCGCGAAGTCGGTCGCGCCGACGCTGCGGCTGGGCTGGGTGGTCGCGCCCACCGAGATCGGCGAGCGAGTGCACGCGCGCCGCGTGATCACCCACGAGGGCGCGCCCTGGCCGGTGCAGCGGGCCTACCTGGCGCTGCTGCGTGACGGCTACGTCGACCGGGTGGTCCGCAGCGCCCGGCGGGTCTACGCCGAGCGGGCCCCGCGGGTCGCCGCCGCGCTCGCGCCGTACGCCGAGCTCGCCGGGCCCCTGGCGGGCATGTACTCCACGTGGCTGCTGCCGGCGGCGGACGCGGTCCGGGCGCGCGACGCCGCGCGCCGGGCCGGGTTCGAGGTGAACCTGCTGGCCGACTACTGCCGCGGTGCGTCGCTCACGGGTCTGGTCGTCGGGTTCGGCGGGGTCACCGACGCGGAGCTCGACCGGGCGCTCGCGGCCCTGGTCTCAGTGCTGTGAGTCCGGGTGCGGGTCGGTGCGCTCGAGCGCGGCGTACGCCTCGGCCCGCTCGCGCTCGATCTTGAGCCCGAGCATCGAGGCCGTGCCCCACAGCAGCGCGAAGATGCCCCCGAGGACGAACATCAGCGGGATCACGAAGCCCAACCCCACCGCGGCGCCCTGGATCACCCAGCCCAGGCTGTAGGCCCACTCGCGGCGCAGCATCCCGGCGAGCAGCAGGCACGCGACGGCCAGGCCGAGGCCGATCACCAGGGCCGTGGGGACGTCGACGTCGGCGACCGAGATCATCACCGGGGTCGTCAGGCCGAGCGTGACCGCCTCGAGGGCGAGCACGGCGGCGCACATGCCGCGCCGGGGCGAGCGCTCGGGGGTGCTCATCGGGCCCGCTCCGGGCGCACGAGCAGCGACCGGGCCTCGCCGACCGTGACGACCGAGCCGGTGACCAGCACGGCTCCGGAGCCGAGCGGGGACCCGAAGGCCTCGCCGGCCTCGGCCAGCGTGGCCGCCTGCTCGATGGCCGTCGCGACGGTCGAGGCCACGGTGACGCGGTCGGGACCGAACACCTCGCGGGCGGCCGTCGCGAGGTCCTCGGCGGGCATCGCGCGCTGGGTGGAGTTCTGGGTGCAGACGACGTGCGCGAGCACCGGCTCGAGAGCGGCCAGCAGCCCCTCGTGGTCCTTGTCGCCCATCACGCCGAGCACGCCGATCAGCGGGTCGAACGTGAAGGAGTCCTCCAGCGCCGCGGCGAGCGCCGCGGCGCCGTGCGGGTTGTGGGCCGCGTCGAGCACGATCGTGGGGCTGCGCCGCACGACCTCGAGCCGTCCGGGCGAGGTCGCCTCCGCGAATGCCGCCCCGACGACCTCGGCGTCCAGCGGCTGGCTCTCGTCGCCGAGGAACGCCTCGACCGCAGCGAGCGCGATGGCGGCGTTCTGCGCCTGGTGGGCGCCGTGGAGCGGCAAGAAGACGTCGTCGTACCGCGCCCGGAGGCCCTGGAGCGAGAGCACCTGGCCGCCGACCGCCGGGACCCGCGAGATCACGCCGAAGTCGACGCCCTCCGCAACCACCCGCGCGCCGACCTCGCTCGCGCGCTGCAGCAGCACCTCGGCGGCCTCGGTGGCCTGCTGGGCGAGCACCGCGACCGACCCCGGCTTGATGATGCCGGCCTTCTCGAGCGCGATCGCCGCGGGCGTGCCGCCGAGGTACGCCGCGTGGTCGACCGCGACCGGGAGCACCACGGCGACCGCGGCGTCCGCGACGTTGGTGGCGTCCCAGGACCCGCCCATCCCGACCTCGACGACGGCCACGTCGACCGGGGCGTCGGCGAACGCGGCGTACGCCATGCCGACCACGGTCTCGAAGAACGACAGCGGGTGCGGCTGGTCGGCGTCGACGAGGTGCGTGTAGGGCGCGACGTCGTTGAACGCGCGCACGAACGCCTCGTCGTCCAGCGGCTCGCCGTCCACGGAGATCCGCTCGTTGAGGCGCTCGACGTGCGGGCTGGTGAACCGGCCGGTGCGCAGGTCGAGCGCGCGCAGCAGCCCGTCGATCATCCGCGAGGTGGAGGTCTTGCCGTTGGTGCCGGTCAGGTGGATCACCGGGTAGGCGCGCTGCGGGTCGCCGAGCACCTCGGTGAACGCCGCGATGCGGTCGAGCGAGGGCTCCAGGCGCGTCTCGGGCCAGCGGGACAGCAGCGCGTCCTCGACCTCCTCGATGGTCTCGGCCAGGCGCGGTGCGTCAGGGGTCTCGGTCATGGTGTCCCGAGTCTAGAGAGGACCGAACTGCTGACAGGAAATGGAACAGGTTCTAGGTTGCTCGTCATGAGAACCACGGTGGCGGTCGTCAACGGTCCCGGTGAGCCGTTCGTGTTGGAGGAGGTGGAGGTCGACGGGCCGCGCGCCGACGAGGTGCTGGTGCGCATCGTCGCCACCGGGCTGTGCCACACCGACCTCTCGCTGCGCGACACCCTGCCGGCGGAGATGTTCCCGCGGGTGTTCGGCCACGAGGGCGCAGGCGTCGTCGAGGAGGTCGGTGCGGACGTGACCGGCATCGAGGTCGGCGACCACGTCGTCTTGAGCCTCGCGTCGTGCCGCGCGTGCGAGCGGTGCGCGGCCGGGCTGGCGGGCTACTGCGAGCAGACGTTGATGCTCAACTACATGGGCTTCCGCGAGGACGGGTCGACCTCCTACTCCCGCGACGCCGGGCCGGTGTACGGACACTTCTTCGGCCAGTCGTCGTTCGCCCGGCACGCCGTGGCCCTCGCGTCCAGCGTGATCGTCGTCGACCCGGAGCTCGACCTGACCCGGATCGCGCCCTACGGCTGCGGCTTCATGGCCGGGTCCGGCGCGGTGCTCAACGTGGCGCAACCGGGGCCCGGCGACAGCGTCGCCGTGTACGGCGTGGGCGCGGTCGGCCTGGCCGCGGTCGCGGCGGCGCGCTCGCGGGGCGTGGAGACCGTCGTCGCCGTCGACCTGCTGCCCAGCAGGCTGGAGGCCGCGGAGCAGCTCGGGGCGCTCGGCGTGAACCCGGCCGTCCTCGGCGAGACCACGGTCGCGGACCGGGTCAAGGAGCTGACCGGCGGCGGCTCGGCGTACGCCGTCGAGACGACCGCCGTGCCGTCGGTGCTCAAGGAGGCCGCCCAGGCGCTCGGCGTCCAGGGCATGCTGGTCGTGCTCGGGCTGGACATGAGCCGCCCCGAGTTCCCGATCGACGCCATCGACCTGCTGCAGAACGGCAAGGTCGTGCGCGGCTCGGTCGAGGGCGACTCCGACCCGCTCGAGATGGTGCCGCGGATGCTGCGGCTCAACGCCGAGGGGAGGTTCCCCGTCGACGACCTGGTGACCACCTACCGGTTCACCGAGATCGACACCGCGATCGCCGACGTGCTCGCGGGGAACGTCGTCAAGCCGGTCCTGGTCTGGTGATGACGAGGTTGACCATGTCGACGACCGGCTCGTAGCCCAGGGCCTGGTAGATCCGGTTCGACGTGGGGTTCGCCTGGTCGGTGAACAGGCAGCAGCGGACCCCCTGCTCGACGTACTGTCGCGAGACCGCCGCGACGGCGGCGCTGGCGTAGCCACGGCCGCGGTGGGCGGCCGGGGTGTAGACCGGCCCGATCCGAGTGACCCCGTGGGCCGGTGGGTTCGCCGCGGTCAGGTGGACGCGCTCGCCGTGCTCGTCCTCCCAGAGCCACACCACCGCCTTGTCGATGCGCTCGAGCATGTCCTCGGGCGTGAAGTCCGGCATCGCGTGCGCCTCGGACCGCCCGGCCTGCGCGGCGGCGGCGATGCCGAACGCCCGGAACCACGCCAGCGTCAGGTCGAGGTCGGCGGAGGTTGCGAGCCGCAGTCGCCCGGGCGGGCTGGGCGGCACCACGAGCCCGCCGAGCTCGAAGAGCCGCAGGTGCTCGTGCACCCGCACCTCTCCCCCGGCCAGCCGTGCCGTCTCCTCCGCCGCCAGCCGGGCGGCCGGGAGCGCGCCGTTGACGCCGGCGAGCGGCTCACCCCGGTCGTGCACCAGGCGGGCCAGCTGCACCGCCGCGTCGTCGGGCATCGGCAGCACGTAGACGGGGTACGGCGCGAACGGCGCGGTCCGCATCGCCACCCCGACCACCGCACCCGTCTCGTCGCGGACCATCGCCCACCACCGCGGGTGGTCGCCGCGCGGGAGACCTCGCTGGTCGGACTCCAGGAGCCGCTGGGTCACCGACGCGATCACCGTGGCGACGACGGGGTCCGCGGCCAGGTGGCCGGACGCCTCGGCCAGGAACGCGGCCGGGTCCTCGGTCAGGTGCACGGAGTGTGACATGACGAAAGTCAGCCAGGCAGGTGCCCGTCCTCACAACCGGTTTCTCCGTCACCGCGCCCTGACCCTAGGATTTCGCTCATGACCGACACGCAGGCTGACCAGGCACCGGAGACGACGACCCCGCCGCAGGCCGTCGTAGCCGTACCCGACAAGCCTGCCCTCGAGGGCCTCGAGGCCACCTGGAGCGAGCGCTGGCGCGAGCAGGACACCTACGCCTTCGACCGCACCCAGCCGCGCGAGAACGTCTACTCGATCGACACCCCGCCGCCGACCGTGAGCGGCAGCCTGCACGTCGGGCACGTGTTCTCCTACACCCACACCGACCTCGTCGCCCGCTTCCAGCGGATGCGCGGCAAGTCGGTGTTCTACCCCATGGGCTGGGACGACAACGGGCTGCCGACCGAGCGCCGGGTGCAGAACTACTACGGCGTGCGCTGCGACCCGTCGCTGCCCTACGACCCCGACTTCACCCCGCCGGAGAAGCCCGATCCGAAGAAGCAGGTGCCGATCAGCCGGCCCAACTTCATCGCCCTGTGCGAGGAGCTCGTCGAGCAGGACGAGCAGGTCTTCGAGCAGCTGTGGCGCACCCTCGGCCTCTCGGTCGACTGGAAGCAGCACTACACGACGATCGGCGCCAAGGCCCGCACGGTCAGCCAGCGCGCGTTCCTGCGCAACTTCGCCCGCGGCGAGGCCTACCTCCAGGAGGCGCCGACGCTCTGGGACGTGACCTTCCAGACCGCCGTCGCGCAGGCCGAGCTCGAGGCGCGCGAGTACGCCGGCGCCTATCACAGAGTGAGATTCCACGCCTCCCGCAACCACTCGGAGGACGGATCAACCCCGCGCGAGGTCTACATCGAGACCACCCGGCCCGAGCTGATCCCGTCGGTCGTGGCGCTGATCGCGCACCCCGACGACGAGCGCTACCAGCCGCTGTTCGGCACCACCGTCACCAGCCCGGTGTTCGGCGTCGAGATCCCCGTGCTCGCCCACCCGCTGGCCGAGATGGACAAGGGCGCCGGCATCGCGATGTGCTGCACGTTCGGCGATTTGACCGACGTCACGTGGTGGCGCGAGCTCAACCTCCCCGTCCGCACGCTGATCGGCCGCGACGGCCGGATGTCGCGCGAGACGCCGGAGTGGCTGGCGCACGAGCCCGCGGCCGCGGCGTACGAGGACCTCAAGGGCAAGACGGCGTTCTCGGCCCGCGAGGCCGTCGTCGCGAAGCTGCGCGAGACCGGCGACCTCGACGGGGAGCCCAAGCCCACCCAGCGGATGACGAACTTCTACGAGAAGGGCGACAAGCCGCTCGAGATCGTCGCCACCCGCCAGTGGTACATCCGCAACGGAGGGCGCGACGCCGACCTGCGCGACGAGATGATCGCCCGCGGCGCCGAGATCGACTGGGTCCCCGGCCACATGAAGCACCGCTACGACAACTGGGTCGGCGGGCTCAACGGCGACTGGCTGATCTCGCGGCAGCGCTTCTTCGGCATCCCGTTCCCCGTCTGGTACCCCCTCGACGCCGACGGCGAGCCCGACTACGACCACCCGCTGCTCCCCCGCGAGGACGAGCTGCCCGTCGACCCGTCGACGATGGCGCCCGGCGGCTACTCCGAGGACCAGCGCGGCAAGCCGAACGGCTTCATCGGCGACCCCGACGTCATGGACACCTGGGCCACGTCCTCGCTGACCCCGCAGATCGCCGGCGGCTGGGAGAGCGACGACGACCTGTGGCAACGGGTCTTCCCGATGGACCTGTGCACCCAGGCGCACGACATCATCCGCACCTGGCTGTTCTCCCGGGTGGTCCGGGCCCACTTCGAGAACCACGCGGCCCCGTGGTCGCACGCCCTGGTCTCGGGGTTCATCCTCGACCCCGACCGCAAGAAGATGTCGAAGTCCAAGGGCAACGTCGTGGTCCCCACCGACATCCTCGACAAGTACGGCGCCGACGCCGTCCGCTGGCGCGCCGCGATGGCCCGCCCCGGCCTCGACTCGCCGTTCGACGAGACCCAGATGAAGGTCGGCCGCCGGCTGGCGATGAAGGTCCTCAATGCCTCGAAGTTCGTCCTCGGCGGCGTCGGCGCCACGAGCGTCAACCCCTTCGAGGTCTCCGAGCCCGTCGACTGCGCGCTGCTGGGCCGGCTGGCCGAGGTGATCACCAAGGCCACCGATGCGTTCGAGGCCTACGACTACACGACTGCGCTGGAGACCGTCGAGAAGTTCTTCTGGGAGTTCTGCGACGACTACCTCGAGCTGGTCAAGGAACGCGCCTACGACGCCGAGGGCGGCGCCGCCACCACGTCGGCCAAGGCCGCCCTCGCGCTCGCGCTGCACGCACAGCTGCGGCTGCTCGCGCCGTTCCTGCCCTACGTGACCGAAGAGGTCTGGTCGTGGTGGCACTCCGCCAACTCGGGGGGAAGCTCGATCCACCACGCCACCTGGCCGACCGTCGTCGAGCTCGGCTCGGCCGCGGCCACGGACGCGGCCACCCTCGAGGCGGTCTCGGCCGCGCTGATCGGCATCCGCGGCGCGAAGTCCAACGCCAAGGTGTCGATGCGCGCCGAGCTCTCGCGGGTCGAGATCCGCGGGCCCCAGGCGCTGGTGGCCGCCGCCGAGCTGGCCGCCGAGGACCTGCGCAAGACCGGCAAGATCGTCGGTGAGCTCGTGTTCACCGTCGACGACGACGCCACGGAGCTGGCGGTCGACGCGGAGCTCGCCGCGACCGACTAGCCGGCTGGAGGGGCCGCCGGACTAGCGCCCGTGGCCGTGGCCGTGGCCGCCGCCGTGGACCCGGTCACCGTGGGCGTGGCCGTGGCCGCCGCCGTGATCCTTGCCGCCGGCGTGGCCCTTGCCACCGCCGTGACCCTTTCCGTGACCCTTGCCGTGACCCTTGCCGTGCCGGTCACCGACCCAGTCCTCGCGCCAGTCCTGGTGACCGCGAGGCGCGGCGCTCTGCGGGCCCTCGGCGTTGGCGTCGTCGGCGGACGGCACGTTCGTCGCGGGCACGTTCGGGGCCGCCTCGTCGGGCGTGGACTGGTGTCCGCGCGCCTCGCCGTGGCCGCGGCCCGGGGAGCTGGTGCCCTCGTCGTCGGCGCTCACGTTCGGACCGGCTGCCGAGTCACTGTCCGGCACGACACCGCCGACGACCTCGCCGACGGCGGAACCGGCGACCGAGCCTGCGACGGAGCCAACGACAGCGTCCGTGGCGTGCGAGCGGCCACCCTGGGCCGAGGACGACCCGGACACGACTCCGGCGCCGGCCACGGGGGGCGGCGCGCTCGCGGAGGAGCCGGAGGGTACGCCGACCGACAGCGGGCCGGCCGCCACCGTGGCGTGCTCGGGCTCGGGCGCGTGCTCGAGCACGGTCGCCGCGATCACCCGCTGCCCGGCGAGGCCGCCCAGGCCCGCGCGCAGCCAGCCGGGGGCCGCCTCGCTGCGGGCCATGTGGACCATCATCAGCGCGCAGGCGACCGCAACGACCGTGAAGGCCACCAGGGGCGGCTTGTGGTCGAGGAAGAGGCGGGGCTGCCTGCGTCGGGCGTTCATCGGGGCCAAGTCTCGCGGCAATCGCGGCCCGGCTCCAAGCCAATGGCCCACTCTGGGCACGATATGACCCGAATGGACTAGTCCGGCTAGTCACGGCTGACCAGGGGCGACCCCCGGCTCACATGCTCCTGATCAGGCGGACTTCTTCTTCTTGGCCTCGGACTCGCGCGGGATCAGCGTCGGGGCGACGTCGTCCATGACGACCTCGCGGGTCACGATCACCTTCGCGATGTCGCCGCGCGAGGGCACGTCGTACATCACGTGGAGGAGGACCTCCTCGATGATCGCCCGCAGGCCCCGGGCGCCGGTGCCGCGCTCCATCGCCTTGTCGGCGATGGCCTCGACGGCGTCCTGGGTGAACTCCAGGTCGACGCCGTCGAGCTCGAAGAGCTTCTGGTACTGCTTGACCAGCGCGTTGCGCGGCTCGGTGAGGATCTGGACCAGCGCCTGCTGGTCGAGCTTGGTCACGCTCGCGATCAGCGGGAGGCGACCGATGAACTCGGGGATGAGGCCGAACTTCGTGAGGTCCTCGGGCCGGACCTGGGCGAGCAGGTCCTCGGCCTCCTTCTCGGCCTTGCCCCGCACGTCGGCGGTGAAGCCGAGCGTCTTCTTGCCGACCCGCTGCTCGATGATGTGCTCGAGCCCCGCGAAGGCACCGCCCACCACGAACAGGATGTTCGTGGTGTCGATCTGGATGAACTCCTGGTGCGGGTGCTTGCGGCCGCCCTGCGGCGGCACCGAGGCCGTCGTGCCCTCGATGATCTTGAGCAGCGCCTGCTGGACGCCCTCACCGGAGACGTCGCGGGTGATCGACGGGTTCTCCGCCTTGCGGGCCACCTTGTCGATCTCGTCGATGTAGATGATGCCCGTCTCGGCCTTCTTGACGTCGTAGTCGGCCGCCTGGATCAGCTTGAGCAGGATGTTCTCGACATCCTCACCGACGTAGCCCGCCTCGGTGAGCGCGGTCGCGTCCGCGATCGCGAACGGCACGTTCAGCATCCGGGCGAGCGTCTGGGCGAGGTAGGTCTTGCCGCAGCCGGTGGGCCCGATCACGAGGATGTTGGACTTGGCGACCTCGACGACCTCGTCCTTGCTGTGCTTGCCCGGCCCGGAGCCGCCGCCGGGCTGCAGGCCGGCCTGGACCCGCTTGTAGTGGTTGTAGACCGCGACGGCGAGCGACTTCTTCGCCTGCTCCTGACCGATCACGTAGGAGTTGAGGAACTCGAAGATCTCCTTGGGCTTGGGCAGCTCGTCGAGGCTGACCTCGGCGCCCTCGCTGAGCTCTTCCTCGATGATCTCGTTGCACAGGTCGATGCACTCGTCGCAGATGTAGACGCCCGGGCCGGCGATCAGCTTCTTGACCTGCTTCTGGCTCTTCCCGCAGAAGGAGCACTTCAGCAGGTCGCCTCCGTCACCGATACGTGCCACGGGTGGTCATCCTCCGGATTGTCGAGCTGTGCGGGTCGAGCCTGGTGCCGAGTGGTGCGCCGGGTGGTGCGCCGAGTGGTGCAAGGGGTCGTCTCCGACGGTACCCCGTGCCGCCCCCGGTTGGGGCACGGACACGGGGAACGCGTGGCGGAGCGTCAGCCGGTCACCGCGGGAGTGCCCTTGAGGGACTCCAGCACGGCGTCGATGAGGCCGTACTCGACGGCGCCCTGCGCGGTGAGGATCTTGTCGCGCTCGATGTCGCGGCTGACCTCCTCCATCGAGCGACCGCTGTGGTCGCTGATCATCTTCTCGAGCAGCTCGCGCATCCGGAGGATCTCGTTGGCCTGGATCTCGATGTCGGAGGTCTGGCCGAAGGTCCCCTCGGTGTAGGGCTGGTGGATCAGGATGCGGCTGTTGGGCAGCGCGAGCCGCTTGCCGGGGGTGCCGGCCGCCAGCAGGATCGCCGCGGCCGAGGCCGCCTGCCCGATGCACACGGTCTGCACGTCGGGCTTGATGAACTTCATCGTGTCGTAGATCGCGGTCAGCGCGGTGAACGAGCCGCCGGGGCTGTTGATGTAGATGCTGATGTCCTGGTCGGGGTTCATCGACTGCAGGCACAGCAGCTGGGCGATCACGGCGTTGGCGACGTCATCGGAGATCGGGGTGCCGAGGTAGATGATGCGGTCCTCGAACAGCTTGGCGTAGGGGTCGATGCGCCGGAACCCGTAGGACGTGCGCTCTTCCCACTGCGGGATGTAGTAGTTCATCTCAGACATTCGGGTCAGTCCTTCTGCCGGGCCGGGCGGCCGTCGTCGGCGGCCTCACGAGCGCTCTTGATGACCTGGTCGACCAGGCCGTACTCCTTGGCCTGGTCGGCGGTGAACCAGCGGTCGCGGTCGGCGTCCATCTCGATCTGCTCGACGCTCTGGCCGGTGTGCTCGGCGATCAGCTCGAGCAGGACCTTCTTGATGTGCAGGGACTGCTGGGCCTGGATCTTGATGTCCGAGGCCGAGCCGCCCATGCCCGAGGAAGGCTGGTGCATCATGATCCGGGCGTGCGGCAGCGCGTAGCGCTTGCCCTTGGTGCCGGCGCAGAGCAGGAACTGGCCCATCGACGCCGCCAGGCCCATGCCGACCGTGGCCACGTCGTTGGGGATGTAGTTCATGGTGTCGTAGATCGCCATGCCCGCGTCGACCGAGCCGCCCGGCGAGTTGATGTGGAGGAAGATGTCGGCCTCGGGGTCCTCCGCCGAGAGCAGCAGCAGCTGGGCGCAGATCGCGTTCGCGTTCTGGTCGCGCACCTCGGAGCCGAGGAAGACGATCCGTTCGCGCAGCAGCCGCTGGTAGATGTGGTCGTCGAGCACGTTCATGCCCGCGCCGCCGTTGAGCTGTGGGCTGGAGTTCTGGGTCACGAGAGCGACCCTAGCCGGAAGCCTCGACAGAACCACGGCCGATCCCCCGCTGTTCGCCGACAGCAGATAAGTCCGCAGCCGGGCGGGGTGACGGGTCAGGCCTCCGCGGCGGCCTTCAGCCGGGCGACGGTGTGCGCCATGCCCTGCTCGAGCTCGTCGGCGTGGCCGACGCTGCCCCCGAGGGCGAGCGGCGCGAAGACCTTGCTCATCAGGGTGATCCGGCGCGGGACGGGGCGCCGGTGCACGACCCGGGTCGCGGTGCCGGCAGGCCCCTCGGGCGCCAGCTCCCAGATCCAGCGCGCGCCGCTCGAGGTGGTGTCCCAGGCGACCGTGCGGCCGGGCTCCAGGGCCGAGACCACGTTGCGGGTCGGCCAGACGGCGCCCTTGCGCCGGTTGACGCCGAGGTACCACTGCCCGACGCGCAGTCCTCCCGGTTTGAGCGGCACCATCCGGACCAGCTCGGGGCTCCACTCGGGCATCCGGGAGAAGTCGGTCAGCAGCGCCCACACGCGCTCGGGTGGCGCGTCGACGGTGGCCTCGGCTCGCAGCTCGCGGTCGGCGGATCCGGTCATGCGAGCCAGTCTCGCAGGGCGCGGTGGACGTCGGGGTGGTTGAGCAGCCCGAAGTGGTCGGTGCGCCCGACGTGGAGGACGTCCGCGCCGGGGAACAGCCGCTCGCCGTGCCGGTCGCGGCCGTACGCCGACGGCACCCGCACCAGCAGGTCCCCGACGACGTGCCCGACCGGGTGCCGCTCGCGCGCGGTGACCGTGGCGGCCACCAGGCGGTAGCGCGCGTGCGGCAGCGGGGCGACGTCCTCTGCGAGCCCGGCCACCAGGTCGTGGACGCCGACGGAGCGCAGGTCGAGGATCCGGCCGAACGTCGCGGTCTCGCGCATCCGCCCCAGCCCGCGACTGCCGTGGCCGATGCCCCGTGCGATCGGGGCACCCAGGTGGGGCGTGCCGAGCGTGACGACGTCGGAGACCAGCGCGGTCCACGGCCGTTCGGCGGTCGTCGCGACCGCCCCCGCGGCCCGCACGATCAGCCCACCCATCGAGTGCCCGACGAGGGCGAGCCGGCGTACTCGCGTCGGCCAGGCCTCCACCAGCCGTTGGAGCAGCGCCGAGAGCGCGACGCCGTTCTCCCGCAGCCCGAGGCCGGTGTTGGCCCGCAGGAACACGGGGGTCCATCCGGTCGCGGCCAGCGCCTCCCCGTAGGTCGTACCGGTGCGCTCGCGCCCCCGGTTCCAGTAGGACTCGTTCTCGCACAGCCCGTGCAGGAACACCACGACCCGGTCCGAGGCTTCCGGGAACGCGGCGGCCAGCCCGTCGGCGTCCGGTGCGACGTCGCGCCCGTCGGCACGGACGGCCATCGCGATCGCGAGCCGGGGCCGCTCGGCCACCAGCCGGTCGCCGATCAGCCCGTTGACCGCCGAGCTCACGAAGCGGCCCCGCGGCCCGTCCTCGAGCCGCGGTCCGACGCCGGTCTCGGCGACCCGGCCCAGGCCCGCCGAGGCGGCCCGGAGGCCCAGGCTCAGGCCACCGCAGACCGCGGAGGCGATCGAGCGCCCGCGGTAGCCCCCGAAGCGGTCGGCCCAGGCGTCGTGGGTGTCGCGCACACTGCGCACGACGACCTCGTCGGCGACCTCGGACAGCAGCGCGAGGGCGTCGAGATAGGTCGGGGCGTGGGCGGGGGCGGGGCCCGCGGGTGCACGGGTGCTCACCTGCGGGAGGATAGCCAGTCAGTGGACGATTGTGCACCGACACTTCGAGCATTCCACGATTACGACTAGCCACCCCACCTAGACTCCGGACATGTCGACTGAGCAGCTCAGCGGTCCGCTTGCTGGCTCGCTCAAGGGACGGTTCCATCACATCGCGGGCGCCCGCGAGTTGAGTTGCACGCGGATAGACCAGGCGCGCCAGCGCTTGAGCTCACTCCCCTCTGACGAACTGGACGTTGTGGCCTTTGGCTCGCTTGCCCGCCTCGAAGTGACTGCCGAGAGCGACTTCGACTATCTGGTCCTCGCTGCGGGAGTACCAGCCACCCCTACCGCGGCGACCGATCTCCTGCGCGCCGCGGACGAGCTCCGAGCCACCTGGGCACAAGAAGAGGGCCGTGAAGGCTCAGAGGTATCGCCGCCCGGCGCCACGAACATCTTCGGCCGCACGGTTGGCGCGTTCGAGTTGGTTGATCAGATCGGTCTACAAGAGGACACGAACCACTCCACAACGCGTCGAATGCTCCTCATCGAGGAGTCTGTGAGCCTTCGAAACGGGCACGTGCACGAGCGGGTCCTGCGATCCGCCCTCGATCGCTACCTGTTGGTTGGCCCTACATCGGACGACAAGGTCCCTCGTTTCCTCCTCAATGACGTAGTCCGCTATTGGCGCACCATCACGGTCGACTACCAGGCGAAGGTTCGCCAGGACCAGAGCGTGTCGGGCCTCCGCTACGTGAAGTTGCTGATCCCTCGGAAGATCCTCTACGCAGGCACGCTCATGTCCTTGATGCTGTGCGGGAAAGAGGGTCGACACAGCGCGACCGTCGACGACCTCTACTGTCAGTTCACCATGCCGCCAATCGATCGGCTCGTTCAGGCGTACGACGACGCACCTGGGTCGATCCAGGACGCGATGGAGCAGGTACTCGCGTGTATCGACCACTACCTGGAGCTCAGCGCAGACCGGGCGTGGCGCGACGACGTGAAGAAGAGTTGGAAAGGGAGTACCGAACCATGCGTCGCATTCGATGAGATTCGACAGCACGCCGCAGAGCTACAAGCATCGCTGGAGTCGATCTTCTTCGACTGGGACCTACTCGCCAGCGACGCACGCAAGATGCTTGTCTTCTAGACGAGCCGGATCCGATGTCGGTGCTCGATGTGAAGGTTGGGACCATGGCAAACATGGACAAGGATGGGCAACTCGAGACCAGCTCTGCGGAGGAGATCGTTGAAGACGGGCTTCGCGCCGTTGCGCTCGCGTTCGTCGATCGAGAACCAACGTCCAAGCGACGACTTGCAGAGAGCCTGCATATGAACGAGGTGAGCGTCGAGAAGATGCTGAGTTCACCTCGATGGGAGCTCGGTTTGGCGATCAAGGTTGTAGACAAGCTAGGCGTTGGGTTCCGTGTGGTCGGTAGCTAACAAACGAGCGGGAGGAGTCCTGGACCCGGCGCCAAGTGTGTGCTCCACCTGTGGTTTCGAGCTCTGGATCCCACTCGCAGCACTTCCCGCATGCGATGTCGGTCTCTACGATGACGCTCGCTTCCCTGGGAGGATGCTGGTCTCGCTGCGGCCCCACTTCGAGGCGTTCGAGCTTCTCTCTGATGAACTGACGACCCTGTTCATCAGCGAGGTCCAAAAAGTCGCTGCGACTGCACGCAAGGTGCTCGGAGCCGACCGTATCAATGTCGCCATACTTGGAAACCAAGAGCCGCACGTACACGCGCACATCGTGCCTCGGTACGGGGCTGTGGAGCCGGTCCCACATAAGTCGCCCTGGGATGATCCACGGCAGCGGGTCCGTCTCCAGTCGAGTGTCAGACAGTCGCTGATTGATCAGCTGTCCGCGGCTATGGACGACAAGTCGAGCTTTCGCATGTAGGCAGTTCAACGGTGTGGTTGGCTTGCCGCGTGATGGCGCCATGCTCCGGGTGACGCTGCGCGGGTCCGGCCTGCCGACCGTGACCCTCGGCTCGGGCGAGACCCTCCTGTTCGGTCGGGCACCGCACCATGCCCTTCCCGAGGACACCGACGCCGACCTGCGGACCACCGCGATCGCGCTGCCGCGCTGCGCGCCGCACGTCTCGCGGCTGCTCGGCGAGCTCGTGGTCGGCGAGGAGATCGCCCGGCTGCGCTGGCACGGGTCCGGGGAGACCCAGGTCTCGAGCCTGTTCGACGCTCCGGGCGGCGCCCGTCGGGTCACGCTCGCCGAGGGCATGTCGCTGCTGCTCGACGAGGGCGAGAACCAGCTGCTCGTGATGCGCGGGCGTCAGACCGGCCCGACGACGTACGACGACCTCGCGATCGTCGTCGAGGTCACGCCCTCCCCGACGGCGTCGGTGCCGCGCCCGGCGCCGCCCGAGCACGGTGAGTCCGACGCGAGCGTCACCGCCCCCGCGCCGACGCTGCCCCGGGAGTCGCGCGAGTGGTTCGTCGCGCTCGCGCTCGCCGAGCCCTGGCTCTCGGGCACCGACGACTACCCCCGCCCGCCGTCCAACCGCGAGATCTACGAGCGGGTCGTGCACTGGCACGGCTACGCCTGGAACCTCGAGCGGGCGCAGCGGGTCGACGACGCGATCCGGTCCATCTCCGCGCTCGCCTTCGGGCCCAAGGACGACCCGTTCCGCGCCGGGTCCGGGCGCGCCCAGAACGTGCGTTTCGCGATCGGGCGGCGTACGGCGGAGGTCCGCCTGGTCACCGTCGAGGACCTCGAGGCCGTCGAGCGGGCGGCGGCCCGGCGGAACGTTCCACCCACCTCGCCCTAGTCGCCGCGCTCGGCCGGTGCCTACGGTCGCCGGGACCGGGAGCCCCAGGAGCGAACAGGAGCGGCAGATGAGCAACAGCATGCAAGGCATGGACACCGAGTACGGCCGCGAGGTCGGCCAGAACATGGGTCAGCAGGCCGGGCAGGTCGCCGGGATGGTCGCCAACATCACCGCGATGATCCAGGGCCTGAAGTGGCAGGGCCCCGACCGCCAGTACTTCGAGAGCGACTGGCACGGCAGCTTCGCGCCCCAGGCCAACAACGCCTCCCAGACCCTCGAGGAACAGGGCCGGGTGCTGATGTGGCACGCCGACCGCCAGGACGCCGCCAGCAGCTGAGCCACCGCCTGCCGTCGAGTGACGCGAAACGGCTCCTCGGATGCGCTCCGGGGAGCCGTTTCGCGTCACTCGACGGGAGATGAGCGGCCGGCAGAGGGCGGAACCTTCCACCCGGCCGGCCATCGACGCCGCGCGCGGGCCGTGCCTACGGTCCGGGCAGAGCCGCCGAGCAGAGGCGGCACCGACTCGGACACACCACTCGGGACAGGAGCAGCCGATGTCGTTCCTCGGCGCAGACACCGACGAACTCCGCGACGCAGGGCAGGTCTGCCAGGACGGCAAGGAGACCACCGATCAGGTGATCGCCTACCTCCGGGCGCTGATCGCGATCCTGCGCGCGGCGTCGTTCTTCAGCGGCGGCGCGAGCGCCGCCTATGCGACGTACCTCGAGACCGTCGTCGTGCCCTGGCTGCAGAAGATCTCGATGGCCCTGGGCCTGTTCGCGAAGGTCCTCAACGCCAACGCCGAGGCACAGGACCTCGCCAGCCAGGGCCAGAGCGTGGACTTCGGCGCGCTGCCGACCTACACGCCCCAGGTCTCCGGAGACGCGGGCATCCAGGCGTTCGCGGGGTCGATCCTCGGCCCGCTCGGCCAGGCGGCCGCCGTGGTCGGGGTGGTCTCGGCCGCCGTGGAGGCGATCGAGGACATCGTGGACGGCGACGACAGCACCGGCACCGCCTCCTCCGTGCAGCCGGCCGGCACCGCCGGCGCGACCACGATCGGCGCGACCTCCGGCGTCGACGGCGGCCACCACGCGGCGTTCGAACGGATCCACGCCGGCGCCGGGGCCGGTGACCACGGGGGCGTCGGCGGTGGGACCGCCGCTGGCTCCGGTGGTGGCTCGGTCGGCGGGGCCCTGGGCACGACCAGCATCGGCACCGACAGCATCGACTCCGGCAGCACGGTCGACGGCGGCGTCGACGGCGACGGCACCCCCGTCGCCCACGCGTCCGGCTCGACCGCCGGTGGGTTCGGCGGCTCGACCCCCGGCTCGGAGTCGCTCGAGTCGCTCGCCACCCCGGCCGGCTCCGGCGGCGACGCGGG
>NZ_DASWVI010000084.1:0-6166 GCF_036401255.1 Nocardioides sp. | reverse complement strand
CCGCGGGCACGCACGCCGAGGACCCGGCGGTCCTGGGCCTCGCGCCGCGGACCGTCGGCGTGACCGCGCCGGCCGGCCCGCGCGAGGTGGTCCTCACGCTCGCCGCCCGCGGCCCGGTGAGCGGCGCCGACGTCCGCACCGCGACCGGGTTGAACGCCGACAAGGCGCGGGTGCTGCTCAAGCAGCTCGTCGACGAGGGCGAGCTGGTCCGCACCGGCGCCACCAGCGCGACGAGGTGGCACCGGCCCGAGCCCCGGTAGGCCCCGATCGCCACCCTGCTCACCGTCGGCCACGGCACCGCGACCCAGGAACAGCTCACCGGGCTGCTCACGGGTGCGGGTGTCGGACTCGTCGTCGACGTACGCCGCTTCCCGGGCAGCCGGCGCCATCCGCACGTCGCCACCGAGCGGCTCGAGGAGTGGCTGCCGGCGGCCGGTGTCGACTACCGGTGGGAGCCGCGGCTGGGCGGCCGGCGTCGGGTCCCGCCGGGGGAGGAGGACGCCGACCCGTGGTGGCGGGTCGAGGCGTTCCGCGGCTATGCGGCCCACACGCGGAGCGAGGAGTTCCGCTCGGCGTTCGTCGAACTGCTCGCCGAGGTCGCCGCTCGCCCCGAGGCGAGCACGGCCGTCCTGTGCAGCGAGAGCCTGTGGTGGCGTTGCCACCGGCGACTCATCGCCGACGTTGCCGTGCTCCTGCACCAGGTGGCGGTGCGCCACCTCGGGCACGACGGCACCCTGGCCGAGCACGTGCCGGCCGCGGGCGCCCGGATCGCCTCCGACGGGCTGCGCTACGACCGCGATGGGTGAGGTCCCATGCCGCACCAATCGGTGATTCGAGGCTGAGCCATGCTGGTGGCATGCGTGCCCGCCTGCTGACCAGCGCCCTGACCGCGGCCGCGGCCGGTCTCGGCTTCCTCGGGACCAGGCCGGACAGTGCGTGGTACCGATCGCTCGACAAGCCGGCCTGGCAGCCGCCGAGCGCCGCGTTCCCGCTGGTGTGGACGCCGCTGTACGGGCTGGTCGCCTGGGGGACCGGCTGGGCTTTGGAGCGTGCGGAGGCGTCCCCGGAGAGCGGCCGCCGGATGATCGCGCTGACGACGGCGGACCTCGCCGCGAACGCCGGCTGGTGCTGGGCGTTCTTCGTGCGCCGCTCGCCGGCGACCGGGCTGGGCGTGATCGCGGGGCTGGACGTGCTGAACCTCGCGCTGCTGCACGAAGCGGCCCGTCACGACCGGGCCGCCGCGGCCGCGCTGGCGCCGTACGTCGGGTGGACGGCGTTCGCCACCGCATTGAACGCCGCCATCTGGCGTCGCAACCGCTGACCCGTTGACATCGCGGCGGGTCCGGTTCTACGCTCCGAATCATTAGGAAACTTACCTAACAGTTCGGGACGAACAGCATGCGCGAGCCAGGGACCCCACGCCTCCTGCGGGCGATCAACGACCGCAGCGTGCTCGACCTGCTGCTCGCCCACGGGCCGCTGTCGCGGCCGGCGCTCGGCGAGCTGACCGGCCTGTCGAAGCCGACGATGTCGCAGATCCTGGCCCGGTTGGAGTCGGCGCACCTGGTGCGGCGCGGCGGCAGCACCGCTGGGCGTCCGGGCCCCAACGCGCTGCTCTACGAGGTCGACCCGACGGCGGCGTACGTCGCCGGGCTGGACGTCACCGCGCGCCGGATCCGGGCCGCGGTCGCCGACATCACCGGCGAGGTGGTCGGCACCTTCGAGCTGCCCACCCCCGGGCGGGCCGCCGAGGACACCGTCGAGCGGGTCGGCCGGGCGGTCGACGGCGCGTGCGCCGCGGCCGGAGTCACCCGCGCCGATCTCACGACGCTCGTCGTGGGCACTCCGGGTGCGTTCGACCCGCGCACCCAGCGCCTCCGCTACGCCCGGCACCTGCCCGGCTGGCACGGTCCCGAGCTGCTGAGTGCGCTCGCCGACGCCCTCGGCACCACGGTCGTGGTGGAGAACGACGTCAACCTCGCGGCGATCGCCGAGCTCAACGCGGGTGCGGCTCGCGGCGGGGACGACTTCGTGCTGCTGTGGGCCGAGGAGGGGGTCGGTGCCGCGATCGTGCTCGACGGCCGCCTGCACCGCGGCGTCACCGGCGGCGCCGGCGAGGTGGGCTTCCTGCCGGTGCCCGGCACCCCGCTGGTCCGCAACGTCGGGGTCAGCAACGCCGGCGGCTTCCAGGAGCTCGTCGGCGCGAAAGCCGTCCAGGCCCTGGCCCGTCAGCACGGCTTCAAGGCTCCCGACGCCCGCGCCGGTGTCGCCGCCGCCGTCGCGAGCCCCGGCGGTGAGGCGTTCCTCGCCGAGCTCGGACACCGGCTCGCCGTCGGCCTCGCGGCGGTCGTCGCGCTCCTCGACCCTGCGCTGGTCGTGCTCTCGGGCGCGGTCGTCGGCGCCGGCGGGGAGCGGTTGCGCGCGGTCGTGCAGCGCGAGCTGGACGACCTGGCCGCCACCCGCCCCCGGCTCGAGCTGGCCGAGGTGACCACCGATCCGGTGCTGACCGGCGCCCTGCACGCGGCGCTGCGGACCGCCCGCGACCTCGTCTTCGACACCACCGCCGACCGACACGGGCGGCCCGCACGCACGACCCAGACAGGAGAGACCGGATGAAGCTCGCAGTGATCGGCGGGGGGTCGACGTACACCCCCGAGCTGGTCGACGGCATCGGCCGGATGGCCGACCGGCTCGACGTGGGGGAGCTGGTGCTCATGGACCCCTCGGCCGAGCGGCTCGAGCTGGTCGGTGGGGTGTCGCGCCGGATCCTCGCCCACCTCGGCCATCCCGCCCGCGTCACGACCACCACCGACGTCGCCGCGGCCGTCGACGGCGCCGACGCGGTGCTGCTCCAGCTGCGCGTCGGCGGCCAGGCGACCCGTGACGCCGACGAGACCTGGCCGCTGGAGTGCGGCTGCGTGGGTCAGGAGACCACCGGCGCCGGCGGCCTGGCCAAGGCGCTGCGCACCGTGCCCGTCGTCCTCGACATCGCCGAGCAGGTGCGCCGGTCCAACCCGGACGCCTGGATCGTGGACTTCACCAACCCGGTCGGCATCGTCACCCGCGCGCTGCTGCAGGAGGGGCACCGGGCGGTCGGGCTGTGCAACGTCGCGATCGGCTTCCAGCGCCGGTTCGCCGCGACGCTCGGAGTGGACCCCGAGCGGATCGAGCTCGACCACGTCGGGCTCAACCACCTCACCTGGGAGCGCGAGGTGCTGCTCGACGGCGTGGACGTGCTGCCCCGGCTGCTCGGCGAGCACCTGGCCGAGATCGCCACGGAGATCGAGCTGCCCGCCGAGGTCCTCGACCGGCTGCGGTCCGTGCCGTCGTACTACCTGCGCTACTTCTACGCCCACGACGAGGTCGTCCGCGAGCTGCGGGCGGGCCCGTCGCGCGCCAGCGCGGTCGCCGCGATCGAGCGCCGCCTGCTCGACCTGTACGCCGACCCCGGCGTGGTCACCAAGCCCGTCGAGCTCGAGCAGCGCGGCGGTGCGTACTACTCCGAGGCGGCCGTCGAGCTGCTCGGGTCGATCCTCGGCACCGACGCGGCCGCGACCCGCGTCGTCAACGTCGCGAACGCCGGGACCCTGCCGTTCCTGCCCGACGACCACGTCATCGAGGTCCGGGCCCGGGTGAGCGCCGCCGGAGCGGAGCCGCTGCCGGTCCGCGAGGTCGAGCCGTTGTACGCCGGGCTCATCGGCCACGTCGCGGCGTACGAGCGGCTCGCGCTCGACGCCGCGCTGCACGGCGGCCGCGACCGGGTCTTCACCGCCCTCCTGGCGCACCCGCTGATCGGACAGATCGACCGCGCCGAACGGCTCACCGACCTGCTGCTCGCGCACAACCGCGAGTTCCTCGCGTGGGCCCGATGAACGACGCCGGGGAGGGGGTCCTGGCGATCGACGCCGGCAACTCCAAGACCGACGTCGTGCTCGTGGCTCCCGACGGTGCAGTGGTCGGCCGCGCCCGCGGCGGTGGCTTCCGGCCGCACCTGATCGGGGCCCGGGCCGCGGTGGACGATCTGCAGCCACTCGTCGAGGAGGCGACCGGCGGCGTGCTGGTCGCCCACGTCTCGGCCTGCCTGGCCAACGCCGACCTGGCCCCCGAGCACGAGCGGCTCCGCGAGGAGATCGAGCAGCACGGGTGGGCGCGCACGACGTACGTCGGCAACGACACGTTCGCGCTCCTGCGCGCCGGTGTCGAACAACCACCCGGCGTCGCGGTCGTCTGCGGGGCGGGGATCAACAGCTCCGGCATCGGGCACGACGGGCGGACGGCGGGGTTCGCCGCCGTCGGCCGGATCTCCGGCGACTGGGGCGGAGGCGCGTTCCTCGTCGAGGAGGCGATGTGGTGGGCGGCGCGCGCCGTCGACGGGCGGGGTCCGCGGACGGCGCTCGCGGACCTGCTGCCCGAGCACTTCGCCCGCCGGGACATGGCCGACCTCATCGAGGCCGTCCACCTCGGCGACATCTCGGAGCGCCGCCTGCACAACGCGACACCGGTGCTCTTCGAGGCGGCGCGGCTCGGCGACGAGGTGGCCACCTCGGTCGTGCTGCGCCAGGCCGAGGAGATCGTTGCGCTCGCGGCCTCGGTGATGCGGCGGCTCGAGCTCCTCGACGAACGCACCGACGTCGTGCTCGGCGGCGGCGTGCTGACCGCCGGTCACGCGCTGCTGCTCGACGCCATCACCGCCGGGCTCGCCGAACGGGCGCCGCTGGCGACGCCGGTCGTCGTCACCGCGCCGCCGGTGGTGGGCGCGGCGCTGCTCGGCCTCGACGCGATCGGAGCATCGCCCGACGCGCACGCCCGGCTGCGGGCATCCTTCGCCTGAGGGCTCAGCCGGCCAGCCGGTCCAGGCCGTGATAGACGAGGAACGCCGGCCAGACCAAGCCCTCGAGGATGGCCAGGACGTGCCACCAGAAGCCGTCGGCCTCCTGCCAGAACCACACCCACGCGCCGAAGATGCCGAGCCCGTAGAGCGCACCGCTGGCGCCGGAACCCGCCGTACTGTTGTTGCTGCCCACGTCTCCCGACGCTAGTCCCGTCGCACGCTCGTGCACAGGGTCGCAGGACCCGGGTGCGGTCCGCGCCGATCAGGAGCACGCTGGTCCCATGGCGACCGACGAGGACCGGGTGAAGGTCAACGTGCGGTTCCGGCGTGAGCTGGAGCTGGTCGCCGGCGAGAGCCTGTGGGCGGTGCCCGTCGACGCCCACGACGCGGGGGGCACCTACCGGTTGCAGAACAACTCCTTCTACCTGCCGCTGGCCGTGGGGGACGTGGTGCGAGCCGAGCTCAACGGCGACGAGATCCTCCAGGTCGTCGACATCGTGGCGCCGGCACCCGTCGTGCTCACCTCGGTCGGGGTGCACGGCGACCACCAGGTGGCCCGGCAGATGGGGGACCGGTGGCGCGAGCACGGCGCCGACTGGAGCGAGGGCACCGAGGGCCTGCTCTCCACGGTGTGGGCCGCCGGTGTCGAGACCGAGCAGGTGCTGGCCGTCATCGCGCCCGACATGCTCGCCGGACGCGGCGAGCTGCTGTGGCTGGCCGAGCCCGGTCAGCGCACCCGCGAGGCGCTGAACGCCATCGACTTCGAGCTCGACACCGTCCAGCACTTCCCGCCGGTGGAGACCAGCTACTGGGCGGCCGACGACCCGTACTGGCGCGAGCTCGGCCTGGACTCCCCGGACTTCCTCGCCTACCTGCAGACCCTCGCCGGCCGGGACGCCCGGCTCGCGGCGGCCCTGGAGGCCGGCGACTACGAGCTGGTCCGCGAGATGGTGGCGTTCATCAACGACGGCCCGCTCTGGTAGGACGGGCCCAGACGTCGTCGACGCCGAGGACCTCGTGGATCCCTGGCGGCGGTTCTCCGAGGACCGGGGACTCGGTCGCGCTCGCGCGTTCCTCGCCGACGCCGGCATCCGCGTGCCGTCACCGGCCGGCTGAGCATCCGACCGGTCACCCGGCGGTGCCCTGGCGGTCATCCGTCGGCCACCCGCGCGCCGCTCCGCAGCGCCAGCGTGGGGCCCATGACTGATCTCGGGCAGCCCGTCCCCCGTCGTACCCTCCTCCGCGCCGGCGCGCTCGGCGCCGGCGCCCTCGCGGTCTCCGGTGCCACCAGCCCGGTCCGCGCCGCCGCCCCGGTGCGTGCCGCGGCCGGCCTGG
>NZ_DASWVI010000083.1:0-2117 GCF_036401255.1 Nocardioides sp. | reverse complement strand
CGACCCGGCCGCGCAGGGGCCGTCGAGCGACGACCTGCTCGCGCTCGCCGACGCCGTGCGCGAGGCCGCCCGGCCGGTGCCGGCGGAGCGCGTGGCACCCGCGCAGGAGACCGGCAGGGAGACCACCCGCCGTGGCCACCTGCGGGTGCTCAGCAGCGACTGACCGGGGCAGCCGGCGGGGGTGGGCGATGGATCGCTCTCGGGTGGGTGCGCTCGCGGCCACGAACCCGCCCGGTCCCCGCGCCAACCAGACGGTCGACCAGACGGTCGACCAGCCATGCTCACCGATACCCTGTCAGGCATGGCCGCCACCCTCGATCCGGCGAACGTCCGCGCCGTCTTCAAGGCGTACGACGTGCGGGGCACCGTCCCCGACCAGATCGACGAGGCACTCGCCCGGGCGACCGGCGCCGCGTTCGTCCAGGTCGTCGGCGCCACCACCGTCGTCGTCGGGCACGACATGCGACCCAGCTCGCCCGGCATGGCCGGTGCGTTCGCCGAGGGCGCGAGCTCGGCCGGAGCGGACGTGGTGCTGATCGGCCTGGCGTCGACCGACCAGCTCTACTTCGCCTCCGGGCACCTCGAGCTCCCCGGCGCGATGTTCACCGCCAGCCACAACCCCGCCCAGTACAACGGCATCAAGCTGTGCCGCAGCTACGCCCAGCCCGTGGGCATGGACACCGGGCTGGCGCAGATCCGCGACCTGGTCGGCCAGGCGAGCGAGCCGCGAGCGGCCACCGGCGCGGCCGGGTCGATCTCCGAGCACGACGTCCTCGAGGCGTACGCCGCGCACCTGCTCACGCTGGCCCCGGTGTCCGGGCGCCGGCTCAAGGTCGTCGTCGATGCCGGCAACGGCATGGCCGGACACACGGCCCCGGCCGTCTTCGGGCGGCTCGGCGCGGCCGTCGAGCTGGTCCCCCTGTACTTCGAGCTGGACGGCACCTTCCCCCACCACGAGGCCAACCCCATCGACCCGGCCAACCTCGTCGACCTCCAACGCCGGGTCCTCGCCGAGGGAGCCGACCTCGGGCTGGCGTTCGACGGCGACGCCGACCGGTGCTTCGTGGTCGACGAGCGGGGGAGGGCCGTCTCGCCCTCGACCCTGACCGCACTGATCGCGGCCCGCGAGCTGGCCAAGGAGCCCGGCGCGACCGTGATCCACAACCTGATCACCAGCCGCGCGGTGCCCGAGATCGTCACCGAGCTGGGCGGCACCCCGGTGCGCACCCGGGTCGGGCACTCGTTCATCAAGGCCACGATGGCCGAGACCGGCGCGATCTTCGGCGGCGAGCACAGCGGTCACTTCTACTTCCGCGACTTCTGGCGCGCCGACTCGGGCATGCTCGCGGCGCTGCACACGATGGCCGCGCTGGCGGACACCGACCGGCCGCTCTCCGAGCTGCTCGCGGCGTACGAGCGCTACGCGGTCAGCGGTGAGATCAACAGCGAGGTGACCGACCCGGGCGCGGTGCTCGCGGCCCTGGAGTCGGCGTACGCCGGCACCGACGGCGTCCGCATCGACCACCTCGACGGCCTGACCGTCAGCCACGCCGACTGGTCCTTCAACGTGCGCCCGTCCAACACCGAACCGCTGCTCCGGCTCAACGCCGAGGGCCGGGACGAGGCGACCATGGCCGAGGTGCGCGACCGCGTGCTCGGCCGGATCCGAGACAAGGGAGCGACCCGATGAACGCCGTGAACCTCGACCCCGAGCTGCTGCAGATCGTCGTCTGCCCGGCGTGCCGGTCCGACCTGGACCTGGTCGAGGCCGAGCTGGTCTGCCAGGGCTGCGGCCTCGCCTACCCCATCCGAGACGACATCCCGGTGCTGCTGGTCGACGAGGCGCGCAAGCCCTGAGAGGGGCCGCACCGTGGTCACCTGGTTCGACGAGTCCCGGCTCGACGACGTCACCATCCTGGAGTCCGATGCCGCGCTCCGCGCGCTGGCCGAGTCCGGTGCGCGGGTGCGCCGTGCCGCCGGTGACGCCGCGGACGCGACCGACGAGGCGGTCGCGCGGGCCCAGGAGCTCGCCCGTCCGCGTGCGGTGATCGCCGCGGGCCCCGACTCGCGACTGCTGCGGGCGGTGCTCGAGCCCTGGTGCCCGGTCCCGTTCGTGG
>NZ_DASWVI010000082.1:0-3190 GCF_036401255.1 Nocardioides sp. | reverse complement strand
GATCGGCGACGGCTCCCACGGCGAGAGCGTCACCACCGACTGGGCGCCGCGGCTCGCGGACCTGTTCGGTCCCGAGCGGGCCGCGAGCATCCAGGCCAGCACCTGGTGGCCGGCGCTGGTCTCCAACGTCGACCACGGCCTACAGCGTGGCTGGCAGGTCGAGGCCCTGCTGGGCGCCGGCCGGGCGCTGCCGAGCGACGGCTGGGAAGGCGTCGACGAGTGCCAGGCACTGGTCTGGCGGACCTCGATCGCGCTGGAGACCGCTCCCGACGAGCACGCGCAGGAGTACCACTTCGAGGAGCCGCCGGCGGACCTGTGGGAGGGCATCGAGCCCGACCAGACCTTGTTCGTCGACCAGTCCGACGACATCCCGTGGCCGCTTGCTGAGGACCCCGGCACGGACCTCGAGCCCCCCGTCGACCTGGTCGACGAGCACCAGGTCGACACGCTCGAGGAGGACCTGGTCGACGTCGACGAGGACCAGTACATCGAGAGCGACCTCACGCTGGCCGCCTACATCCGCGACCTCGGCGGCACCCGGCTGGAGCCCACCGACGCCGATATCCGGCTCATGTACCAGCGCGCCGACGAGTGGCACTCCTCCCCCGTCACGCGTGAGCGCATGGTCGAGATCAACGAGCTCACGCAGACCTTCTTCGAGTCCCGGTTCACCGACTCGTGGGGCCGCGACTACCTCACCGGCCGGTTCGGCGTCGACCTCGCCGGCGACGAGCGGTTCCGCCCCGGTCAGGCTCCGGCCGGCTGGACCAACCTGGTCGACCACCTCCGCGGCCGCAGCATCAGCGACGCCGAGATGCTCGCCACCGGCGTCGCCACCGAGGCCAGCACCGGCCGCCTCATCGACCGGTTCCGCGACCGCGTGATGTTCCCGGTGATCCACCAGGGCGAGGTCCTCGGCTTCGTCGGCCGCCGACGCCCCCACCTCACCGACGACGACAAGGCCGGACCGAAGTACCTCAACACCGCCGACACCCCGCTGTTCCACAAGGGCGCGCAGCTGTTCGGCGTCGTCGACGAACTGCTTGCCGAGGGCGCCGTCCCGGTGATCGTCGAGGGCCCGATGGACGCGGTCGCCGTCACGATCGCCAGCGCCGGCCTGTACGTCGGCGTGGCCCCGCTCGGCACGTCCCTGACCGATGAGCAGGCCGCGCAGTTGGCCGCCGTCGGCCGCGACCCGATCGTGGCCAGAGACGCCGACCTGGCGGGCCAGGTCGCGGCCGAGCGCGACTTCTGGATGCTCACCCCGCACGGCATGGACCCCGGCTACGTCCGATTCCCCGACGGACTCGACCCAGCTGACCTGCTCGCTCAGCGCGGCCCGGCCGCGCTCACCGCCGCGGTGGCCAGCGGCCAGCCCGTCTTCCGGTCCCTGGGCGACCAGCTCCTCACCGAGCGGCTCGACAACCTCGGCGCCGAGCAGGCGCGGGTGGCCGCCATGCGGGTCATCTCGGCCCGTCCCAGCCGGGCCTGGGAGCCGGGTGTCAACCAGGTGCGGGCACGGCTGCAGCTCTCCCAGCTGCAGCAGGCCGGCCGGGACCTTCGGGACGCGGTCAAGACGTGGGATGCCGACCCGCGGAAGGCTGCGCTGGCCGAGTTGCACAAGAGCAGCGAGGTCCGCGCCCGACTCTCGGCCGCGGCCGAGAAGACGCCCGCCGAGCGGTGGGCGCCGCTGGCCCGCGAGCTCGACCCGCGCCTGCTCGAGCAGGGCGACTGGCCGGCCACCGCAGCGATGCTGCAGCAGGCCCACGAGCACGGTCACGACGTCGGCGCCGCCACCCGTGCGATCGTCGCCGAGAAGCCCCTGGGCGACAGCCCCGCACGCGACCTGCGATACCGGATCGTCTCCCGTCTGGAGATCCCGATCGACACCGACGAGACCCCGGCGCCGACGGCGTTGCAGGGAGCAGCGCGCGACCGGCAGGACGTCAACCGCCCGCGGCCGCCGCGGCGCGGCACTCCGCGACGCTGACTGGCCGGACTGTCCGGCTTCCGTCAGTAGCCTTGGGCGCCCACTCCCCCGGCCGATCAAGGTGTCATGTCTGCCACGAAGCGACCCCGGCGTGCGACGCGCGCTCAGGTGCGGCAGTTCCTTGCCGCCGCCGCGACGACGCAGGTACCCCGCCGGACGAACTGGTCGACGCGTACCTAGTACTCCAGCCGTAGATCGTGATCTCGATGGTGAGGGGCGCCGAAGACAGAGGTGGCCTGTGTCGATCATCCGGACGAGACCGAGCACGCCATTGGGGGCGTCTGTTCCTTCTCCGCCTACCCGAGTCCACCGAGACGGAGGCTGTCCCTTATCTCGCTGAGCTTCGCGGTCGTCGCCGCGGTCGGCTCCTTCGCCTGTCCACCAAGACGGAGGGCATCTTCGATCTCGCTGAGTTTCGCGGAGGACAGGGCGCCTGCTCGCTCGATCAGGTCGTCCCGGGACACGGTGGTCAGCCACGTGCAAGGGGTAAAGCCCGGGCGCGGGAACGCGAACCGAAGCACGCCTTCAAAGGGCAGTCCTTCCATGGCGCCTACTGCCACTTCGACGCCCAGACCGGTGATGTCGACACCCGCCGGAGCTACGACCTGCATCACCTGGATCCCGGACGCGTCGTCTCCCGACAGCAGCACGACCAGCCGCCGCTCGTCGAACTCCACCCACCAGACTTCGCCACGTTGCACATGTCCTCCTGACACAGGACGGGAGGCCGATGCCTGCGCGACCCCGACGCACTGTGGAGAGGGGTGCGCCACCGTTGATCATCGGTTGTGTGAAAACAAACGATCATGCGGTGGCCGCAGGTCACAGCGTAGACCCTGCCCGCTGCGCGTGAGGGAGTGCTGTCCTACAGCCCCGAGCCGCGGCCTCTGGCCATGGCCGGTGGTGCCGGCGGCGTCGAGGGCTAGTTGTGATGTCCAGGCAGGTTGTCCCGCCTCGCGGCGGTGAGTCGGTCTGACAGGTGAAGGCCTCCGGTTGTGGAGTGGAGCTGTCTAGTTCACCGCTCCCAACCTGGAGGCCTTCGTGTCCCACGCTAACGCCGCTCTGACTCCACGCGCCCGTTTGCGACTTGCTCGGATCGTCGTCAACGACGGCTTCACCTACGCCTCGGCTGCCAAGATGTTCATGGTCTCGCCTCGCACCGCGAAGAAGTGGGCCGATCGGTATCGCCTCGAAGGTCCG
>NZ_DASWVI010000081.1:0-10977 GCF_036401255.1 Nocardioides sp. | reverse complement strand
GCTTGTCCTGCTGCTTGTCCTGCTGCTTGTCCTGCTGCTTGTCCTGCTGCTTGTCCTGCTGCTTGTCCTGCTGCTTGTCCTGCTGCTTGTCCTGCTGCTTGTCCTGGTCGCGCCGGGACTGGTCCTGCTGCCGGTCCTGCTGCCGGTCCTGCTGCCGGTCCTGCTGCCGGTCGCGCTGGCCGGTCCGCTGCTGCGCGGCGTCCTCGCCCTCCGAGGCAGCGCGCTCGTCGGCCCGATGCTCGCGCCGCGGCTCCTGGGCCGCCGCGCGGCTGCCGCCGCCCTGGTGCGCCTTGATCGCCTCGACGAGCTGGGCCTTCTTCATCGAGCCCGCGCCGGGGATGCCGAGGCCGCCGGCCATCGTCTTGAGGTCGGCGAGCAGCATCGAGCTGAGCCCCCCGCCACGCTTCTTCGCCGGGGCCGAGCCCTCCCCGGTCTGAGCGGTGCCGGGGTCGATGGTCTCCGTCACGTGAGGTCCTTCCCACGTATCAGTGCCCCCGGCCCGTGGCCGGTGGCTGCTGGTCAATTCCTCCTCGCCCCCGGCGCTCACCGGGAGGGGAGCGTCCGCACGGGCATGCGCGACCGAGGTCGGCACGTGTTCGAGGAGAGAGGTGCACGGTGCCGGCGTGCCGTGACGGCCACCGGCAGGTGCTACGCCGGAGAGCCCCGGCGCGGCGCCAACATACCACCGCGACCCGCGGCGGCGACATCATCGGGCGACATCATCGGGCGACATCATCGGGCCGTGGCGCGGCGCCGGCACGCCCGGCTGCTCAACCGAGCAGCGCACCCTCACGGTCGACGGCGAGGTGGTGGCTCGCCCAGCCCGCCGGACACCGGGCCGCCAGGACCGCGGCCCCGGCGGCGTCGGTGAAGGAGAGCACGGTCGGACCCGCGCCGGACACGGTCGCGGCCACGCCCTGCCCCCGCAGCTCGTCGACCAGGGCCAGGGACTCCGGCATGGCCGCACGACGGTAGTCCTGGTGGAGGTAGTCGCGGGTCCCGCGCAGGAGCTGTTCGGGCTGGCCGGCCAGCGCCGCGACCAGCAGGGCCGTGCGCCCCGCGTCCGCGGCCGCGTCGGCGTGCGGGACCGTCGCGGGCAACAGGCCGCGAGCCACCTCGGTCGAGACCGGGGTCGGCGGCACGAACACCACGACCTCCACCCGCGGGTCGACCGCGGAGGAGACCGCGTAGAAGTCGTCGTCGCGTCCGGAGATCACGAACCCGCCGTGGAACGCGGGTGCCACGTTGTCGGGATGTCCCTCGATCCGTGCGGCCAGCCGGAACAGTGCCAGGTCGTCGACGAGCAGGGCTCCGCCCGCGACCAGGCCGCGGGCGAGGACGACGCCGGCGACGATGGCCGCCGACGATGAGCCCAGCCCCCGGGAGTGCGGGATCACGTTGCGACAGCTCAGTCGGAGCCCGGAAGGACGCACGCCGAGCAGGTCGAACGCCGCCCGCATGGAGCGCACGACCAGGTGCCGCTCGTCGAGCGGCACCTCACCGGCGCCGGTGCCCGTCACCTCGACCTCGAGGCCGGAGCCGATGACCTCGGCCTCGAGCTCGTCGCGCATCGACAGCGCCAGGCCCAGCGAGTCGAAGCCCGGGCCCAGGTTGGCGGAGGTGGCCGGCACCGACACCCGGACCGGTCCGTCGACGAAGGTGGCCACGCGCGAGCCGCTAGCCCAGGCCGGCGGCCTCGGCCGCCGCGGCCACGTCCGCGTCGATCACGGTGTCGACGATGCTGCCGCCGCTCTCGGTGAACCCCTCGAGCGCCGTCACGGTGTCCTTGAGGCCGTGTCCGGTCACGGTGATCACGACCGTGCTGCCGCGGTAGTCCTCGCCGGCGGCGAGCTCCTGCAGCAGCCCGGCGATCCCCGCGGCCGACGCCGGCTCGACGAAGACCCCGTCCCGGCTGGCGAGCTCACGCTGGGCGGCGAGGATCTGGCCGTCGCTGACCGCGGCGAACCGGCCCCCAGACTCGTCGCGCGCCGCCTCCGCGAGCTTCCACGAGGCCGGGTTGCCGATCCGGATCGCGGTCGCACGGGTCTCCGGGTCGGGGAACGGCTCGCCGGTCACCAGCGGCGCCGCCCCCTCGGCCTGGAAGCCGCGCATGACCGGCTTGTGGGTCGCCCGCCCCCAGTCGGCGTACTGCGTGTAGCCGAGCCAGTACGCCGAGATGTTGCCGGCGTTGCCGACCGGCAGCAGGTGGAAGTCAGGTGCGTCGCCGAGGAAGTCGACGATCTCGAACGCCGCCGTCTTCTGCCCCTCGAGCCGGACCGGGTTGACCGAGTTGACCAGCGCGACCGGGTAGTCCCACGCCAGGCCCTTCGCCAGGCCCAGGCAGTCGTCGAAGTTGCCGCGGACCATGATCACCTGGGCGCCGTGCAGGATCGCCTGGGCCATCTTGCCGGCCGCGATCTTGCCCTCGGGCACCAGCACGAGCGGCTTGAGCCCGGCCTTCGCGGCGTACGCCGCCATCGACGCGGACGTGTTGCCCGTCGACGCGCACACGACCGCCTCGGCGCCCTCGTGCTTGGCGACCGAGATCGCGGCAGTCATCCCGCGGTCCTTGAAGGACCCGGTCGGGTTGCCGCCCTCGACCTTGAGCCACACCTCGGCCCCGGTGAGGCCGGAGAGCCACTCCGAGACCACCAGCGGCGTGCCGCCCTCGCGCAGCGTCACCGCCGCGGTGCCCTCGGGGATCTGCAGCAGGGGCCGGTACTCCTCGATCACACCCCGCCACTGGTGGGTGGGGGTGAAGCCTTGCGGGTTCACTCGGTCGCTCCCTCGACACGCATCACGGATGTCACCTCACGCACGATGTCCATCTCGCGCAGGTGCTCCACGGTGGCGCTCAGCGCCGCGTCGGTCGACTCGTGGGAGACGACGACGAGCTGGGCGTCGGCACCGCGCCCCTCCTGCCGGACGGTCTGGATCGACACGCCGTTCTCCGCGAACGCCGTGGCGACCGAGGCGAGCACGCCCGCCCGGTCGTCGACGTCGATCGCGACGTGGTAGCGGGTCAACGTCTCCCCCATCGGCAGCACCGCCCGGTCGGCGTACGCCGACTCTCCGGCCCCGCGGGTGTCGGCGAGCCGGTTGCGCGCGACCGTGACGAGGTCGCCGAGGACCGCCGAGGCCGTGGGCGAGCCGCCGGCGCCCGGCCCGTAGAACATCAGCTGGCCCGCCGCCTCGGACTCCACGAAGACCGCGTTGAACGCCTCGCGCACCGAGGCCAGCGGGTGGCTGCGGGGGATCATCGCGGGGTGGACGCGGACCGCGACGGCGCTCTGCCCCTCGTCGGTCTCGCGCAGCTCGCAGATCGCCAGCAGCTTGACGACGCTGCCCATCTCCCGCGCCGACTGGACGTCGGCCGCGGTCACCTCGGCGATGCCCTCGCGATGCACGTCGGAGGCGGTGACCCGCGAGTGGAACGCGAGCGAGGCCAAGATCGCGGCCTTGGCCGCCGCGTCGAAGCCCTCGACGTCCGCGGTCGGGTCGGCCTCGGCGTACCCGAGCTCCTGGGCCTCCTCGAGCGCCTCGGCGAAGCCCGCACCGGAGCTGTCCATCCGGTCGAGGATGAAGTTGGTGGTGCCGTTGACGATGCCGAGCACCCGGGTGACCCGATCGCCGGCGAGCGACTCGCGCAGCGGCCGCAGGATCGGGATCGCGCCGGCCACGGCGGCCTCGTAGTAGAGGTCGCGGCCGGCCTTCTCGGCGGCGTCGAAGAGCGTGGGCCCGTCCTCGGCGAGCAGCGCCTTGTTGGCGGTGACGACCGACTTGCCGCTCTCGAGGGCGGCCAGGATCAGCGAGCGGGCCGGCTCGATGCCGCCGATCACCTCGACCACCAGGTCGACGTCGTCGCGCGTGACCAGCGCGGTCGCGTCCGTGGTCAGCAGGCCCTCGGGCACCTCCACCTCGCGCTGCGCGTCGAGCCGGCGTACGGCGACGCCGGCCAGCTCCACCGGCGCGCCGACGCGCGCCGCCAGGTCCGCGGCCTGCTCCCCCAGCAGGCGCACCACCTGGGAGCCCACCGAGCCGCAGCCCAGCACGGCCACCTTGAGAGGCTTGTCGCTCTCCATTACTGATCACCCATGTCCGTTGCCAACAGGTCGTCCTCAGTCTCCCGGCGAACCACCACGCGCGCGACTCCGTCCCGAACCGCGACCACCGGCGGACGCAGCGCGTGGTTGTAGTTCGACGCCATCGACCGACAGTAGGCGCCGGTGCCCGGCACCGCGACCAGGTCGCCCGGCCGCACGTCGCCGGGCAGGAACTCGTCCTTGACCACGATGTCGCCGGCCTCGCAGTGCTTGCCGACCACGCGCGCCAGCACCGACCCGCCGGCGGAGGGCCGCGAGGCCAGCGTGCAGGAGTAGTCGGCGTCGTAGAGCGCGGTCCGGATGTTGTCGCTCATCCCGCCGTCGACCGAGACGTAGGTGCGGACCGCGCCGCCGTCGAGCTGGACCGGCTTGACCGTGCCGACGGTGTAGACCGTGCACATCGACGGCCCGACGATCGCGCGGCCGGGCTCGATCGAGAGCCGCGGCTCGGGGATGTCCAGCGCCCGGCACTCGTGCTCGACGATCTTGCTCATCTCCGTCGCCAGCTGCGCGGGGTCGGCCGGGTCGTCCTGCGTCGTGTAGGCGATGCCGAAGCCGCCGCCGAGGTCCATCTCCGGCAGCGTCACGCCGAGCTCCGCGGAGACCCGCGCCTGCAGCGCGAGCACCCGGCGGGCGGCCACCTCGAACCCGGAGGAGTCGAAGATCTGGCTGCCGATGTGGGAGTGCAGGCCCAGCAGGTCGATCCCCAGGGCGGCCTCGGCCCGGCGTACGGCCTCGAAGGCGTCGCCCGAGGAGATCGAGAAGCCGAACTTCTGGTCCTCGTGCGCGGTCGCGATGTACTCGTGGGTGTGCGCCTCGACACCGGCCGTGACCCGCACCATCACCGGAGCGCGGAGCCCGGTGTCGGCGGTGATCATCGCGAGCCGCTCGATCTCGTCGAAGGAGTCGACGATGATCCGCCCGACCCCGACGGCGACCGCTCGCCGGAGCTCGGTCACGGTCTTGTTGTTGCCGTGGTAGCCGATCCGGGCGGGGTCGAAGCCGGCTCGCAGCGCGACCGAGAGCTCGCCGTCGGAGCACACGTCGAGGCAGAGGCCCTCCTCCTGCACCCACCGCGCGACGGCGGTGCACAGGAACGCCTTGCCCGCGTAGAACACGTCGTAGGACGAGAACGCGTCCCGGAAGGCGCGGGCGCGCATCCGGAAGTCGGCCTCGTCGAGGACGTACGCCGGGGTGTTGACGTTCGCCACGAGGTCCGGGACCGACAGGCCGCCGACGTGCAGGACCCCGTCGACCTTGTGGGCGGTCGAGGACCACAGGTGCGGCACCAGTGCATCGGGGTCGACCGGGGGCTGCAGCCAGGCAGGACCGCGGAGCGCGCCGGGCGCGTGCGCCCAGCCTGCTTCGTGGCTCATCGCCGCTACATCCGCTCCGGCGCGGAGACCCCGAGCAGCTCGAGGCCGTTGGCCAGGACCGTCTGGGTCGCCGCGACCAGCACGAGCCGGGCGCGGTGCAGGTCGCCGGCCTCCTCGTCGCCCATCGGCAGCACGCGGCAGTTGTCGTAGAACCGGTGGTAGACCCCGGCCATGTCCTCGAGGTAGCGCGCGACGCGGTGCGGCTCGCGCAGCTCGGCCGCGCTGGCCACCACCCGGGGGAACTCGGCGAGCGCGCGCAGCAGCTCGCCCTCCTTGGGGTGGGACAGCAGGGCCGGGTCGAACTCGGAGGTCGACCACGTGAGCCCGAGCTCGCCGGCGTTGCGCAGGATCGAGGCGATCCGCGCGTGGGCGTACTGGACGTAGAAGACCGGGTTCTCGCTGGACTGCTTGGTGATCTCGGCGATGTCCAGGGTCAGTGGCGAGTCGGCCGGGTAGCGCGCGAGGGAGTAGCGCAGCGCGTCGGTGCCGATCTCGTCGATCAGCTCCTCGAGCGAGACGATCTCGCCGGCCCGCTTGGAGAGCCGGACCTCCTCCCCGGCCCGGACGATCTTGACCAGCTGGCCGATCAGCACCTCGATGTTGCGCTCGGGGTCGTCACCGGCGCACGCCGCCATGGCCTTGAGCCGGCCGACGTAGCCGTGGTGGTCGGCGCCGAGCAGGTAGATGCACCGGTCGAAGCCCCGCGAGCGCTTGTTGACGTAGTAGGCGGTGTCGCTGGCGAAGTAGGTGAGCTCGCCGTTGGTCCGGATCAGCACCCGGTCCTTGTCGTCCCCGAAGTCGGTGGTGCGCATCCAGAGCGCGCCGTCGTCCTCATAGAGGTGGCCCTGGCCGCGCAGCTTCTCCAGGCCGCTCGTGACGTCCTCACTGTCGTGCAGGCTGCGCTCGGAGAACCACACGTCGAAGACGGTGTTGAACCGCTGCAGCTGCTCCTGCTGGTCGGCCAGCTGCAGCGCGTAGCCCTTCTCGCGGAACGCGACGAGCCGCTCCTCCTCGGGAAGGTCGACGATCGCCGGGTCCTCCGCGACGATCTCGCGGGCCAGGTCGGCGATGTAGGCGCCGTGGTAGCCGTCCTCGGGGGTCGGCCGGCCGAGCGCGGCGGCCTCGATCGAGGCGCCGAAGAGGTTCATCTGGTTGCCGCGGTCGTTGATGTAGAACTCGCGGGTCACCTCGGCCCCGCCGGCCTCGAGCACGCGGGAGATCGCGTCGCCCACGACGGCCCAGCGGGTGTGGCCCAGGTGCAGCGGGCCGGTCGGGTTGGCCGAGATGAACTCGACGTTGACCTTCTCCCCGCCGAGCGTGTCCGTGTGGCCGTACGCCGCTCCCGCGTCGACGATCTGCGCAGCGACGATGCCCTGGGCGCCGGCGGAGACGGTGATGTTGAGGAAGCCCGGTCCGGCGATGTCCACCCCGGCGATGCCCTCGACCTGCTCCAGCCGCTGCTGGACCATGGTCGCGAGGTCGCGCGGGTTCAGGCCCGCCTTCTTGCCCAGCTGCAGCGCGACGTTGGTCGCGTAGTCGCCGTGCTCCTTGGATCGCGGACGCTCCACCGTGACATTCGTCGGGACGCCGTCGGGGAGGGTGATCGCACCCTCGGTCGACAGCGTCGTCAGGACATCGACGATCGCGGTGGAGAGCTGCTCAGGAGTCACCGGCCCAGCGTATCGGCGGCGCACTCACTGCTCAGCATCGATATCCACCCGCGGACCCGACCGACGCGATTGCGCGTCCGTCCCGCGTCGGTTGTAGGGTGACGGCGCAGCCTCGCAGTGCGGGGCGGCTGCCTCCGTAGCTCAGGGGATAGAGCACTGGTTTCCGGTACCAGGTGCCGCAGGTTCGAATCCTGCCGGGGGCGCTTCCTCTTCTTCTCTCTCGTGCCGGGCTGCCGGGCGTTGTCCGCGCACCTGACGCATCTGCTCCCCCGCCGGCCGGTGAACGACACGTACGTCAGGTGCGTGGGCCCCCGGACGACCTCGGGCGTTGAAAACGGCCGTCCCGCGCAGGGGTTACGCACGGGTACGAAAACGGCCGCATTGGTCTTGACCGGAGACGGATTTCTCGCCTCGCCCCCTCGCCAGCGGCCGGTCACGAACGCACAATCGTCGCCAGAAACCTCTCGGTGGGAGCACCGACATGGGATCAGCACAGCCGCGGCCGACGGGGAGGGACGCAGCGGCTCCGGCAACGAGAAAGCAGGACACGCAGTGAAGAAGTCCCTCACGAGGGTGATCGCATCCCTCACGGTCTGCGCGGCCGGCCTCGCCGGCGCCCTCGTCACCCCGACCACGGCCGAGGCGAGCCAGGCAGCCTCCAGGGCCGCGCGCTCGGACCGTCCGGTGAAGACGAACCTCGGGTACAAGGCGACGGTCTACGGCACCAAGGTCATCGTCGACGGCGTCGAGATGCGCAACTCCAAGGAGGCGTTCGCGCAGCAGGCGTGCACCCGCTACGCCGGCCGCGAGCTGCTGAAGAGCTCCACGCTCTCGCTGCCGGACAACGAGCTCATCAAGCTCTCGGCGGCCACCAGCCACACCCAGACCTATCTCGAGAAGGGCGTCAACGGCGTGCGCGGCGTCAGCACGATCGCCGACCTCCAGCTCGGCGGCGAGCTCCAGGGCATCCAGACCCCGACCCTCTCTCTGAAGGGACTGACCTCGGTCGCGGACGCGTACCGCAAGGCGGACGGCACCTTCGGGCACCGCGAGAGCTTCACCTTCGAGGGCCTGAGGATCGAGAACCTGCCCGCCCAGATCCCCCAGGAGCTGCAGGACCTCCTCGACATCCTCGGGTCCGCCACGGGTGACGTCGTCACCCAGGTCATCGACCTGCTGACCTCGGTGACCGGCAACACCATCGAGATCCCGGGTCTGGGCAGCATCGGCCTCGGCGGGGTGAAGTCGGGTACGGCGAAGCAGCACTCGGCCACCTCGGAGACCTATGCCCTCCGGCTGCTCGTCAACGCCACCGGCCACGACACCGTCCTGACGCTCGGCCGCGCGCGGACCGCGCTCTACGAGCCCGTCCCCGCCGGGGTCTTCCACTCGCGTGCGATGGGTGTGGAGATGTTCGGCGGCAACGACCTGCTCCGGATCGGCGGTCTCCAGGAGCAGGCGCTCAGCTGCTCGGGCACCAACGGCAAGACCCGCACCCACAACGCCGGCGACTTCCGGCTGCTCGGCGGGCTGGTCAACCTCACGGGGGTCCAGTACAAGCTGATGGGCGACCAGGACCGCGACGGCTCGGCGCGCGGGTTCATCGGCAGCAACATCGGCTCGCTCGAGATCCCGAGCCTCGGCCTGGTCATCGACGAGATCACGTCCAAGGTCGCGATGCGCAAGCCCGCGGACACGACCAAGGTGCGGCGCACGATCTCGACCCGCCTGGCCCGGATCGTGCTGAACGGCGAGGAGCTCCCGCTGCCGAAGCCCGGCGAGATCGTCGACCTCGGGGACAACAACATCCTCCAGTACCGCGTGGTCAAGCAGAACTGGACCGGCGCCGAGGTCAAGGCGCTGCGGCTCACGCTGCCCGGCCTCATCCCGGGTGGCTCGATCATCGAGGTCGGCTGGGCGGGCGGTCACATCAACCCGAACTGACCCTCTCGGTCGCGACGATCGGGCGCTGCAGCTCAGCAGCGCTCGATCGTCGCGTCGTTCCGGGCCTCGTTGCCGAGCCGCCGCGCCTGGGCGACGGAGGGCAGTACGACGCTCGCCCCGCCGATGTTGCCGATGCCGCCCTGGACGACACAGGTCGTGATCTTCTTACGGTCGACGTGGGCGACCGCCTGGGCGAAGCGGAACAGCTCGGCCGGCGAGAGGTCGGTGTAGAGGTGCTGCATGACCGTGAGCACGCCGCGCTCGAGGAACCCGGGCACGTGGGCGCGGGCGGCGACCTTCGCCTGGATGCCGCGCAGCACGCGCTGCTGGTTGGCGGAGCGGTCGAAGTCGCCCCGGATCAGGTTGTGCCGGATCCGTGAGAACGCCATCGCGTCGTACCCGCGCAGGTGCAGGCGCCCCTTCTTGAACCCGTTCGGCTTCAGGTAGGTGTCGCTGAAGGCGACCGGGTTCACGACGTCGATCCCGCCGATGTCGTTGACCATGTCCTCGAAGAACGGGAAGCGGCTCACGAACACGTAGTCGGGTTCGATGCCGACCAGGTTGCCGACCGCCCGCCCGAGGAGCTGGGGCCCACCGAAGTACAGCGCGGCGTTGATCTTCTCGTTGCCATGACCCGGGATCGAGACCCAGGAGTCGCGCGGTACGCCGATCGCGGACGCGGCGCCGGTGCGGGTGTTCAGGCCGATCAGCTGCAGGGCGTCGCCGCGGGAGCGGGTCATGTCCTGACCGGGACGGGCGTCGGACCCGACCGCGAGGATCCACACCACGTCGGGGGTCAGGTCGACGCCGGCGGCCCGGTCGACCTTGACCAGCGCGACCTCGGTGCTCTTGACCGCCGAGTCGGGCACGACGAACGCGGCCAGAGCGAGCACCAGGCCGAGCGTGCCGAGACGGATGGTCCGATGCAGGCGGCGCATCACACGGCCCCCTTCGTCATGTCGTAGCCGAAGACGCGCCAGCCGTGGCCGGTGGGCGTCAGGTAGAGGCGGCCCTGGACGCGGACGTCGCGTTCGACCTTCCCCGTGGTGCGGAACCGCAGCACCACCCGGGCGGTGACCCCGACGGCGTGCCGCCGGACCGCGAGCACGTCGACGCGGACCTGGCTGCGCCGGGCCTCCACGCCGTCGATGCGCTCGCCGATGTCCTGGTTGCTCATCAGGCGCTTGTCCCGGTGCGCCTCGTCCTTGGCGCCGGCGGTGAAGCCGGGCCAGGAGTCGGAGAAGTCGCGGCGCGGGTACCGACCGCCCAGGTAGGCGGCCTGGACCCAGCCGTCGACCACCTCCCCGACGTGCTTCGCGAGGCGCCGACGCGCGTCGCGCGGCAGGGCACCGGTGATCTCGCCGATCGTCACCTCGGTGCGCACCGCGGGGGTGCTCGGTGCTCCGCTCGGCGCGGCGCCGGGCGGTTCGGGCTCGTCATCGCCGCCTCCGCTGCAGGCGCCGAGGCACAGGGCCAGCGCCAGGGCGGCCAGGGCCGCCGCGTAGGCTCGTCGTACGGATGTGGTCATGTCTTCCCAACCCTCTGGGGTGCTGATGGACGGCAGTGTCCGCGACCGTGAGGCGGCCCGGCGCACACCACGCCGGTCACTGCCGAGACAGTCTGCAATTGCTGGTCTGGGGGACTAGCCTTGGCGACTGGAACACTCCCCCGCGCACGTATCCGGAAGAGGCGAATCAACCCGTGCCGCAGTCCCCAGGCAGTCATCCCGACGTCCCCTCCACCCAGCACGAGGGGCCCGACTTCGGCGCCAACGAGTGGCTCGTCGAGGAGATGTTCGAGCAGTACCAGCAGGATCCGGACAGTGTCGACGCGACCTGGGCGGCGTACTTCCGGGCCAACGGCAACGGCAGCAACGGTACGACG
>NZ_DASWVI010000080.1:0-40176 GCF_036401255.1 Nocardioides sp. | reverse complement strand
CCTGGTCCTGCTCGGCGCGGCCGGCCTGGGACTCGCGATGGGTCCGCTGCTCGGCCTCGCCCAGGCGGCGGCACTGCACGGTGCCGTGCCCCACCCCTGGCGGTGGGTCGCGGCGAACACGGCGGCCTGGCCGGTGGCCATGGTCGTGATCTTCCTCGGCGCCACATCGCCGGACGCGTCCTGGCCGGTCTGGTCGGTCCTGGTCCTCGGGGCCGTGACAGGGGGCGTGGCCGGTGGCCTGCTGGGCGTGGTGTCGGGGTGGTTCCTCCCCTCGCTGACCGGAGCGACGGGTGTGGACCGGAACGGGCGGCACTGGCGCACCGCGCCGCGCACCGCCGAGGGGGTCGCAGCGGCCCCTGGTCGGCGAGGTGCGCGGCAGGCTCTCGGGGCGCCGGTGCCGCCTGACCCCGTCGAGTCTCGTTCCACCTGATCGCGAAGGTCGTGAGGACGCATGAGCGTGTCCCCTCCCCCGCCGGTACCTGACATCCACGTGGCGCCCCGGCACCCGGTACGCCGACCGTGGACGACCGGCCGGATCGTCGCGACCGTCGCCGCAGCGCTGTTCCTGCTGCTCGGCATCGGCATGGCCGTCGGCGGCGGCGCCCTGCGGCTGGCCGACTCCACGATGCGCAACGACGCCGGCTACGTGATGAGCGATCGCCACACCTGGCAGTCGCCCGGCTACGCCGTACGCTCCGAGAGCGCCGAGATCCGCACCGGCTCGACGACCCTGGACCTGCCCGCGCGACTGCTCGGCACGATGACCGCGACCGCCGACCCGGCCACGCCGAACGGAGTCTTCCTCGGGGTGGCGCGCACGGAGGACGTCGACCGCTACCTGCGCGACGTCGCGGCCTCGACGATCATCGACCCGCTCGACGACGGCGAGCCGTCCCTGCGGTTCGTCGACGGCGGCTCACCGGCCGTGGCGCCCACCGAGGCGACGTTCTGGGTGAGCTCCGCGAGCGGACGGGGTCCGCAGACGATCACCTGGGAGCCCGAGGACGGCGAGTGGACGCTCGTGGTGATGAACGGCGAGGGCACCACCCCGGTGTCGGCGAGCGTGGCGGTCGGCGCCGAGGTGCCGGTGCTCGACACGCTCGGCGCCGTGCTGCTCGTCGTCGGGCTCGTGGTCGTCGGGCTCTCCGGCATCGGGCTCTGGCTGGCGGTGCGGCAGCGCTGAGCCGGATCGGAGGGCCCGTCGTTCCTCGGGACCTCCGGCCCTGCCCCGGGGCGGGGGTCGCGGCGCACCCTCGAAGCAGCAGCGGCAGCCCCGTCTCGGAGGAGGGCACAGCATGGTGAGCTCGCACCCGATCGTCGTCAGCGTCCCGAACGGCGACCTCGATCCCGCGCTGCGCTTCGCGGCCACCGAGGCGGCGCTGCACGGCACCCCGGTGCGGCTCGTGCACGCCTACGAGCCCGGGCCCTCCCTCTCCGGGCCCCCGGTGACGCAGGCCGGCGCGACCGAGGTGCTCCGCCGGGCGCTCCAGCGCGCCGAGCAGGTGCTGGGTCCCGACATCGAGGTCAGCGGCGGCCTCGTGCGCGGGCCGGCCGTCGAGAGCGTCCTCGACGCGAGCCACGAGGCGTGGGTCGTCGTGCTCCAGCGCCGCGACCTGCTCCACCTGATCCGCAGCCTGACCCGCTCGATGGACCGCGCCGCCGTACGCCGCGCCCACCTGCCCCTGGTCTGCGTCCCGCCCACCGAGGTCGCCTCGGCCGGCGACCGGCCGGTCACCGTCGGGGTCGACGCACCCGAGCACAGCACCGCGCTGCTCCGCGCCGCGGTCGCCATCGCCCACGAACGCGACGCCCCGCTGCGCGTCCTGCACACCTGGTCGTTCCCGAGGCCCTACGACGACGCGGTGCTGCAGCGGGTCGGCCGGGAGTGGGAGGCCTGGGCGCACGAGGACATCGAGAACGTGCTGCGCGGGTCGCCCGTGCGCGACGCCGTGCAGGTCGACATCGAGATCCACCACGGTCCGCCGTTGCCGGCGCTGCTCGCCGCCGCCGAGGACTCCCGGCTCATGGTGCTCGGCCGGCACGGGGTGCACCGGGCGCTCGGCTCCCGGCTCGGTCCGGTGACCCGGGCGGTGCTGCACGACGCACCGTGCCCGGTCCTGCTGCTGCCGACCGCCGAGCTCCCGGCCGACAACCTCGTCGGCGCCGCCCACCGGTCGGGCGACCAGCTCGACCGGCGTGCTTGAATCGCCGGATGGACGCCCGGGACTGGGACGAGAGGTACGCCGCCGCCGAGCTGGTGTGGTCAGCGGCCCCCAACGAGTTCGTCGCGACCCACCTCGCCGAGCTGCCGCCGGGGCGTGCCCTCGACCTGGCCGCCGGCGAGGGCCGCAACGCGATCTGGCTGGCGCAGCGCGGGTGGGACGTCACCGCCGCCGACTTCTCCCAGGTGGCGCTCGACAAGGGCCGCCAGGTCGCCGGCGACACCGCGGTCCGCTGGGTGTGCGCCGACGCCACGACTTGGGCCGAGACCTCGGCGTACGACCTCGTCGTGCTGGCCTACCTGCAGCTGCCCGAGACGCAGCGGCGAGCGGCCGTCCGCGCGGCGTTCGCCGCGCTCGTCCCCGGTGGGACGTTCTTCCTCGTCGCCCACGACACCACGAACCTCACCGAGGGCACCGGCGGTCCGCAGGACCCGGCCGTCCTGATGAGCGCCGAGGACGTGCTCGCCGACCTCGCCGACCAGGCCTTCGACGTGGTCCGCGCCGGGCGCGAGCCGCGCACGGTCGGCGACGGCCACGGCGAGGAGCCGGTGCGCACGGCCTGGGACTGCCTGGTGCGGCTGGTGCGGCGCTGAGGGCCGCTGGCCGGCCCCGGCTCCCCCACTGTAACGCCCGTTTACCCTGCCTACCCACCCTGCTGCAACAGGGTCGGCAGGCAGGGTAAACGGGCGTTACAGGAGCTGGGAGCGGACCCGGCGCCGGCTCAGGCCTGGTGGTCGGCCGGCCGCTGCGCTGACGCGTCGTCGTCGTCCACGGGGCCGTAGACGCCGGCCTCCTGGGCGGCCTTCGCCTTGCGCAGCTGCTTGACCAGGCTGAAGCCCAGGAGCGCCACCGCCACGATCAGGGCGATGAAGATGCCGAAGGCCAGCCAGCCGGCCTTGACGTCGTCGTCCTCGGGCACCTCGTCGGCGAGCGAGACCACCGCGGTCAGCAGGTCGGGGGCGAGGGTGAGCACGTGCATGGGGACGATCCTCTCACTGAGGGTTCGTGATGCCGGCGAACAGGTCGTCCTCCGGCGTCGGGGAGTCCACGTGGCTGACCACGAGCTCGTAGTCCTCGGTCGGCCACACCTTCTGCTGGATCTCGTGCGGCACGGCGAACCAGAAGCCGTCGGGATCGATCTGGGTCGCGTGCGCGAGCAGCGCCTGGTCGCGCACCCCGAAGTAGTCCGAGCACGGCACCCGCGTGGTGATCCGCGCGTCCCACTCCGGCTCGGGCTTCCACTCCTTCAACCGCTCGGCGTAGGGCGACTCCAGGCCGTGCTCGAGCATCGCCTCGTGGATCGCGGTCATCCGCGGCCGGTTGAACGAGTGGTGGTAGTAGAGCTTCAGCACCTGCCACGGCTCGCCGAGCTCGGGGAAGCGCTCCGGGTCGGCCGCGGCCTCGAACGCCGCCACGCTGATCTCGTGGCACTTCACGTGGTCGGGGTGCGGGTAGCCGCCGCGTTCGTCGTACGTCGTCATCACGTGCGGCCGGAACCCGCGGATCAGCCGCACCAGCGGCACGATCGCCTCCTCCAGCGGCACCAGCGCGAAGCAGCCCTCCGGCAGCGGGGGCTTGGGGTCACCCTCGGGCCAGCCGGAGTCGACGAAACCGAGCCAGTCCTGCCGGATGCCGAGGATGTCGCGGGCGCGCTCCATCTCCTGGCGGCGGATCTCGGTGATGTTGGCCAGGATGTCGGGACGGTCCATCTTGGGGTTGAGGATCGACCCCCGCTCGCCGCCGGTGCAGGTGGCGACGTGGACGTCGACCCCCTCGGCGACGTACCTCGCCGTCGTCGCCGCCCCCTTGGACGACTCGTCGTCGGGGTGGGCGTGCACGTGCATGAGGCGGAGGCCGGCGCGGGGCTTGCCGGACGACGTCGAGGCGGGCTGCGTCACCCGGCAATCCTAGGCGCGGCGCCGGATGGGACGATCGGGGCGTGACGACCCCCTCCGACCTCGCCGACCGGTACGGCGCCCCCGCGCCCTGGCGGCGCCGGGCGCTGCTGGTCGCCAGCGTGGCGCTGGCGGCGGCGTTCCTGGGATGGCTGGGGTGGACCATGTGGGCGCAGTCCACGCCGAAGGTGGAGTCCTCGCTGGTCGGCTACGACGTCCTCGACGAGCACTCGGTCGAGGTGACCGTGCGCGTCGACCTCTCGGGCGACGACGTCGAGGCCCGCTGCCTGCTGCGAGCCACCGCCGAGGACCACACGATCGTCGGGGAGCTCACCTTCACCCCCACCGGCAGCGGCCGCACGGTGCAGACCGTGCGCACCGAGCGCCGGGCCACGTCGGTGGAGTTGATCGGGTGCACCGCGCCGGGGCAGAACCGCCCCCGCTGAGCCCCTCCCGGAAGGCGTTGACCTGCGCTCTCAGGGGTCAGTTGTTAGTATCGAAGTTCTGACTGTCCGCGGGGCCGTCCAGGGAGAGGCCCGGCGCGTACTCGCACACGCCCACACCGGACGGCCGGACGCGGACACCGGCACACCGCGACGGACGAGCAGTTCCGTCGTACCTCGAAGCAAGCAGGAGTACCCGATGACACAGGCAGCACAGCCCGGCACCGTCTGGCTCACCCAGGACGCCTACGACAAGCTGCAGGCCGAGCTGGCCAACCTCAAGGGCCCGGTCCGCCAGGAGATCATCGCGCGCATCAGCTCCGCCCGGGACGAGGGCGACCTGAAGGAGAACGGCGCCTACCACGCCGCCCGCGAGGAGCAGGGCAAGATCGAGGGCCGGATCCGCCAACTCGAGGACATCCTGCGGCGCGCCGAGGTCGGCGAGACGCCCCCGAACGACGGCGTCGTCGAGCCCGGCATGGTGGTCACCTACAAGTTCGTCGGCGATGACGACGACGAGGTCGAGACGTTCCTGCTCGGCGCGCGCGAGATCGAGCCCGAAGGCCTCACCGTGTACTCGCCGCAGTCCCCGCTCGGCTCTGCCATCAACGGCAAGCAGAAGGGCGACACCGTCTCCTACGAGGCGCCCAACGGCAAGGAGCTCCAGGTCGTCATCGTCGACGCGGTCCCCTTCGAGGGCTGACGGCGCCCTCCGAGGAACGAGGAGGGGTGCCGTCGACGGTGGTCGAGCGAGCGGCGCGAGTGAGCTAGCGAACTCGCGACCCGCGTGTCGAGACCCATCCACCGTCGCGAGACATGAGTCCCCGCCGAGTCGGCGCCAGGTTCTGGAAACTGGCGCCGACTCGCGGCACATCCGGGGGAAACTGGCGCCGACTCGCGGCACATCCGGGGAAACTGGCGCCGACTCGCGGCACATCCGGGGGAACTGGCGCCGACTCGCGGCACATCCGGGGGAAACTGGCGCCGACTCGGCCTCAGTCGTAGACGCGGTAGCCGCGCTCCCGGAGCCGGTCGAGCAGCTGGGCGGTGTGGGGCTCGCCGCGGGTCTCGAGCTGGAGGTGCACCTCGACCTCGTCGAGGCTCAGCGTCGGCGAGATGCGCTCGTGGACGACCTCGAGGACGTTCGCGCCGACCGCCGAGACGTCGGTGAGCAGCTGGGCCAGCCCGCCCGGCAGGTCCGGGATGCACACCCGCAGGTAGAGGTAGCGACCGGCGGCGGCCATGCCGTGCCGGATCACCTTGCCGAGCAGCAGCGGGTCGATGTTGCCACCCGAAAGCACCACGACGGCGGGGGTCTCGAACGCCTGCGGCCGGTCCAGGACCGCGGCGACCGCGGCGGCACCGGCCGGCTCGACGAGCATCTTCGCCCGCTCGAGCACGGCGAGCACCGAGCGGGACAGCGACGTCTCGGAGACGGTGACGATCTCGTCGACGTGGTCGCGCACCGCCGCGAACGTCACCTCCCCGGGCAGGCCGACCGCGATGCCGTCGGCCATCGTCTTCATCGACGTCAGCGCGACCGGGTGCCCCTCGGCCAGCGAGGTGGGGTACGCCGCGGCCCCGGCCGCCTGCACCCCGATCACCCGGACGTCGGGGCGCAGCGCCTTCACCGCGATCGCGACGCCCGCCAGGAGACCGCCTCCCCCGGTGGGCACGAGCACGGTCTTGAGGTCGGGCGCCTGCTCCAGGATCTCCAGGCCGGCCGTGCCCTGGCCGGCCACGATGTCGGCGTGGTCGAAGGGATGGATCAAGACCGCCCCGGTGCGCTCGGCGAACGCCTTGGCCTCGGTCAGCGCGTCCTCGAGATAGCGGCCGTGGAACAGCACCTCGGCGCCGTACCCGCGCGTCGCCTTCTCCTTGGGGATCGGCGCGCCCTCGGGCATGAACACGGTGGCCTTGATGCCCAGCAGCTGCGCGGCCAGCGCGACGCCCTGCGCGTGGTTGCCCGCCGAGGCCGCGACGACGCCGTGGGCACGCTCCTCGGGGGTGAGCCGGGAGATCCGGACGTAGGCGCCGCGCGGCTTGAACGACCCGGTGCGCTGGAGGTTCTCGCACTTGAGCACCACCGGCCCGCCCGCGATGGCCGACAGCCACCGGGACTCCTCCATCGGGGTCTGGATCGCCACCCCGGCCAGCACCCGGCGGGCCTCCTCGATGTCGGCCAGACCGACGCTCGGCACCTCACTCACCCTGCTCACGCTCCTCCGGCTCATCGGACTCGTCGGGCACGTCCACCGTCGACCCCATCTCCTCGTAGTCCTCCTCGAGCTCCTCGACGGGGTCGTCCTCGCCGACGTCGGTGCTCACCGCCAGGTGCTGGACGACGGCGTTCAGCGCGGCCGCGAGCGGTACGGCGACCAGGGCGCCGGCGACGCCGGCCACGAGCACGCCGCAGCCGATCGCGACGATCACGCCCAGCGGGTGCAGCGAGACCCAGCGGCCCATGAGGAACGGCTGCAGCACGTGGCCCTCGATCTGCTGGACGAGCACCACCCCGCCGAGCATGAACAGCGCGGTGATCGGGCCCTGGTCGACCAGCGCCACGAGCACGGCCACGGTGCCGGCGACGGTCGCACCGACCATCGGCACGAACGCGCCGAGGAAGACCAGCACGCCGATCGCAAGCACGAACGGCACCTGCAAGATGCCGGCGACGACCATGATCCCCAGGGCGTCGACCGCGGCAACGATGACGGTGGCGCGCACGAACTGGGTCAGCGAGATCCACGCGACCCGCCCGGAGCTGTCGACGTGCTGCCGGGCCGCCCGCGGCGCGAGCCGCACGAGCCAGGCCCAGATCCGCTGGCCGTCGGCGAGGAAGAAGTACGTCGAGAACAGCACGATGAAGAACGCCGCGAAGATGTGGCCGACCGCGGTGCCGACCTCGGTGACGCTGCCGAGGTCGAAGCCCTCGCCGGTCTTCTCGAGGCCGTCCTGGGCCCGCTGGATGTAGGTGTCGATCTGGGAGTCGCTGGCGTGCAGCGGCCCGTCGCGCAGCCAGTCCTTGATCTCCCCGAGGCCCTGGGCCGACTGGTCGGCGAGGTCCTGCGCGCCGTTGGCGACCTGCTGGCCGGCGAACGTGAGCAGCGCGACCACGAACCCGATGCCCGCCAGCACGACCAGCAGTGCCGCGAGTCCGCGTGGCAGCCCGATCCGGTCCAACCCGTCGACGACCGGCACCGCGAGTGCCGCGATCAGCAGCGCGATCGCCAGCGGGATCGTGACGAGCGCGAAGAACGCGACCAGCCAGAGCAGCACGTACGCCGCGGCCGCGATGACCAGGAACCGCCAGGCCCACGCCGCCGCGAGGTCGATCCCCCACGGCACCTGCGCGCGGCTGAAGTTCGACGGGCCGGTCGGGATCGGCCCGGGCTGGGCGCGGCGCTCGTCGCGCAGCGTCGCCCACTGGTGCGCGAGCCGGGTGGCGATGCCCTCGGCGCTGTCCTCCGCCGGCCGCGGACGCAGGTTGATCGTGGGCAGTCGCCGCCGGCCCTGCGGGCGCGCCGCGGGCTCGTCGGGCACCGCGGGGCCGTCAGCGTCGTTGCTCACGGCGACAGGCTATCCAGCACCGCGGCCCGCCCCCGGGTACACGACCGGGTCCGCGAGTGTCATCGCCAGGCGGTACGCCGGGTCGGGGTGCTCGGCCGCGAGCAGCCCGACCGCGGCCAGCACGTAGTCGGTGTCGACGACCACCCGGGGCCCCCGCGGCAGCTGCCAGCCGCCGTCGACCTCGCCGGTGCTCCCGGCGAGCACCCGGTCGACGACCCCGGGGCGGCCGTGCCGCAGCACGCCGCCGGAGCCCACGAGGAGCCCGACGCGGCGCAGGTCCTTGCCGGTGCGCTCGACGACCCGGCCCTCGGGGCTGACCACGACGCGCGAGCGGCCGGCGTGCCGGCGCAGCGCCTGCCCGACGGCGGCGCGGGCGATCGCCTCGTCCTCGTCGCGCTCGACGTCGGAGGAGGGCAGGAACCCGGGATCGGCGTGCCGCCGCCGGGCCGCGCCCTCCAGCTCCGGCTGGTCGGCGACCGTGGTGAGGGCCGACCAGCGCATGCCGAGGTCGCCCTCGACGGTCCGGGTGACCCGGGTGGTGGCGACGACCTCCCGGCCGATCGTGTCCGGGTCGAGCTCGACGACCGAGTGGACGTCGGTGGTCGCACCGCCCACGTCGACGACGACCACGTCGCCCGCACCCCGGGCGAGCACCTCCACGCCGGTGAGCACGATGTCGGGGGTGGCGCCGCGCACCATGTCCGCGAACGCCCCGCGGCTGCTCAGGTGCTTGCCGCCGATGACGTGCGCGAGGAACATCTCCCGCACCGCCGCCCGAGCGGAGTCGGGGGCGAGCTCGCCGATCCGGGGCACGACGTTGTCGGCCAGCACGTGGGGCACGTCGCCGAGGATCGCGGCCACCTCGGGCTGCGCCTCGACGTTGCCGGCCACGACCACCGGCCCCGTCCAGCCGCCGACGACCAGGCCGCGTGCGGCCTCGAGCAGGACCTGGCTGTTGCCGCCGTCGGTGCCGCCGGTCAGCAGCACCACGTCGGGGTCGTGGAGGGCGGTCAGGTCGCCACCGGAGCCCGCGGCCACCACCGCGACGACCTTGCCGCCGCTGGACAGCGCGACCCGGCGACCGGCCTCGGCGGTGACCAGCTCCTCGTTGCCGACCACGGCGATGCGCAGGCCGCCCCCGGCGCTCGAGCAGGCCAGCACCTCGGCGTCGGCCGCCCGGGGGTCCAGGCCGGCGAGCTGGTCGAGGCATGCGTCGTACCCGTCGAGGACGTCGCCCGTGCCGTCGGGTCGGGGCAGCGTGGTGGCGTGCGAGGCGGACGCGACGATCCGTGCGGCGTCGAGGTCGACCAGGGTCGCCTTCGTGAACGTGGACCCGAAGTCCACGCAGACCGTGACCTCAGGCAAGTGCGCGCTCGAGGTCGGCGACGAGGTCGTCGGCGGTCTCGATGCCGACGCTGATCCGCACCAGGTCGGCGGGGACCTCGAGGTCGGTGCCGGCGACGCTCGCGTGGGTCATCCGGCCCGGGTGCTCGATCAGCGACTCGACGCCGCCGAGGGACTCACCGAGCGTGAAGATCTCGGTGCGCTCGCAGACCTGGAGGGCGTGCTGCTCCCCGCCGGTGACCCGGAACGACACCATCCCGCCGAAGCGCCGCATCTGGCGCTGGGCGACCTCGTGGCCGGGGTGGGTCTCGAGGCCGGGGTAGATCACGTCGCCGACCTTCGGGTGGCTGGTCAGGAAGTCGACGACCCGCTCGGCGTTGTCGCAGTGCCGGTCCATGCGCAGCGCGAGCGTCTTCAGCCCGCGCAGGGTCAGCCAGGAGTCGAACGGGCCCGCGACCGCGCCCATGGAGTTCTGGTGGAAGGCGACCTGCTCGGCCAGGTCGAGGTCCCGCACCACCAGCGCGCCGCCGACCACGTCGGAGTGGCCGCCACAGTACTTCGTGGTCGAGTGCACGACGACGTCGGCACCCAGGGTCAGCGGCTGCTGGAGGTACGGCGAGGCGAAGGTGTTGTCGACGACGAGCAGCGCGCCCGCGTCGTGGGCGACGGCGGCGAGCGCCTCGATGTCGCCGATGTTCAGCAGCGGGTTGGTGGGCGTCTCGACCCACACGAGCTTCGTCTCGCCGGGCCGGATCGCCGCGGCGACCGCCTCGGGGTCGGACACCGGCGCCGGGCTGTGCGCCAGCCCCCAGACCCGCTCGACCTTGTCGAAGAGCCGGAACGTCCCGCCGTACGCGTCGTCGGGGATCACCACGTGGTCGCCGGGCCGGCACAGCGCACGCACCAGGGTGTCCTCGGCCGCCAGGCCCGAGGCGAACGCGAACCCGCGCTCCCCCTCCTCCAGCGCCGCGATGTTGCCCTCGAGGGCGGTGCGGGTCGGGTTGGCCGAGCGGCTGTACTCGTAGCCGCCGCGCAGGCCGCCCACGCCGTCCTGCTTGAAGGTGCTGGTGGCGTAGATCGGCGGGATCACCGCTCCGGTCGCCGGGTCGGGTTCGTAGCCCGCGTGGATCGCACGCGTCTCGAAGCCTGCCTTGTGGCGGTGCTGCTGAGTGCTCATCCCCCGAGGCTAGCGGGGCTGCGGGTTTCACCGGTCGGCCGGTGAAACCCGCACGACACGCCGAGGCGCCACGGCGTGTCGTGCGGGTTTCGGCTGCCAGGTGGTGCCTGAGTGGCTCGTGTGACCGGGAACGTCCTCCTCACCACCGGTGTTGGAGACTGTGCAACGTCCCCTCCGAGGCAAGGAGTGCCCGTGTTCCCCACCCGCAAGGCCCAGCTGGTCGCCCCCGAGCAGACGCTCCCGGGGCGCAGCGAGCGCACGTTCGCGATCGCCGAGCGGCACCGCGTCCTGGACGCGCCCGTCGTGACCGACCCCGAGACCGGCGGCATCCCCGACGGCCACGAGGTCGCGGTCTTCGGGCTGGGCTGCTTCTGGGGCGCCGAGGAGATCTTCTGGCAGGTCCCCGGCGTCTGGTCGACCTCGGTCGGGTACGCCGGCGGCACGACCCCCAACCCGTCGTACGAGGAGGTCTGCTCGGGCGCGACCAACCACACCGAGGCGGTGCGCGTGGTCTTCGACCCGTCGAAGGTGTCCTACGCCGACCTGGTGAAGAGGTTCTTCGAGGTGCACGACCCCACGCAGGGCTTCCGCCAGGGCAACGACATCGGCACCCAGTACCGCTCCGCGATCTACTACACGACCTCCGAGCAGGAGCGGGTCGCCCGCGAGCTGACCGCCGTCTACGGCGCGGAGCTCGAGCGGCGCCGGCTCGGCCAGATCACCACGGAGATCCGGCCTGCGAGCGAGACGACGTACTACTACGCCGAGGACTACCACCAGCAGTACCTCGCGAAGAACCCCCACGGCTACCGCTGCCACGCCAACACCGGCGTGAAGTTCCCCGAGACCGTCTGAGCACCGGCGAGAGGCTCGGCCGGCTCAGTCGGCCGCCGGGGCAGGTGACCGGTCGGTGCCGTGGAGGTGGCCGGTCGCGACCAGCTCCGCGGCGATGTCGCGCACCTTGGTGTTGGTCTCGGAGCTGACCCGGGCCAGCACGCTGAAGGCCGCACCCGGATCGAGACGGTAGCGCTCCATGACGATCCCGACGGCCTGACCGACCAGCGTCCGGGAGTCGAGGGCACGCGCGAGCTGGTCCGCGGTCCGGGCGGCGGCGACCGCGACGGCGACGTGCGCCGCCAGCGCCAGGCCGTCGTCGCGATCCTCGGCGTCGAACGCGGCGGTCGTCCGCGCGTAGAGGTTCAGCGCGCCCAACCGGTCCGCGTGGGTGAACAGCTGGACGCTCAAGACGCTGCGGACCCCGTGGTCCGCCGCGACCCGGGCACCCCACACCGGCCACCGCGGGTCCGCGGCCAGGTCGGCGGAGTGCACGACCCGCTCCTCCCAGGCGGCGTCCAGGCACGGGCCCTCCCCGAGGGTGGACTGCAGCACGTCGGCGCCGCGGGCGTCGTCATCGGTGTACGCCGGCGTCTCGATGCGCCCCTGGCCCTCGACGAGCGAGATCGTCGCGGCGTCGCAGCCGCGGACGTTCAGCACGGCCAGCCGGACGGCCGTCTCCATGGTGGCCTGCGGATCCGTCCCGTCCTGGAGGTCCCGGGCCGCCAGACCCATCCGTTCCGCGAGATCCAGGCGCTCGGACTGCACGCTCCCGACCGTAGCGAATGTGGCCAGCACGGCAAACGTCAGCGGCGGCGCAGGCTCACCCAGGTGAACTGCTGCCGGGCGGGGCTGGCCAACTGGTCTCCTCGGCCGTCCTGGTCGAGTAGACCGAGTCCCCGTGCCTGATCGGGTCCGCGCTCACGGGCTTCATCATCCAGACTCCCCCGCGACCTGTCGCACCGGCGCCCCGCCGTTCGTAGCGTAGGCAGGAGCGGACGACCGGTCCGCACGAGCACAGGGAGCAGCCATGGCCGAGTACCTCCTCTACTTCAACCAGCAGTGGGTCGGCGACCACTCCGAGGAGTGGTTCCGGAGCCGCTCCGCACCGGCCATGGCCGTCGTCGAGGAGATGAAGGCCGCCGGGGTATTCGTCTTCGCCGGCGGGCTCGAGGAGGACGGTCCGGTCTACGCCGTCGACCCCACCACCGGGGAGACGTTGATCACCGACGGTCCCTACACCGAGTCCAAGGAGTGGCTGGGCGGGTTCGCGATCGTGGACGTGCCCGACGACGAGGCGGCGAAGGTGTGGGCGGGCAGGATCGCCGAGGGCTGCGGCTGGCCGCACGAGGTACGCCGCTTCGGGCGCATGCCCGATCTCCCCTGATCGGCCTCATTCCATGACGCGCAGCGCGGACGGGATGTCGGTGCGCAGCAGCCGGCGCAGCGTGAACAGCGGCGCGAGCGCGACCGTGAGCACGCCGAGCCCGAGCGCACCGACCAGGGTCGTGGGCGAGAGCGTGGCGGTGACCCCGATCTCGGGCAGCACCTCGGAGATCGTGGTCGCCGCCATCCAGCGCAGCACGAGGTAGCCGCCGCCGATCCCGGTGAGCGTGCCGAGGGCGCCGACGACGACCGTCTCGACCGCGGTCAGACCGAGCACGGTGCGCACGGGCAGCCCGTAGGCCAGCATGGTGGCGTGCTCGCGCGAGCGCTCGTCGACGGCGATGCTCGTGGTGTTGAACGCGATCAGCAGCGCCAGCAGCAGGGTGATCAGCGCGGCGACGTTCAAGATCCCGACGAACTCGTCCAGGGTCGCGCGCATCCCCTCGATCGAGGACTGCGGCGTCTCGGCGGACGCCACGTGCGGTACGCCGAGCAGCGCCCGGCGCACGTCGTCGGGCGCATGGCCCTCGGCCGGGGTGATGCTCATGACGTTCGCGGTCCCGGCGAGCCCGAACGCCTCGGCCGTCGCCGGGTCGAGGTAGGCGAAGACCCGCATCGGGTTGGGGTGCAGCCCGGCCACCGTCATCGGCGTCCGGACGGTGCGCAGGCCGGTGGCCGTGGCCTGCGGGTGCTCGACGGTGACGGTGTCGCCGACACCGACGCCGAGGTCGGCGGCCGCCTCCTCGGCCAGCACCAGGCCGCCGGCGTACTGACCCGACACCAGCGTGGGCTGCCAGGCGGCGTCGGTCGGCAGCACGTCGACGAGCAGGTCGACGTCCTCCTGCCCGCCCTCGACGACCGCGGTCACCCGCAGGCCGGCCTCGGCGGCGCCGACCTCGGGCAGCCCCTCGACCGCACCCACGACGTCGCCGTCGAGCGGCTGGAAGGTGTCGAGCGCGACGCTCACCCGGTGTGGCGCGGCGTGCAGCATCTCGGTCTCGGCGCGGTCGAGCGTGGCGTTGAACGTGTCGAGGATGCCGAGCGTGGTCACGAGCGTGGTGATCGCCGACGCGATGCCGAGCGCGGTGAGCGCCGTACGACGCGGGGTGCGCAGCACGTTGCGCAGCGGGATCTGGTGGTAGCCGGGTCCGGGCAGGCGCAGGCGGCGCAGCAGCGGCGCGAGGCCGCTGCCCCGGGCGGCGAGGTGGCCGACCCGGATGGCCTCGACCGGCTGGACCCGCAGCGCCCGCCAGACCGGCCACGCGATGGCGACGAACGGCATCAGCAGGCCCAGCAGCGCCGCCTGGGCGAACACGTCGACCTGGAGCGGCGTGCGCCAGATCGGCAGCGGCACCATGTCGACGAACACCGCGCGCAACGGGATGGACACCGCCCACCCCACGAGCAGCCCGAGCACCACGCCGAGCAGCGCGATCTGGGCGCCGAACAGCAGCGGCCGCCGGGCCAGCCGGCGCGCCGGTACGCCGAGCGCCATGCCGATGCCGATCTCGCGGCGCTGGGCCTCCACGACGCGGGTGGTGAGGTTGAGGGAGGCGAACGCCGCACCCAGGAGGACGAGGAGCGCGACGATCCGCCACAGCTGCTCGTCGCCGTCGATGTCGTCGTACAGCACGCGGTAGGCGTCGATCTCCTCGCGGGTGGTCACGTCGCCCGCGAGCGGCGGGTCGGAGGCCTCCAGCGCGCGCGTGAGCTCCGCGGCGACCGCGTCCCGGTCCGCTCCCGGGCGCAGGGTGAGCACCAGGTCGTTGACCCGACCGGGCGCGCCGGCGGCTCGCTGCACGGTGTGCAGCGAGGTGAACAGCACGCCGTACCCCTTCTGGGTGAGGAACGGCACGCCGCCCTCGCCGCCGGTCACGAGGAAGTACTCGGGTGACTGGCCCAGGCCCACGACGTCGAGGGTCGCGCCGCCGGAGACCGTCAGCCGGGTGCCGACGGACAGCGCGTTCTTGTCCGCGAACGACTCGTCGGCCACCACCGCGCCGGTGCCGTCGTCGTCGGCGGTGAGCGCCCGCCCGGCCGCCACGTGGACGCCGTCGACCGGCGCGCCCGGCCGGGTGTCGGTGCCGACGAGCTCGCCGGTCACCAGGAGGTCGTCGGGGCCCGCGACCTGGGTCGGCAGCACCAGCCGCTCCCGCGCGGCCTCGACGTCCCCCGCGTGCTCGAGCCCGGCGACGACGGCCAGCAGCCGGCCCTCGTCGGTGGTGCTGCCGCTGGGCAGCGCGACGCGCAGGTCGTGGGTGTGCAGCAGCGCGAAGCTCTCGTCGTTGGACTGCGTGCGCCAGGCGGAGGTGCTCATCAGCCCGGCGTACGTGCCGGTCCCGAGCGCGATGACCAGCGCGATCGCGGTCACCACGGGCCAGCGCCGCCGCAGATCGCGCCACGACCAGCGGATCCAGAGCCCGGTCTGCGCCATCTCGGCCTACCAGTGCAGGTCCGCGATGGCGGCCGGCCCGCCCGCGGGTGGCCCGTCGGCGACGATCCGGCCGCTCGAGAGCTCGATGACCCGGTCGGCGACCCGGGAGATCTCCCGGTTGTGCGTCACGACGATGACGGTCTTGCCGACCTCGGCCTGGGCCCGCAGCAGCTCGAGGATCTGCACCCCGGTGCGGAAGTCCAGCTCGCCGGTGGGCTCGTCGGCGAGCAGGATCGGGTTGCCGGTGGCGAGCGCCCGGGCGATCGCGACCCGCTGCTGCTCACCGCCGGACAGCTGATGGGCGAAGTGCCCGGCCCGCTCCCCCAGGCCCACCTGGTGCAGGACCTCCAGCGCGACCGCCTCCGGGGCGTCGCGCCCGGCGACGTCGGCCCCGAACTGCACGTTCTCCAGGGCGGTGAGCCCCGGGAAGAGGTTGAAGCTCTGGAAGATGAAGCTCACGGTGTCGCGCCGCGCGCGGGTCCGCTCGGTCCGGGACGCGGTCGTCAGCTCGACACCCGCCAGCCGGACCGTGCCGGCCGTGGGCGCGTCGAGCGCGCCGATCAGGTTCAGCAGCGTGGTCTTCCCGGAGCCGGAGGCGCCGAGCACCACGACGAACGCCGACTCGTCGACGTGCAGGTTCACCTCGTCGAGGGCCTTGACGACGGTGTCACCGACCTGGAAGTACCGGCAGACGTCGTCCAGGTCGATCCGGGTGCCCTCGCTGCCCACACGGGCGTCGACAGCCGGGCGGGGATCGGTTCCCGCATCCATCCTCCGAGCCTCCCGGGCCGGCCGCCGGCCGCACAGAGCACAACGACCCGACCTGACCGGGCGGCCGCCCGCGACCCCGCCCGCGACCCTGAGGAGCCGGCCCGGACCTCAGGGTCGGGGCAGGGCGGCACCCGATGTGCCGAACCCGGCCGCCGAGGCACCGTGGAGGTACGCCGGGAGCGACCCGGTCCGCCACCAGATCCGCGACGACAGAGGAAGTGCTCGCAGCCATGGACAACATCCACCAGACCTTCGCCCGCAACGGCCTGATCCGGCCGCGGGACCGGCGGGTCCTCGGGGGCGTCTGCGCCGGTCTCGGTCGGCGCCTCGGGATCGACCCGTGGCCGGCTCGGCTGCTGTTCGTGCTGGCCCTGATGGTGCTGCCGGGCAGCCAGATCCTGGCCTACCCGATCCTGTGGATCCTGATGCCCGCCGAGGAGAACGTCGCCTACCTGCAGCCGACCCACCCGACCCCTCCGACCCCGCCCGCCCCGCCGGCGCCGCCGGCGAGCTGAGCCGACTCCTACGCCCGGATCGCGCCGGAGCGCAAGACCCGCGGACCTGCCCGATCGGGCAGGTCCGCGTTCCTCAAGCCCGTCCCCACACCCGCCGATGGAGGAGACGTCGGGGGACATCATCGATGGGGGGCCATCTGTGGGAGGAACACGAATGGGAAACATCACGCGCACGGTCGCCGGCTCGGTCGCCGGGGTCGTGCTCACCGCCGGCCTGGCCGGGCTGGCGGGCACCGCCCTGGGCGACGAGACCACTCCGGACCCGAGCGCTCCCTGTGCGGTCCGCACCGCCCAGGTCACCAAGGCCGAGGCCGCCTTGGCGCGCATCACCGCCGTCTTCGAGAAGAAGCAGGCCGTGGTCGACGAGGCCACCGCTGACCTCGCGACGGCGACCACGCCGCGGGAGAAGGCCGCCGCCCGGAAGGCGCTGCACCAGGCCCAGGCCGCCGAGGCCAAGGCCGCCAAGGTCAAGAAGGCGCAGCAGATGCGGCTGACCAAGGCGCAGAAGCGGCTCGAGACCTGCCTGGCCGGGCAGCCGACGGTCGACCCGACCGTCGACCCGACCGTCGACCCGACCGTCGACCCGACCGTCGACCCGACCGTCGACCCCACCGTCGACCCCACCGTCGACCCCACCGTCGACCCCACCGTGGACCCGACCGTCACGCCGACGGACACCACGGTCCCGGACCCGACGGTCACTCCGGCCCCCTGACAGGGCACGCGGACTGGTCCTCAGCGGCGGACCAGGAAGCGCGCCCGGCGATGGGCGAGCGCGGCGCGCGCGGCATTCGTGCCGGGCGCGCCGTGCACGCCCCCGCCGGGGTGCGCGGCCGCTGACCCCAGGTAGAGCCCGCGCACGGGCGTCTCGGCGCGGCCGAGCCCCGGCACCGGCCGGAACACCAGCTGCTGGTGCAGCTGCGCCGTACCGCCGTTGAGGCCCCCGCCGACGAGGTTGGCGTCGCGGGCCTCCAGCTCGCGCGGCCCCAGCACCCGACGCGCCAGCACCCGGTCCCCGAATCCGGGCGCGAGGCGCTCGATGCGCGCCTGCATCCGGTCGGCGAAGCGGTCGCGGTCCGCCGCGTCCCAGACCCCCCGGATCGTGCCGTCGCCGGCGTCGCGCGCGGTCTGCTGCGGCACATGGGCGTAGGCCCACATCGACTCCGTGCCCGGCGGCGAGCGGGTGGGGTCGGTGGTCGTCATCTGCCCGGCCAGCAGGAACGGCCGGGCCGGCACCGTCCGGGCGGCGACCTGGTCGAGCGCCTCGGCGACCTCCTCGACGGAGTCGGCGACGTGCACGGTCCCCGGGGCGTACGGCGGGGTCTCCCGCCACGGGACCGGCCCCGAGAGCGCCCAGTCCACCTTGACCGTGCCGGGGTCCATCTCGAAGGAGCGCATCGCCTCCCGCGTGCGGCGGGGCAGCGCCTCGTCGGGCACCAGCCGGCCGTAGAGGTGGGGTGCGGCGACGTCGGCGATCACCGCGTGGCGGGCGGCGTACCGCTCCCCGCCGGCCGTGCGCACGGCGACCGCCCGGCCCGCGGCGACCTCGATCGCGGTGACCTCGCTGTCGCACCGGACGTCGGCGCCGGCCGACCGCAGCCGGTCCGCCATCGCGTGAGCCAGCATCCCCGCGCCGCCGACCGGGACCGGGAACCCCACGGTCTGGCCGAGCATCGTCAGCAGCAGCCCCATCAGTCCCGACCCGGGCGCGGTCACCGGGATGTCGGCGTGCGCGGCGTTGCCGGCGAGCAGCACCCGCGGGCCCGCCCCGCCGAACCGGTGCCGGCCCAGGTCGGCGGCCGGCATCAGCAGCTCGCGCACGAACCGCAGCCCGCCGACCGAGCGCAGCCGGGCCAGCGCCGAGAGCCCCGGCCGGACCGGCGGGAACGGCGTCAGCAGGGCCCCGACGATCGCGGGGCCGATCCGGTCCCAGTCCGCGCACAGCGCCAGCCACGCGTCGCCGTCGCCGGGGTGCTGCTCGTCGAACCGGGCGGCCGTGACGTCGCGGTCGCGGTGCAGCACCGCCCACCCGGTCTCCGGCAGCTGGTGGCCCAGCACGGCGGGCGCGTGCGTCCAGCGCAGCCCGTGGCGCTCGAGCCCGAAGCCCTGGATCTCCGCGGAGACCGCCGCCAGCGGGTAGAACGCGCTGAACGTGTCGTGCACGAAGTCGGGCCGCAGCTCCCGGTCGCTGGCCACGGCGCCACCGACGTCCGGCCGTGCCTCGAGCACGAGCACCGACCAGCCGCGGTCGACGAGATGGTTGGCGGCGACCAGGCCGTTGGGCCCGGCGCCGACGACCACGGCGTCGTACTCCTGGCTCACCGGCGCACGGTACCCCCGCCACGCCGGGCACATGCCGGGCCGGCGTTTCGGGCGTCGGGGACAATGGCCGGGTGACCGAGCTCCCCCGCAAGGCCGTGGCGCGGACGGCCCGCCTGGCCGCCTTGCCGCTGGGGTACGCCGGGCGCAGCGCGGTCGGGCTGGGCAAGCGGATCGGCGGGGCGCCGGCCGACGCGGTGATGACCGAGATCCAGCAGCGGACGGCCGAGCAGCTGTTCCGCACCCTCGGGGAGCTCAAGGGCGGCGCGATGAAGGTCGGCCAGATGCTCTCGATCATGGAGTCGGCGCTGCCCGAGGACGTCGCCGGCCCCTACCGCGACCACCTCACCCGGCTCCAGGACGCGGCACCGCCGATGCCGACGCAGACCGTGCGCGACATCCTCGAACGCGACCTGGGCGCCGACTGGCGCGAGCGGCTGGTGTGGCTCGACGGCGGTCCCACCGCCGCCGCCTCGATCGGCCAGGTGCACCGGGGGCGCTGGCACGACGGCCGGGAGGTGGCGGTCAAGGTGCAGTACCCCGGCGCCGCCGACGCCCTGCGCGCCGACCTGCGCGCCCTCTCCCGGGTCGCCCGGACCGCCGCTCCGCTGGTGCCGGGGCTGGACCTCAAGCCGCTCGTCGCCGAGCTCCAGGCCCGGGCCGAGGACGAGCTCGACTACGACCTCGAGGCCGAGGCCCAGGCGGCGTTCGCCGAGGCGTTCCGCGACGACCCCGACATCGTGGTGCCCGACGTCGTGGCGGTCGGTGACACCGTCCTGGTGACGGAGTGGCTCGAGAGTCCCGCGTCGCTGGCGTCGGTCATCGCCACCGGCACCCAGGAGGAGCGCGACCACTACGGCGAGCTGCTCGTCCGGTTCCTGTTCTCCGGGCCGGCGCGCACCGGCATGCTGCACGCCGACCCGCACCCCGGCAACTACCGGGTGCTGCCCGGCCCCGACGGCGAGCCCGGCCGGCTCGGCGTGCTCGACTTCGGCGCGGTCGCCCGGCTGCCCGAGCGGGGCCTGCCCGAGGCGATGGGGCGGCTGCTCCGGGTCGCGGCGATCGAGGACCCCGAGGAGCTGCTCGACGGGCTGCGCCGCGAGGGGTTCATCAAGGACAAGATCCGGGTCGACCCGCAGCAGCTGCTCGACTACCTCGCGCCGTTCGTCGAGCCGACGAAGGTCGAGCGGTTCCGGTTCTCCCGCGCGTGGATGCGCAGCCAGTTCGCGCGGATCAACGATCCGCGCGACCCGGCGTACACGGTCGGCATGAAGATCAACCTGCCGCCGTCCTACCTGCTCATCCACCGCACCTGGCTGGCCGGCGTCGGCGTCCTCTCGCAGCTGGAGTGCGAGGCGCCGTTCCGGCAGATCCTCACCGAGTCGCTGCCGGGGTTCGCCGAGCCCGCCTGATCGGGCTGGGCCTCACTCGCCGGTGGCGCCGTCGATCGACTCGCGGATCAGGTCGGCGTGGCCGTTGTGCCGGGCGTACTCCTCGACCAGGTGCAGCAGGATCCAGCGCAGGCTGAACGGCTCCCCGGTCTGTCGCGAGGGCCGCGCCGACAGGTCGTCGAGCCCCGCGCCGGAGAGCACCGCGGCGGCGTCGGCGACCATCCGCTCGTAGAGCGCCCAGATCTCCTCGGGGCTGTCGTCACGGGCGCTGTGCCAGTCCCAGTCGACGTCGGCGGCCCAGTCGACCGAGGCCCACGGCTCGGCGTACTCCTCGCCGAGGAAGACCCGCCGCAGCCAGGAGTGCTCGACCAGCGCGAGGTGCTTGACCATCCCGCCGAGCGTCATCGTCGACGGGGCGAGCGCGGTGTCGAGCTGCGCCGCGTCGAGACCACCCGCCTTCATCCGCAGCGTGTCTCGGTGGTAGTCGAGGAACGCGAGCAGCATGGTGCGCTCGTCGGCCGCGAGCGGCGGGTCGGACCTGGTCATCGCGGCGTCCTCCCGGTGATGCAGTACGTCGTCCCCACCGGGTCGGTCAGCACCGTCCAGTGGTCGTGGACCCGGGCGACGCTCGCGCCGAGCCCGACGTGCCGCTCGGTCTCGGCCTCCCGGTCGTCGGCGGCCAGGTCGAGGTGGGCCGCCACCGCGCCACCCGCGCCACCCGCGTCGTCGAGTCGCTGGAGCAGCCAGCGCAGCGGCTGGTCGTCCGGCGGGTGCAGTCGCGAGAACTCCGCCGACACGGAGTCCTGGTGGTCCCACCCGGTGAGCGCCTGCCAGAACGCCACCTCGGTCTCGTGGCGCTCCGGCGGGATGTCCAGGCAGACCTGGTCGACGCAGGACCGGCCGCCCGGCCACGTCGCCGGCGCGGGGCGGTGCGACGCGTGGTGGCGCACGAAGCAGAACACGAAGCCGCCGGGCGAGCGGAGCACGACGTACCCGTGCTCGTGGCGCATCAGCACGTGGGCACCGAGCTCGATGGCGGCCTCGGCCGCGACCGTGGGGTTCTCGACGTGCAGGTCGAGGTGCACCCGGCCCTCGCCGTCGTCGAGGCGCTGCACCCGCAGGTAGTCGTCGCCGTCGGGCGGCACCAGCGTGGCGAACGCGCCGTCGACCCCGCGGCGCTCGGAGAGCGCGTAGCCGGTGACGTCCTGCCAGAACGCGACGCCGCGCTCGAAGTCCGCGGGCGCGAAGTCGAGGAACGCGCTGACCCAGAACGGCGAGGTGCTCATCCGACCGCCTTGTGCAGGATCGCGCTGCTGGGCGTGAGCACGACGTCGTCGCCCTGGACCGCGCCGGTGCCGTCGACGAGCAGAGTGAGACCGCCGGGCTCCGGCGGCGAGAACAGCAGCGTCACGGCGGGGTTGACGCCGACGTTGGCCACCGAGCCGCGGCCGGGAGCCGCGACCCGCAGGGTGTCGTCGACCGCCGACACGCGCACGGAGACGGCCTTGACCCGGCCCTCGGACGAGGTCAGCAGGTAGCCGCGGCCGAAGCCCGCCAGGGCCTTCGGCAGGTCGGCGAGGTCCACCGGGATGCTCATAGAGGGAGGCTATCCACCCAGCGCTCGCCCGCCACCCGCGTTTCGCCCATCCCGGCCGTGAGCTCCGCGAGCAGCGCGACCAGCCGCGCCTCCTCATCAGGCGGCACGCCGAGCCGCAGGGTGACCTGGGCGGCGTACGCCGTGTCCAGCACCGCGACGCCCCGGGCGCGCAGCTCGCTCTCGATCCGGCCGGCGTCGGCGTGGCCGAGCTCGAGCAGGTGCTCGCGCACCAGGGTGCGCCGCAGGGTGCCGGCCTCGTCCAGGCCGGCGCGCACGGCGTCGCCGTAGGCCCGGACCAGCCCGCCGGCGCCGAGCAGCGTGCCGCCGAACCACCGGGTCACCACCGCGACCACGTCGCTGACGCCCGCCCCCGCGTGGCCGCGGAGCACCTCGAGCATGGGGGCGCCGGCCGTGCCCGCGGGCTCACCGTCGTCGGAGGAGCGCTCGACCTGGCCGATCCGGAACGCCGAGCAGTGGTGCCGGGCGTCCCAGTGCTCGCGCCGCAGCCGGTCCACCACCGCGCGGGCGGCGGTCTCGTCCTCGACGCGCTCGAGCGTGCACCGGAACCGCGACCGCTTGACCTCGATCTCCGCCTCGGCGGACCGCGCGATCGTGAGGTAGCTGCTGGCCGGGGTCGTCACGACCACACCCCGAGGACCTCGCCGCCGATGCGCACCACGAACGCCGCGACGACCACCACGAAGAACACCCGCACGAACCCGGCGCCTCGCGCGACCGCCGTACGCGCCCCGAGGTAGCCGCCGACCAGGTTGCAGGCCCCCATCACGAGGCCGACGCGCCACACCACGGCGCCCTGCGGCACGAACACGCACAGCGCGGCGAGGTTCGTCGCCCAGTTCGCGAGCCGGGCCTTCGCCGAGGCCTCGAGGAAGCTGTAGCCGAGCAGCCCGACGAGCGTGATCACGAAGAAGCTGCCGGTGCCGGGACCGAGCGCCCCGTCGTAGAAGCCCACCGCCAGTCCGGTGAGCATCGCGGCCGCGGTGTGGCGGTGGCCGGCGAAGCGCAGCAGCGTCTGCTCGCCGATCGTGGGCCGCAGCAGCACGTATCCACCCACGACGACCAGCGCGACGAGCACGATCGGCTGGAAGGCGTCGCGCGGGATGTGGCTCGCGACCACCGCTCCCGCCGCGGATCCCGCGAACGCGAACAGCATCAGCGGCCCGAACGTCCGCGGGTCGGGGCGGATCCGTCGGTAGTACGTCGCGCTGCTCATCGTGGTCCCGCAGATCGACGCGAGCTTGTTGGTGGCCAGCACCTGCACGGGCGCCGCCTGGGGCAGTCCGAGCAGCAGCGCCGGCAGCTGGATCAGGCCGCCGCCGCCCACGACCGCGTCGACGAACCCGGCCGCGAGCCCGGCGAGGCCGAGCAGCGCGAGCACGGTGAGCGTCGGGTCGTCCATGGACCCCTTCGGTGGTCGAGTAGCGAGCGCAGCGAGCGTATCGAGACCCCCAGCCGGTTCCCAGCCGACCTCCAGCGGGCGGCGACAGGGTGCTCCCACCGAACCGTCACACAACGAGAGAGAGACACCATGCACCGCCGTTGGCTGGCCCGCGCGCTGACCGCGCTCGTCGCCCCCGCCGTCATCGTTCCCGCCCTCGCCACGTCCGCCTCCGCGGCCGCCGAGGTGCCCGGCATCGACGAGGTCGCGCAGATCTACCCCCACCTCGAGGGCGGCACCGCCAGTGAGAGCACGAGCAAGGTCTACGGGCCGGCCAAGAAGTGCAAGACGAAGGCGATCAAGGGTGCCTCGCAGACCACCGCGTCGTACTCCCCCGACTACAGCTCCGGCGACCCCGACGTGTACGTGATCGACGGCGAGCACCCGAGCGTGTCGGCGACGGCCATGCAGTTCCCCTCGACGAAGGCGGCGGTGAAGTACCTCCACGGCTACGCGAAGTTCGCCAAGGACTGCCCCGGCACCAACCCCGGTGGCGGCGGCGGTGGCGGCGGTGGCGGCGCCGACTGCAAGAGCTCGATGAAGAAGATCAAGTTCAAGCTGGGCGACGAGCGCTGGGGCTACCAGATGAAGTCCACCTGCAAGATCGGCGACCAGACCACGACGATGGTGTTCAACTCGCTGTTCTCCCGCAAGGGCAAGTTCATCGTCTACACCAGCGCGATGTCGATGGACGCCACGGCGCCGTCGATCCCGAAGTCGATCGAAATGACCGAGCTGGCGCTGAAGACCGTCTCCTGACGTCTGCTCCCACCGATCCGCACACCCCGGCCCCAGGACCGACCTCCTAGGGTCGGGGTGTGCGGATCGTGTCGTTGCTCCCCTCGACCACCGAGATCCTGTTCGCGATCGGCGCCGGTGACGACCTCGTCGGGGTGACGTTCGAGTGCGACTTCCCTCCGGAGGCGCGTTCGCGCACCGTGGTCTCCACCTCGGCGATGCCGGAGGGGCTGGCGCCCGCCGAGATCGACGCGTACGTCGCCGGGGCGATGGCCCGCGGCGAGGACCTCTACCATCTGTCCGCCGACGCGCTGGCCGACCTCGACGCCGACCTGGTCGTCACCCAGGACCTGTGCGCGGTGTGCGCGGTGGACGTGTCGGTGGTCGACGACGCCCTCGCCCTCCTGGGCTGCACCGCCGACGTGCTGACGATCGACCCGCACACCCTCGACGAGGTCTTCGACTCGATCCTGCTCCTGGGGCGTGCCACCGGCCACCTCGCGGAGGCGACGGCGCTGGTCGAGGCCCAGCGGGCGCGGCTGGACGCGGTCGCCGGGCGGGTCGCGGGGCGGGACCGCCCGCGGGTGATGCTGCTGGAGTGGACCGACCCGCCCTTCGCGCCGGGTCACTGGGTGCCGCAGATGATCGAGGCGGCCGGCGGCGTACCCCTGCTGGGCGAGACCGGGCGGAAGTCGCGGCGCGTGACGTGGGACGCCATCCACGCCGCCGGCCCCGAGGTTGTCGTGGCGGCGCCGTGCGGGTTCGACCGCGACGGGGCGGCGGCCCTCGCGTCGGAGCTCGTCGCGTCGGGGGTGCTCCCGGCGGGCGTGCCGGTGCATCCCGTCGACGCCAACGCCTCCTGGGCGCGCCCGGGCACCCGCCTGGTCGACGGTGTCGAGGAGCTGGCCGCGATCCTGCACCCGGCGTAGCGGCCCGCCGTCAGCTCGGCTCAGGCGGCGATCTCCTCCCAGCAGCGGGCGAGCCGCAGCCCCGCGTCCCAGCCGGGTGCCCGCCCGCCGTGCGGAGGGGCGAGCGCGGCGACGTCGTGCCCGCTGCCGCACAGCAGCCAGGCGACCAGCGAGTTGGAGTTCCACATCTCGCCGAGACCCAGCTCGTCGCGTCCCCAGGTGAGCTCGGGGACCAGCGGCACGAGCGCCAGGAGGTGCACGGCCCGCGTCGAGTCCGTGGTGACGAGGACCGGCCCGTCGACGGCCGCCTCCCGGTCGGGGATCACCCCGTCGCGCCACCGGCGCACCTCATAGCGGAACAGCACCGACCGCCCCCACCAGCGCATGCCGACCGGTCCGGTGGCGACCACGCCGCGCGCCGCGGAGACCCGGCTCCACGCCGGCGCCATCTCGATCACGTACGACGCCACACCGACGTCGACCTGGAGCGCGGCGTGGAACAGCTCGCGCGGCTCCCGGTGCTCGCGACGCGCGGCCCAGGCCTCGAACAGCCGGCCGTTGCGCGCCACGACCCGGCCGCCGGCTCCGAGCGGCAACCAGTACAGGCGAACGCGCGCGTCCTCCACGCGCCCATGCTCACCCCCCACCCCCGAGCCTCCCAGGGTCCTTGGTCCCGCTGTCGGGTCGGTCGGGGTCCACGCACCTGACACAAATGCTCCGCAGAGCGCCGGCGGACGACAGTCCGGTCAGGTGCGTGGGAGCGGACCGGGAGCCCGAGGACGCCCGTGGCGCGCCCTCGGGCTCCCGACCGGTCCGGCCTCAGCCCAGGCGCAGGGCGCCGAGGATGTCGTTCAGCAACCGGGTCAGGCGCCCCAGTGCGCCGCCGAGCCCACCGTCGAGCAGCCCGGTCACGGCGCAGAGCAGGTTGCCCAGCAGCTTGCCGGACCCGGAGTTCGCGACGACGTCGAGCACGACGCGGTCGAGGTGCACCTTCAGCCCGAGCAGATCGAGGTCGAGCGGTGCGAGCACGAGGTGGAGCACGTCGCACGTGGCCTGCCCGGCGACAGCGCGACCGACCCGGATCGGCGTGCCCTCGATGGACTTGACGCGCGCTGTCTTGAGCGTGGCGAACGTCGTACGGTCACCGTTGCGCTCATGCACGACCCCTCGGACGAGGCCGCGGACGAAGACCTTGCCGTCCCGCTTGACGAACCGCAGCGGCACGAACGAGCCGCCGACGTCGCGCCCATCGGCCGTGGTGCCGACGATGCGGGAACGCAGGTCGCCCGCCTTGGTGTGCGCGACGACGCGTTCCGCTGTCGGTGCGACCGACGCGCTCGCCGGCGACGCCTGCAGCGACGTCATCGTCATGGCGAGCGCGACCGCGAGTACGGCCGTCACCTTGAGCCTCGCTGTGTCGAACATGATCATGGGTCTCCCTCCGAGTTGGTCCCTTCCTCCTGGCAGGTACCTGTCGCGGCCTCCTGGTCGTGTTACGTGCGTCACGCACGCGACCCGGGGATGAGCGGCTCCTCTCGGTGGTCGAGTCCCGTCGCGAGGGACGAGCGACGGGGCGTATCGAGACCCGGTCCGTTCGGGTCGGGGCCGGCCCCCGGCTTCCCGACAGCCACTTGTCCGGCTGCTCGATCCGCCGACTCGACCACCACCCCGCCGTCCACGACGCGCTGAAGACCGGGGACCTCCTCCCCGACCAGGCCGCGGTGGTCATCAAGGCCGTCGAGGACCTCCCCGACCACGTCCCCACCGACCTGGTCCAGCAGGCCGAGGAACGCGCCGCCGCCATGACCACCCCGGCTCACCCTGCGCGAAGACCCCGACGGGACCGTCCGCGGCACCTTCACCCTCCCGTCCGCCCAGGGACAGATGCTCAAGAAGCAGCTCCACGCCCTCGCCGCCCCCAAGCACCGCACCGCCACCCAGGGCACCGACGGGCACCTCGGTGAGCGCATCCCCGGACCACAGCGGATGGGACAGGCGTTCTGCGAATGGATCGAGCGCTACCGCACCGACCGGCGCCGTCATCTCCCCCGGACAGGCCCGCCGCCTCGCCTGCGAAGCCGGCCTCCTCCCGATGGTCCTCAACGGGAAGTCCGAGGTCCTCGACCTCGGCCGACGCCGCCGCCTCCATTCGAAGGCCCAACGCATCGCCATCGCCCACCGCGACCAGCACCGCACCACCGACTGCTGCGACTGGCCACCCGGCATGTGCCACGTCCACCACGACCCCTCCTGGGCCACGGGAGGCCCCACCGACATCGAACACGCCCGACTCCTCTGCCCCCGACACCACGCCCGAGCCCACGACCCCACCTACGAGACGACCAGACTCCCCGGCGGCAAGGTCGCCTTCACCAGGCGGACGTGAGCCGACCGGTGTCGGCGGCGACCACTACACAGGTGCCATGAACGAGACGTCGGTGGCCGAGGAGGCCGAGCGCTACCTGCAGATCCTGGCCGACCCGCGCAGCGAGCCGGCCCCGACGGAGTGCCTGGCGTGCTTCGTGGCCCGGATGCTTCGTGACTTCGGCTGCGACACGACGCTGCGCTGGGCGCAGCGCTTCCGCGACCTGCGCTCACCCACGGCGACCGGGCTGGAGCGCCGGCTCGGCAACGTCGGCGGGTTCTGCGACTGCGAGATCTTCCTCAACGGCTACCGGCTGCGCCGCGAGCTCCTCGTGCGCGACCTGGCGACCGACGAGCTGGAGGCACCGGTCGATCCACCCCCCTGCGCCGGGGTGCGGCGCACCTCCACCCGACCCTGCGCCAACTGGGAGCGGAGAAGCCGCTACGACACCTGGTAGGCCGATCCGGCGACATCGCCCGGCACCACCACGGTCCACGTGCGAGCATGCCGCCATGCGCGCCCGCCCGCTGCTGACCTGGATCCCCGGACTCGTCCTCGCCGCCGGCCTGCTGGTGACCGGCACACCGGCCATGTCGGCCGACGATGCACCAACCGGCCGGGCGACGAGCGGCTCGGCACCCGACCGGGCCCCGTCCGAGCGCTCCGGCGGGATGCACGCGGAGGTGACCGCGCCCGTCGGTGGCGACTGGTCCGTGCGCTTCGTCGATGCCGACGGCACGGTGGTCGCCTCGGTCGAGCAGGACGCGATCGCCTTGGTGACCGCGGCCGGCCGGGTGCCCGCCGACCACGTGCGGGCGGTGCACGACGACGTCGTCGAGCTCGGCACGCCGGACCCGGCCCTCACGGCGAGCGTGCGGGTCAGCCCCGCCGGGGACGGTGCGTACGCCGTTGCGGCGGCTGGGCAGGGCAGCGGCATCACCGGTGTCTCGATCGACCTCCGCGCGCCCGCCGGTGAGCGCTACGTAGGCCTGGGCGAGCGCTCGGACGCCGTGGACCATCGCGGCCGCAAGGTGCAGAACCGGGTCCTCGACGGGCCCTACACGACCGGCCAGGCGGCGCTGGTCTCCGGGTTCGTGCCGCCGCCCGGCTTCAGCGCCCGCGCGGACGCGACCTACTTCCCGGTGCCGTGGGTGCTCTCCACCGCCGGGTACGGGCTGCTCGTCGACAACGACGAGGACAGCTCCTTCGAGCTGGCGACCCTGCAGCATCCCGACGTCAACCGCCTGGTGGTGCAGTCCGACCACCTCGACCTGCGCGTCTTCGCGGGGCCGACGCCGGCCCGCGCGCTCGGCCGGATGACCCGCGCCGTCGGCCGGCAGCCGGCCCCGGCCGGACCGATGGTCTACGGCGCCTGGTGGCAGCCGGTGGGCGACGCACCGGCCGGGCTCGCGGAGCAGCGCGACCGCGACGTCGCGATCTCGGTGGCCCAGACCTACGTCCACTACCTGCCCTGCGGCAGCCAGGACCCCGCGCGCGAGCGCGCGCTCACCCAGGCCCTGCACGCCCAAGGCGTCGGGGTGACGACGTACTTCAACCCGATGGTGTGCACGACCTACCAGCCCGTCTACGACCAGGGCGTCGCCGCGGGCGCGTTCACGCGCAACCCCGACGGCTCCCCGCTGGTCTACCGCTACTCGACGGCCACGAACTTCCAGGTCTCCCAGCTCGACTTCTCCGCGGCTGCGGGCCGCGACCTCTTCCACCGTCTGCTCGACGAGGCGGTGGCCGACGGCTACGACGGCTGGATGGAGGACTTCGGCGAGTACACCCCCGCGACCGCGGTCTCCGCCGACGGCACGCCCGGCCCGACCATGCACAACCGGTACGTCGAGCAGTACCACGCGGCCGCGCGCGACTTCGAGACCCGCGCCCCGCGACCCCTGCTGCGATTCAACCGGTCCGGGTGGACCGACGCGATCCAGGAGTCCTCGATCGTGTGGGGTGGCGATCCGACCACGACGTGGGGCTTCGACGGGCTGACCTCCTCGGTGCGCCAGGGCCTGACCATGGGCACGTCGGGGGTGTCGTTCTGGGGTCCGGACATCGGCGGCTTCTTCACGCTGTTCACCGACCCCGTGCTCTCCCCGGAGCTGCTGGCCCGGTGGATCGAGTACGGCGCGTTCACCGGCGTGATGCGGCTGCAGTCGGGCGGCATCGCGATCGGCGCATCCGGCGAGCGGGCCCAGGTCACCGACCCGGCCGTCGCCCCCGTGTGGAAGCGCTACACCCGGCTCCGCACGATGCTCTACCCCTACATCGCCGGCAGCCAGGACGCCTACCTGCGTCGCGGGCTGCCGCTCATGCGTCACCTCGCCCTGGCCCATCCCGGTGACCGGCAGGCCGTGCGCACTGACGACGAGTACCTCTTCGGCCGCGACCTCCTGGTCGCGCCGGTGACGACGCGAGGTGCCGAGGACCGGCAGGTCTACCTGCCGCGCGGCCAGTGGATCGAGCTGGCCCGCGCCTGGCGGCTGCGCGACAGCGGCCGCTTCGCGCTGCGCCGCGCGGACGTGGTGCACGGGCACCGCACGGTGACCGCCCGAGCCCCGCTCGGCACCATCCCCCTGTTCCTGCGCGCCGGCGCGGTCCTGCCGCTGCTGCCGCGCGACGTCGACACGCTCAGCGACTACGGCGACGGCGTCGTCCGACTGGCAGACCGTGCCGCCCGGCGTACGCTCCTCGCCGCGCCGCGCACCGGCACCTGGCGCGGCGCCCTCGGGGCGGGCGAGACGCTCGGCTCGACGGTCACCCGCGGCTCCTGGACGCTGCGCCTCACCGCCCACGAGACCCGGACGTACGCCGTCCTCGCGACGCTGGCGGGCCTCGCCGCGGGTTGGCGGCCCTGCGGCGTCGAGGCCGGCGGCCGCGCAGTGCGGTTCGACTACGCGCCCATCCGGCGGGTGCTGCGGTTCACGACCGCGCTCGCCTCCGACGGCGTGGTCCGGGTGACCGCCTGCCGGTAGGGCTCTCAGTCGCCGACCCAGAACCCGCGGCCACCGAACCAGTCGCCGTACCCGCCGTAGCCCGCGCCCGCCCCCGGGCGGCGGGAGCCGAGGTAGGAGCCGACCACGGCGGCCCCGAGGTCGTCGAGCTCGGGGGCGATCACGCGGCCGTCGACGCGGCGGGCCATCTGGTCGATGAAGCGGGCCAGGCCCGGGTCGTCGCCGAGGCGGAAGAACGTCGTCTGCGCGCCCAGCCGGCCGGCGGCGTCGAGCTCGCGCACGGCGTACGCGACCGTGAGCGGGTGCGGCGGGTAGGAGAAGTAGACCTGGCCGTCGGGCTCCAGGTGCGAGGTCGGCTCGCCGTCGGTGACGATCAGCAGCACCGGCTGGGCGTTGGGGTGCTTGCGGAAGTGCCGGTTGGCCAGCAGCAGCGCGTGGTGGAGGTTCGTGCCCTTGTCCCAGCGGGCGTCCAGCGCGGTGAGCTGCTCGATCTCCATCACCTCGGCGTGCCGGCCGAAGCCGATCAGCTGCAGGTGATCACCGCGGAAGCGCGAGCGGATCAGCGTGTGCAGGGCGAGCGCCGTGCGCTTCATCGGCACCCAGCGGCCGTCCATCGCCATCGAGAACGACGTGTCCACGAGCAGCGCGACCGCGGCCTGGGTGCGCGCCTCGGTCTCCTGCACCTCGACGTCGTCGATCGAGAGCATCGGGCCGTGCCGGTCACCGGCGCGGCGCAGCACGCCGTTGAGCATCGTGCGGGGCACGTGCCAGGGCTCGGTGTCGCCGAACGCCCAGGACCGCGTGGCACCCGAGAGGTCCCCGGCCGCGCCCGCGCGCTGGAGCTCGCGCTGGCCCTGACGGCCCGACATCCGCTCGGCGACGTCGCGCAGCAGCGCCTTGCCGAGCTGGCGCATCGCCTTCGGTGAGAGCCGGTACTGCCCGTCGGTGCCGCGCTTGAGGTAGCCGGAGTCGCGCAGCGCCTGCTCGAGGCGCTGGAGGGTGCGGGCGTCGACCGCGGCCTGGTCACCGAGCTGCCGCGCGAGCTTGTCGAGGTCGACGTCGTCCATCCGGGCGCCACCGTAGGACTGCGAGAGCTGCTCGCCGAGCTCGTCGAGATCGGCGAGGTCCTGGAGCACGCCGGTGCCGTCGCCGAGACCGAGCCCCTCCTGCCCCTCGAAGCGTTCGGAGCCGCCCCAGTCCTCGCCCGGGCGCAACGCCTGCAGGTTGGCGTCCATCCGCGCCAGCTGGTCCATCAGCTCCGGGGAACCGAACGCCTGCTGGGAGAGCTCCATGAGCTCCTGGCGCTGCTCGGGCGACATCGAGTTCAGCATCCGCTGGGCGGCGGCGGATCGCTGGGCGAGGGAGTCGAGCAGCTCGTCGATGTTCTGCGGCTGCTCGGGGAAGAAGTCCCCGTGCTTGCCCATGAACTCCTCGAAGTCCTCCGGGGTGTCCTCACCGCGGGCGTGCTTCTCGAGCAGCTCGTTGAGGTCGCCGAGCATCTCGTTGACCGCGGCGCGGTCGGCGTCGGTGGCGTTCTCCAGCGCCTGCTTCATGCCGGCGAAGCGCTGGTCGAGCAGCTCGCGGCCGAGTAGGTCCTTGATCTTCTCGTAGTCCTCGCGCGCCTCGCGGCTCTGCCAGTCGTACGACGACAGCTCGCTCACCGCCGCGGCCGTGCTGGGCGGGCCCCCCTGAGGGTACGCAGCGTCGAGCTGCATCTCGCGGAACGCGCGGTCGGCGTCGTCCATCATCGCGTCGCGCGCCAGCTGCTTGCGCTCCTCGAGCAGGGCATGATCGAGCAGCTCGCGCACCTCCTCGAGCGTGCCGTCGAGGTGGTGGCGCGAGGTGAGCTCCCGGCGCCGCTCGGCCACCCGCCGGGCCAGATCGTCGAGCCCGGCCTGGTCGCGGCCGCCGCGGCGGAGGAACTCGCGCATCGCCCGCTCCGGGGAGTAGCCCGCCATCACGTCCTCGCCGATGGCGTCGAGCGCCTCGGCGAGGTCGACGGGCGGGGCGAGCGGGTCGCCGCCGTCGTACCTCGTGAAGCGGGTGCGGTCCTTCATCGCGCGCTCCTGGGCCTACCCGTAGACCGTCTCGGCGCCGTCGGCGTCCTTGCCGATCTTGCGGGCCAGGTACAGCCCCTCGAGGGCGAGCTCGATCGCACACGCGCGCTCGCCGTCGTTGGTGGCCTCGAAGCGGTCGCAGACCTCGTCGTACAGCTCGGACTCGCCGAGGACGGGCAGGCCGGTGAGGAAGTCGCGGGCGGTCACCTGCTCGCCGGTCGTGATCATCGCGCCGTTCTCGATCGCCTCGACCAGCAGGGCGAAGTCGAGGCCGCGGAAGTGGTGGCGCACGGCCTCGGCGGTCGCGGTGCGCAGCAGGTGGGTGAGGATCTCGGCCTCCCGGCCCTCCTCGCCGCTCTCGAACTCGATCTTGCCGCCGAGCACGTCCACGGCCGTCTCGAGGTCGACGACCCGGGCCACCGCCGCGTCCTCGCCCTGGGAGGTGGCGCGGTGCAGGGCCGCCGCGGCGATCGTCTCGGCCCCGGCGATCGCGAACCGCGCGGAGACGCCCGAGCGCTGGTCGACGGCGCTGGACTCGCGCAGGTGCCGGGTGAACCGCGCGAGCACCTCGATCAGCGCGTCGGGCACCTCGGCGACGAGGTCGGCCTCCTGGCGGATCACCGCGACCTCGTCCTCGAGCTCGGTCGGGTAGTGGGTGCGGATCTCGGCGCCGAAGCGGTCCTTGAGCGGGGTGATGATGCGGCCGCGGTTGGTGTAGTCCTCGGGGTTGGCGCTGGCGACGACGAGCACGTCGAGCGGCAGCCGCAGGACGTAGCCGCGGATCTGGATGTCGCGCTCCTCCATCACGTTGAGCATCGCGACCTGGATCCGTTCGGCGAGGTCGGGCAGCTCGTTGATCGCGACGATCCCCCGGTGACTGCGCGGGATCAGCCCGAAGTGGATCGTCTCCGGGTCGCCGAGCGAACGGCCTTCGGCGACCTTCATCGGGTCGACGTCGCCGATCAGGTCGGCGACCGAGGTGTCCGGGGTGGCGAGCTTCTCGGAGTAGCGCTCCGAGCGGTGCCGCCAGGCGATCGGCAGCTCGTCGCCGAGCTCGGCGGCGCGGCGCTGGGAGACGTGGCTGATCGGCTCGTAGGGGTGCTCGCCGAGCTCGGAGCCGTCGATCACCGGGGTCCACTCGTCGAGCAGCCCGACCAGCGTGCGCAGCAGCCGGGTCTTCCCCTGGCCGCGCTCGCCGAGCAGCACCACGTCGTGGCCGGCGATCAGGGCCCGCTCGAGCTGCGGGATCACCGTGTCGTCGAAGCCGTGCAGTCCCGGCCACGGATCGCGGCCCTCGCGCAGCGCGGCCAGCAGGTTGTCGCGCACCTCCTGACGCAGGTGCTTGTGGACGTGGCCGGAGGCGCGCAGCTCGCCGACCGTCTTCAGGGCAGGTGCCGAGGTCACACGCCCACGCTACTCAGCGGATCAACAACCGGGCCCTGTCTCCGTTTCCGGCCTAGGGTGCAGGTGTGCCTCTCCAGCAGACCTGCCCGTGCGGCTCGGGCGCGACGTACGACGCCTGCTGCGGCCGACTGCACCGCGGCGCCGCGGAGGCCGAGACGGCCGAGCGGCTGATGCGGGCGCGGTATGCGGCGTACGCCGTCGGCGACGTCGACTACGTCTTCCGCACCTGGCACCCCCGGACCCGACCCCACGACCTCCCCCCGGCCGGACGGCCGAAGTGGACGGGGCTGCGGATCCTCGGCAGCGGAGAGGACTGGGTGGAGTTCGTCGCGTCCTACGAGGACGCCGGGGTGTCCGGCGAGCTGCGCGAGCGCAGCCGGTTCGAGCGGCGCGGCGCCCGCTGGGTGTACGTCGAGCCGGCCTAGGGGCTCGCCGGTCGCCGGTCGCCGTTGGCGAGGTGCCGGCCGGCGACGTGGGCCACGAGGTCGGCCCACGTCACGATGCCGACCACGCGCCCGGTCTCGTCGGCGACGACGATCGCGTCGACCAGCGCGTCGAGCATCACCTCGGCGGCCCGCGGCAGGTCGTCGTCCGGGTGCACCCGCGCGGGCTCGGAGAGGATCTGGTCGCCGACCCGGCCGGGCCACCCCGGCATCCCGAGGGCGGCGAGCACCTGCTCGACCGACAGCAGCCCGACCACGTGACGGTCGGGGTCCACGACGACGAGGTGGCGCACTCCCGAGGACAGGAACGTGTCCACGGCGATCGTGAGGTCGCAGTCGGCGGAGATCGCCACCACGCGGCGCGACATGACCGTCGACACCGGCTCCACGGGTCAGCCCTCCGGCTCCGGCACGATCGCGACCGGACAGGTGGCGTGCTCGAGGACGGCGTTGGCGATCGAGCCGTAGAGCAAGGTGGTCAGCGTGCCGCCGTGGTGGGCGCCGACGACGACCAGGTCCATCCCCTGGGAGGCCCGCACCAGCCGCTCGTCGGCCATCCCCCGCACCAGCTCTGTGCGGGCCTGGACCTCGGGGAACTTCTCGGCGAGACCCGCGAGCGACTCGGCGAGCTCCAGGCGCACGTCGGTGGCGACCGGCTCCTCCTCCGTCCCGGGCCGGGCGTCCCAGAAGCAGTGCATGATCGTCAGCGGCAGCCGGTGCAGCGCCGCCTGCCGGTAGGCGAACTCCACGGTCGCCACCGACCGCTCGGTGCCGTCGGCGCCGACCAGGACGCCGTTGCGCACCGCGGCGGGGTCACCGGGCCGGACCACGACGACCGGGCAGCGCGCCTCGCGGGAGACCGCCAGGCTCACCGACCCGAGCAGCAGGCTCTTGATCGGCCCGCGGCCACGCGACCCGACCACGACCAAGGCCGCCTTCTCGGAGAGCTCCAGCAGCGTGACCCGGGCGTCGGAGAGGTGGATGACCTCGTGCACGTCCAGGCCGGGCGCCCGGCGCGCGATCTGCTCGCGGGCGTGGCGCAGCATCACCCGAGCGTCGTCCTGCAACGCCTCGAGCACGGCCCGGTGGTCGATGCCGGCCGGGTCCACCCAGACCGACCCCGACGGGTCCACGCCGTGTGCCAGCGTGAGCTGCCGGGACTCCAGCCCGGCCTGGTCGACCGCCCACTCCAGGGCCCGCTCCGCGGACGGAGAACCGTCCATGCCGACGACGATGGTCCCCGTCGGAATCGCAGTGGTCTCCATGCACCCACCGTGCGCCGAGGGGTCCGGAGCGAGTAGCGCCGAAGGCCCCGCATGTCAGGACCATCGGCCCTGCTGACCGCGAAGGGCCGCTGGACAGCATGGGAGCACACCGAAGACCCGAGGGGGACACCGTGCCCGATGCGATCGACCTGAGCCGCGAGGAGTGCGAGCGACTCCTGCGTGCCGGCGTCGGCGGCCGGATCGCGCTCTCCTCCCCGAACGGGCCCCACATCGTGCCGGTCAACTACTCCGTCGTCGACGACGCCATCGTGGTGCGGACCTCGCCGTACAGCGTGCTCGGCACCTACGGGCGCGACAGCATGCTGGCCTTCGAGGTCGACCAGTTCGACCACGACCGGCAGCGCGGCTGGAGCGTGGTGGCGCGGGGCCGGGGCGAGGTCGTCACCGACGCCGACGAGCTGGAGCGGATCCGCGCGGTGTGGGAGCCGCGGCCGTGGGCAAGCGGGGCCCGCAGCCTGCACCTGCGGCTGCGCTGGACCGAGCTGTCCGGACGGCAGATCGGGTCGGGCTGGGACGTCGAGGCGGCGCTGCCCGTGCGTCGCTCCGTGTGATCGCGGACGTCGCCGAGGCAGACTGAGGCCGTGACGTCCGAGCACCGCGACGCACCTCCCGCGTCGTTGCGACCCGTGCTGGACGCCGTCGCCGCCATCGCCTCCGACCTGGACCTGCGCTCGGTCCTGACCCGCATCGTCGAGGCGGCCACCCAGCTCACCGGCGCCCGGTACGGCGCGCTCGGCGTGCTCGGCAGCGACTCCGTGGTCGAGTTCGTGACCACCGGCATCGACGACGCGACCGCCCGGCTGATCGGCGACCCGCCGCGTGGCGACGGTGTCCTCGGGCTGCTGCTCGACGACCCGCGGCCGCTGCGGATCGACGACGTGACCCGGCACCCGAAGGCCGCCGGCTTCCCACCGCACCATCCGCCCATGCGCTCCTTCCTGGGCGTTCCCGTGCGGATCCGGGGCACCGTCTACGGCAACCTCTACCTGACCGAGAAGGCCGGCGGGGGCGGCTTCACCAGCGCGGACGAGGAGCTCGTCGAGGCGCTCGCGAGCACGGCCGGGTTCGTGATCGACAACGCCCGCGCCTACGGGCTCAGCGAGCGGCGCCGGCAGTGGCTCGAGGCGTCCGCCGAGCTCGCCGAGACCCTGCAACCCCCCATCGACGTGGGGCGGGCGCTGGCCCAGGTCGCGCGGTCGGCGCGCTCGATGGCCCAGGCCCTGGCCGCGTCGGTGCTGCGGCTCGACAACGGAGCCCCGGTGCACACGACCTCCGTGGACCCCGCCGACGCCGAGCAGGTCGACGCCGCACTCGAGGAGCTCGGCGACCAGGTGTGGCCCCGCGGCGACGCCTCGCCGGTCTACGTCACCGTCGGCGGGCTGGAGGCGTTGCTGGTGCCGTTGCGCACCCACCTGGTCGGCAGCGGCCTGCTGGTCCTGCTCTTCGAGGCCGGCACGCCCCCGACGGCGTTCGACGAGCGGGCCCTGCTCGCGACGTTCGCCGACCAGGCCGGCCTCGCCCTGGACCGGGCCCAGGCGATCGAGGACCGCGCCGAGCTCGCGGTCACCTCCGATCGAGAACGCATCGCCCGCGACCTGCACGACCTGGTGATCCAGCGGCTGTTCGCGACCGGGCTGCAGCTCCAGGGCGCGAGCACGATGGCGACCACGTCGGCGCTGGCCGAGCGCATCGACCAGGCCGTCGAGGCGCTCGACATGACGATCAAGGACATCCGCGGCACGATCTTCGAGCTCCAGCACCGCGGGCACGCACCCTCGCTGCGCGCCGACCTGCGCCAGCTGGCCCGCGAGTACGCGCCGCTGCTGGAGTTCGACCCGACGGTGTCGACGGTCGGGCCGGTCGACACCGCCGTACCCCCGGAGGTGCGCGAGCAGCTGCTCCCCGTGCTCCGGGAGGCGCTGTCCAACCTGGCCCGGCACGCGGCCGCCGACGAGGCGGAGATCGAGCTGTACGTCGACGACCGCGAGGTCCGGCTCACCGTGCTCGACAACGGCGTCGGCCTGAGCGCGCTCAGCGCCGAGAGCGGGCTGCGCAACGCCCGCCGCCGGGCGACCGCGCTGGGCGGGTCGTTCGAGCTCGGCGCCCGCCAGCCGCGCGGGACGTCGTTCGTCTGGCGGGTGCCGCTGCGCTGAGGCTGCTGGCCGACCCGGACCGACCCGGACCGACCCGGCGCGACCCGCGGGCGGCCGGTGCGGCCGGTCAGGCGGTCAGCTCCCGCCGCCGAGCAGCTTGCTGGCGAGCACCGCGGCCTGGGTGCGCCGCTCCAGGCCGAGCTTGGCCAGGATGCTGGAGACGTAGTTCTTCACGGTCTTCTCGGCGAGGTACATGCGCTCGCCGATCTGGCGGTTGGTCAGCCCCTCGGCGATGTAGCCGAGCAGCTTGAGCTCCTGCTCGGTCAGCTCGGCCAGCTCGGGCGCGGTCGTCGGTGGGTTGCGCACCCGCTCGAGCACCCGCGCGGTGAGCGTCGGGTCGATCAGCGAGTTGCCGGCCGCCACCTGGCGGATCGCCGAGACCAGGTCGGAGCCCTTGATCTCCTTGAGGACGTAGCCGGCCGCGCCGGCCATGATCGCCGCGAACAGCGCCTCGTCGTCGTCGTAGGAAGTGAGGATCAGCGCGGAGATCGTCGGGTCGACCGCACGCACCGTGCGGCACACCTCGATGCCCGACCCGTCGGGCAGCCGAGCGTCGAGCACCGCGACGTCCGGCCGCAGCGCGGGGATCCGGTGGCTCGCGTCCACCGCGGAGCCGGACTCGCCGACGACCTCGATGTCACCGGAGCTCTCCAACAGCGCGCGCAACCCCTGGCGGACGACCTCGTGGTCGTCGAGGAGGTAGACACGGATCTTCGCCGAGTCCTCAGTCATGCCCTTGTTCTACCAGCACCGAGGTCGAGAACGCGTTCGACCCGGTCAAGACCGGCATCGGCGTGCGTGATCCAGAGGACCGTGCGGCCCTCGTGGCCGCCGAGCACCTCGGCCGCCAGCGCCTCCGCCGTCGCGCCGTCCAGGTGCGCCGCGGGCTCGTCGAGCACCAGCACCGGCTGGTCGGCCAGCAGGGACCGCGCGATGGCGATCCGGGCCCGCTCGCCCCCGGAGACGCCGGCGTGGCCGTCGCCCAGCCAGCTGTCCAGGCCGGCCGGCAGCGAGTCCAGCCAGTCGCCGAGCCGGGCGCGACGCAGCGCGTCCTCGACCTCCGCGTCCGTGGCCCCCGGCCGCGCGAGGCGCACGTTCTCGGCCAGCGTGGTCGCGAACACGTGCGGGTCGTCGTCGACCAGCCCGACGGTGCGGCGTACGTCGTCGAGCGCCAGGTCCCGCAGCGGCCGCTTGCCCAGGTGCACGCTGCCGCGGACCGGGTCGACGAACCGCAGCAGCAGCGAGGCCAGCGTGCTCTTGCCCGAGCCGGTCGGGCCCACGACCGCGACGCGGTCGCCCGGACGCAGGTCGAGCGTGAGGTCCTCCAGCACGACCCGGTCCTCCCAGGCGGCCCACACGCGGTCGAGGCCCACCTCGTCGTCGCCGTCGGCGGGCACGGGGTGCTCGGGTTCGGCGACCGCCGGGGGCGTCGCGGCGATCCGGGCCAGCCGCGCCTCGGCGGCCTCGGTCCGGGCCGAGAGCGCGCCGGCGTCGGCGACGGAGGTGGCGACCTCGGCGAGCGCCAGGGGCATCAGCACGAGCAGCGCGAGCATCGGACCCGACAGCGACCCGTCGGCGACCAGCGGTGCCAGCAGCCAGGCCATCGCGGCGACCCCAGCCCCGCTGACGGACAGCACGACCGCGCGCGCCCAGGCCAGCCACGTGGCGGCCGCCACCGCGGCGCGGCCGAGCTCGTCGCTGATCGCGCCGACCGCGGCGAGCGCCCGTCCCTCGGCCTGCCACATGGTCAGCTCGCTGGCGGTCTGGGTCACCTCGACGACCGCGTCGGAGAGGCGGGCGCGGGTGGCGACGGCACGCCGTTCGGCGCGGGTCGCGCCGACGCGGGCGAGCAGGTAGCCCGACCCGCCGGCCAGCAGGCAGGTGCCGGCCAGCACCGGCACCGACCACGGCTCGACGATCGCGCCCACGGCGACCGCCAGCACGGCCACGACCACGGCCCCGCGCACCGGCATCCGCACGCGCAGCTCCCGGTCCAGCACCGAGTCGACGTCGTCGACGATCGCCGCCAGGACGTCACCACGGCGCCGGCCGAGGGCGCCGGGCGTCAGCGGGACGACCGCGTCGTACACCTCGACCCGGCGCTCGGCGAGCATCCGCAGCACGACGTCGTGGGAGCGGAGCCGCTCGACGTAGCGCAGCGCGGGCCGGGCCAGGCCGAAGGTCCGCACGGACACGATCGCGACCAGCAGCGTCAGGATCGCCGGGCGGGTGGAGGCCTGCACGATCAGCCAGCCGGCCGTCGCCGTCAGTGCCACCCCCGAGGCCGAGGCGAGCGCAGCCAGGAGCGTGCTGTCCCAGAACCTGATCCGGGTGGGCGTGCCGGGCGGGGCCGGTGGCGGACCGTCCGGCGGTGCCGTCGGCCGTGGGCCGGCCGGACTCCGCCCGCGGACACGGGCCCGCGCCACCGGCGCCGGGAGCGCGAGCACCTGGTCGGCGAGCTGCACCATGACAGGGTCGTGGGCGACGAGCACCACACCGTGG
>NZ_DASWVI010000079.1:0-4058 GCF_036401255.1 Nocardioides sp. | reverse complement strand
CGATCGGCCCGGGCCGCGCGCACACCGCCGACGGCGACGTGCGAGCCGGGACCGTGGTGCGGGCGACCGAGGGCTACACGCCCTCGCTGAGCGGCGAGGAGCGCACCGTCGTGCCGGTCTACTCGCTGATCATCGCGACCGAGCCGCTGTCGCCGGCGACATGGGACGAGATCGGGCTCGCCCGCCGGGAGACCTTCACCGACCACCGCCACCTCATCGTCTACGGGCAGCGGACCGCGGACGATCGGCTCGTCTTCGGCGGCCGCGGCGCGCCGTACCACCTCGGCTCCCGGATCCGGCCGGAGTACGACCGCGACGAGGCGGTGTTCGCGCGTCTGTACGCGACGCTCGTCGACCTGTTCCCCGTGCTCGCCGGCACCCGGGTGACCCACGCGTGGGGCGGGGCGCTCGGCATCGCGCGCGACTGGTGGGCCTCGGTCGGGCTCGATCGGGAGACCGGACTGGCCTGGGCCGGCGGGTACGTCGGCGACGGGGTCAGCACGACCAACCTGGCCGGCCGGACGCTGCGCGACCTCGTGCTCGGGCGGGACACCGACCTGACCCGGCTGCCCTGGGTCGGGCACCGCTCCCCCGCCTGGGAACCGGAGCCGTGGCGCTGGCTGGGCATCAACGCCGGCCTGCGCGCGATGACCCTCGCCGACGCGGAGGAGTCCGTCACCCGGCTGCCCAGCGTGGTGGGGCGGCTCGTCTCACCCCTGCTGCACTGACGAGCTCACCCCAGGCCGTTGGCGGCCGTGTCCGCGGGCTTCGTCGTCGCGTGCACCCAGGCGTCGAAGAACCCGCCCAGGTCCTGGCCGCTGACCTGCTCGGCGAGCGCCTCGAACTGCTCGGTGCTGCCGTTGCCGTCGGCGTGGTCGGTCACCCAGCGCCGGATCAGCTGGCCGAAGGCGTCGTCGCCGATCCGGTTGCGCAGCGCGGAGAGGGCCATGCCGCCGCGCTCGTAGACGAAGCCGGCGAAGATCGGGCCGACGCAGTCCTCGTGGTCGGCGCAGGGGTCGGCGACCTCACGGCTCCAGAACGCGTCGTCGGACGGGATGTCGCCGTACTGGTCGCGCAGGAGCTCGTCGGTGGTCGGCCCGCCGTGGGTCTCGCCGTAGTAGTCCTCGAAGTAGGTCGCCCAGCCCTCGTTGAGCCAGATGTCGCGCCAGCTCGCGATGGCCACGGAGTCGCCGAACCACTGGTGGGCCAGCTCGTGGACCACGATCCGCACCGCACCCTGGCCATCGCCCAGGAACGGGTACGTCGGCCGGGTCTGGTTCTCGAGCGCGAAGCCGACGGGCAGGGCCGTGGTGAGCCCGCCGGTCTGGGCGAACGGGTAGGGCCCGATGACCCTCTCGAGCCAGCGCACGAGGTCCGGCGTGCGCTTCATCAGTCCCATCGCGACGCGCTGCGACGCGGTGCCGAGGCCGTCCGAGACGGCGACGTACCACGGCCGCCCGTCCGCGCGGCCGTGCGCGACCTCGTAGGACCCGGCCGCGAAGAACGCGAGGTACGGGACCATCGGCTCGGCCGCCTGCCAGGTCGTGGTGGCCAGACCGCCGCGCACGGTCCGCGCGACCCGGCGACCGTTGCCGATGACCTGCTTGGTCTTCGGCACCGTGATCGACATGCGCACGCGGGCCTTGTCCAGCGGGTGGTCGTTGGCCGGGAACCACCACGGCGCCATGTGGGGCTGGTTCATCGCGACGACCTCGTGGGCCTCGGCCAACCAGTTGCTCTCCCCCGCATAGGAGTACTTCCCCGGGCGTCCCGCGTAGCGAACGACGACGCGGACGACGTCACCGGCCGTCACCGGGTGGTGGACGACCAGCTCGTGGTGGGTCTTGTCGAACTCGGCGGCACGGCCGTCGACCGACACGGCCCGCACCGGCAGCAGGAAGTCGAGGTTGAAGGTCGACAGCGTCTCGGTCGCCCGCAGGGTCACCGCGGTCCACCCCGACAGCCGGCCCTCGCGGAACCGGTAGCGGTCGTGGATGTCGTAGGAGCGCACGTCGATGCCGCCGTTGCCGTCGAGCGGGAAGTACGGGTCGCCGATGCCGGCGGCTCCGTGCGGCGCCTCCTCCCCACCGGTGGCCGGGGAGGACGAGGCGAGCGGGGACACGACCAGGGCCGCGGCGCACAGCGCGGCGAGACGACGGAGCACGCGAGCAACCTAACCGACCGGCCCCGCGTTAATTCGGTTGCCGGTCGCGATCGCGTGGCCCGACACTCGTTCCAGCCGTCCGGCAGGCTGCCGGGTGCCCGAGCGAGAGGAGCGTGACATGTCGACGACTGTCCTTGGCCTGTCCGCAGACCAAACCCTCTCGATCTCCTGGAGCACCCACCGCGATGTCTCACGACTTCACGCAGTACCTGCCCGACCCCGCTGCTGACCCGCAGCCCGATCTCGACCCCTCGTTCGTCTTCGACTTCACCGCGTACGACGAGCCCGACGACGACACCCAGCGCTGGTCCACCTGGCTCAGCGTCGAGCCGCTGTGCCGCGGCCCGGAGCCGCGCCCCGACTGGGTCGTCACCTCTCAAGCCGCCCTCGACACCGAGCTCGGCATCCTCAAGACCGGCAAGGAGGCCGACGCCTACCTGCTCGAGCGCGCCGTCCCCGGGAGCGACGCGGTCGGCGAGTCCGTCGTCATGGTCGCCAAGCGCTACCGCAGCACCGAGCACCGCACGTTCCACCGGGCCGCGTCCTACACCGAGGGCCGCAGCGTCAAACGATCCCGCGACCAGCGTGCCCTCAAGCGCAAGAGCACCTGGGGCAAGGTCGTCGCGACCAGCGAGTGGGCGGTCTCGGAGTGGGACGCCCTCAAGCGGTGCTGGTCGCTCGGGCTGCCGGTCCCCTACCCCGTGCAGATCGACGGCACGGAGATCCTCATGGAGTGGATCACCGACGAGGACGGCGAGAGCGCGCCCCGGCTCGCCCAGACCCGACCCGAGCCGGCGCTGCTGGCGTCGTACTTCGACCAGCTGCGCGAGGCGCTGGCCACGATGGCCGGGCACGGGATCGTGCACGGCGACCTGTCGGCGTACAACCTCCTCGCGGCCGGCGAGCGGCTGGTGATCATCGACCTGCCGCAGATCGTCGACCTGACCGGCAACGTCAACGGCATGGACTTCCTGATGCGCGACTGCGCCAACGTGGCCGGCTGGTTCCGCTCGCGCGGCCTGCCAGTCGACGAGCAGGAGCTCTTCGGCGAGCTGATGGCCCACGCCTTCTAGCGGCGTTCTAGGTTGTCCGGGTGAAGAGCACCCGCGGCCGCGTCGTCCACGTCGAGACCCTCGCGGAGCTCGACCGGCGTCTCGCCGCGGGTGCCACCGCCCTGCGGGGCTGGCGGGTCCGCGGCGTCGACCTCACCGGCCGGCACGAGACCCTGGCCGCGCTCGACCTCGCCGGGGCGACGTTCCTGGGCTGCGCCTTCGCGCCCGGCGACGAGGCGATGGCGCGCGCCGCCGGGGCGCTCGTGCTGCCGGCGATCCCGGACACACCGGTCGACACGGCACGGACGGACCTCTACACGCCGGAGGAGCTGTACGACGGCGTCGAGTACTCCGACTCGCTCGACGCCCGCGCGTACGCGTGGTCGCAGCGACCCGCGACCCGGGACAAGGCCCTGGCGCGGGCCCTCCACGACCACGCGATCGACCTGGCCCTGGAGACCTGGGTCGAGGGCCGTCACCTGGTCGGCGTCATGGGCCGGCACACGGCCGACCGCCGCGACCCGGCGTACGGCGACGCGGCCCGCCTGGGCGCCGCTCTCGGCGGCACCCGGGTGGTCGCCACCGGTGGCGGTCCCGGTGCGATGGAGGCGGCGAACCTCGGCGCGTGGCTGGCGCGGCAGCCCGACGCGCTCGACGAGGCGCTGTCGATGCTGGCCGCGGTCCCGTCGTACCGGCCGTCGGTGGGCGCGTGGTCCGAACGCGCCTTCGACGTGCTCGACCGGTTCGCGGACGGGACCGACTCCCTCGGCATCCCCACCTGGCACTACGGGCACGAGCCGCCGAACGTGTTCGCGACCGCGATCGCGAAGTACTTCCGCAAC
>NZ_DASWVI010000078.1:0-1922 GCF_036401255.1 Nocardioides sp. | reverse complement strand
GCAGTCGCGGGTCGCCGCGCTCGCGCAGCGAGGGCCGCTCCACCTCGATGTCCCACGAGGCGCCCCCACCGGCGAGCGCATCGCGCAGCAGCCCGAGCAGCGCGACCCCACCGGCCACGAGCGCTCCGAGACGGACCGGGTCCGGGTCGGCGTCGGCGAACACCAGGCCGGCCTCCAGCGCGGCGTACGCGACCGCGCCGCCCGCCAGGCGCCGCCACCACGTCCGCCACCGTGTCCGCCACCGGGTCCGTTCCCCGGCCCGGGCGCTCACGCGGGCACGCCGATCGTGCGGTGGATGGCGTCCAGGGCCGCGAGGGCCTCGCGGCGGTGCTCCTCGGTGAGCTCGTGCTCGGAGAACCGGGCCTCGCGGTAGAGCTCCCCGAGCCGGGTCACCGCCGGCTGGTGGGCGTCGACGAGGTCGAGCAGGCGCATGGTGTACTCCGAGGAGGTCTCCCAGGTGCCGCGGGCCATGCCCGCCGCGGCGGCCTGGGTCTCGAAGCGGTGCCAGCACGCGACGACCGCGTTGCGCGGCGTGCCCTCCTCGGCGAGCAGCCGGCGCTGCGTGGCCGCGTCGGCGAGCATCTCCCGCGCGACCGCTGCGGGGGGCTCGAGGACGTCGAAGGCCAGCCGCTCGGGAGTACGCCGCTTGCGCAGCGCCCGCCGTCGCCGGGTCGACCGCACGAACGGCACCGCGGCGTACCTGGCCACCACCAGCACCAGTGCGACCACCACCGCGAGGTCGACCAGCAGCGCGAACGCCCGCACCCACGGTGGCGTGCCGCGAGACGGGACCGGTTCGGGGGGCTCACGGCCGGCGTCGGCCGACGCGGACGTGGAGGACGCGGTCGTCGTCGGCGACCGGAGCGAGGAGGGGCCGTCACCGCGCAGCACCCCGCTCGGCCCGATCGAGGACGCCCACGCCGCCAGCACCACGAGGAGCAGCGCGCCGGCGACCACCGAGGCCACGGCCAGGGTGCTGGCTTGGCGGGCGGTCATGCCCGGCAAACTACCCGAACGCGACGACGGCCCCGCCCGGGATGGGCGGGGCCGTCGCCGTTGATCTTCCGGAGGCAAGTGCCGGGCCTCCGGGACGCTCCCTCTGGTTCGGCTGGACCGAGGTCAGCGGGTCACAGGATCGGCGAGAACGGCTCGGTGCCGTTGACCAGCTGCAGGCCGGAGATGCCGGAGTGCTGCTGGGCGAACGCGAGCTCCTTGGCCAGGTCGCCGATGTTGTTCGACGCCGGCAGCGGGGCGAGGCCGAGCGTGGAGAGGACGCCGATCGCCTTGCCCCCATCGCTGAGGAAGCCCGAGCCGGAGTCGCCGGGGATGCCCGGGGTCACCGTGTAGAGCGGGTGGCTCCAGCCGCCGTCGGCGGCGTCGTCGCCCAGGCTGATGCCGGTGTGCGGCGAGAGGGGCTCGAGGCCGGCGCGCAGGCTGGAGTTGCCGTAGGTCCAGACCCGGTCACCCGCCGCGGTGCCGTCGGTGTCGATGCCGGTGGGACCGCCCCAGAACGGCACCGACGGGTTGACCTTGGCGACGTCCGCTGCGGCAACCTGGACCAGCGCGAAGTCGTTGTAGGCGCAGGTGTTGGCGTCGGTCGTGCCGAGCTTGTGCATGGTGTCCCACGAGGAGTACACCAAGGTGCCCGAGCCCACCTGGGTGCCCTCGCTGATCAGGCTGCCGCCCTCGTTGAACGTCACCTTGGTGCCGAGCGGCAGCGAGCTCGCCTTGCAGCCGTCGGTGTCGGTCGCCGCGCCGGTGCCGGCACAGTGCGCCGCGTAGCCGACGTACACGTTGCTGGAGGCGTCGGTGAACACGAAGTTCGCCGTGCACTGGGCACCCTCGGTGTACATCATCGTGCCCGGGTGGATCTGGGCGGAGTCGGCGGGCGCCCAGGCCGGGGCGGCGGTGGCCGGCGCGGC
>NZ_DASWVI010000077.1:0-6581 GCF_036401255.1 Nocardioides sp. | reverse complement strand
CCGAACTGCCGGGGGACGAAGAGCAGCGCGGCGCCGAGCGCGGCCAGGTAGACGGCCGCGGCCGTCAGGAGGTTCTTCACCATGAGCAGCTCCGCCGTCTCGACACCTCCCTCATGGTGGTCGCCGCGGCCTCGGCTCGCGTGCACCGCGAGCTCGGCGTCCGAAAACCTGGCAGGCCGGTCCGTCGAGACGGCCCGAGCCGCACCGTGGGCGCCCCTCCCGAACAGCGCCGCCATGCCCCGCGAGGTCGCCTCGCCGGAACCTGCGGTCAACCTCGATCCACCGATGCGTGGTGGCTCAGAAGGTCAGGACCTCATCGGCGTCGACCGTCCACTCCGCGAGCTGGTCCATCGTGGAGCGGTGGGCGGGCTCGATGAGGCGCTCCTCGGCGAGGCCACGTGCGTCGAGACAGGTGCCGCAGCAGGCGATGGTGCCGCCGTGGCGCGCGAAGGACTGCAGCATCCGGTCGAGCGCGTAGTAGCCGTCGGGGGTCTTCTGCCCGGCGACGGCGCAGGTCACGCCGTCCCCCATGAGGAAGACGGTGACCTCGGCGTCGTCGCGGCGCGCGAGGGCGTTCGCCAGGCGGATGGCGTTGTAGGTCTCGTCAGCCCCGTAGGCCGGACCGTTGACGATCAGGAGGATGTTCTTCGTCATGGCGCCAGACCACCCCGGCGCCTCGCTGCACACCAGGGCCGGACGGGGTACGCCGGGCGGGTCGAAGTTCCCGGTCGCCGTCGTCGTGCCGTCGGCGGTGCGCGAGTCCGGGCCAGGTCACGGCGGATCGCGGCGGTCGCCCGGCGTGATGAAGCCGGACTCGTAGGCGTAGATGGCGGCGTGCGTCCGGTCGCGGAGGCCGAGCTTGGTGAAGACCCGGTTGACGTGGGTCTTCACCGTGGACTCCGAGACGTGGAGGGCGTCGGCGATCTCGTGGTTCGTGCGGCCCTCGGCGATGCGGCGGAAGACGTCGGACTCCCGATCGGTCAGCTGCGTGAGCTCGGGGGCTGGGCCCCCGGGCCGTGGCCGGTGCATGAACTCTCGGACCAGGCGGCCGGTCACCTCCGGCGCGAGCAGGGCGGTGCCGTCGGAGACGACCCGGACCGCACCGACGAGCTCGGCGGCGGTCGTCGTCTTGAGGAGGAACCCGGAGGCGCCGGCGTGGAGGGCGTCCCAGACGAGCTCGTCGGCGTCGAACGTCGTGAGCACGATGACCCGTCCCTTCCACGCCGGATCGCCGCACAACCGCCGGGTGGCTTCGATCCCGTCGAGTCGCGGCATCCGGATGTCCATCAAGACGACCTCGGCGACCAGCTCCCGCGCCCGGGCGACCGCCTCCTCGCCGTCGGCGGCCTCGCCGACCACCTCGATGTCCGCCGGGCCGCGCAAGATGGCGGCGAAGCCGTCCCGGACCAAGGACTGGTCGTCGGCGACCAGGACGCGGATCGTCATGAGCCCGCCAGGGGGAACTCGGCCCGCACGAGCCACCCGTGGCCGTCGGTGCGCGGCTCCGCATGCAGTCGGCCGCCGTACAGGGCGGCGCGCTCCCGCATTCCGGTCACCCCGTAGCCCGGCGCCGCGGGCGCCCCGGGCAGCGCGCGCGTTCGGCGCCCGCTGTCCACCACCTCGAGGAGCAGGGCGGTCGGCTCGAACCGGAGGCGGACCTCGGCCGCCGCGCCCTCGGTGTGCTTGCGCACGTTCGTCAACGCCTCCTGCGCGATCCGGTAGACCGACAGCCCCATCCCGCGCGGGAGTGGCCGAGGGGTGCCGGTGATCAGGAGGGTGGCGTCGGTCCCGGCGGCGCGCGAGGCCTCGACGAGGCCGGCGAGATCCTCGAGGGCCGGTTGTGGGTCGCGCGGCGGATGTCCGGGCGCACGGAGCACCCCGAGCAGGTGCTTCATCTCGTCCATCGCCTCCCGACCGGTGTCCTGGACCTGCCGCATCGCCTCCTTGGCGCCGTCGGGATCGACGTCGACCAGCTGCTCAGCCCCCGTGGCCTGCACGACCATCGCGGTCAGGCTGTGGGAGACGATGTCGTGGAGCTCCCGGGCGATCCGGGAGCGCTCCTCGTCCGCCGCGCGGGCCACCCGCTGCCGGGCGGACGCCTCGATGTGGCGCGCCTCCTCGTCGGAGGCCGCGGCGGCGGCCGCGTGGCGGCGGACCAGGTGTCCCGTCCCCCACGGCGCACCGGTCAGCAGCCATCCGAAGCTCTGGTCGGAGAGCCCGTGGCCATCCAGCGCGATCGCCGCCGTCACGAGAGCCAGCGACGCGCCGAGGGCACCGAGACCGGCGGGGAGGTCGCCATAGCGGCCCCCGGTGTACATCGCGATCACGATCGCGGGCAGGGTCATCGACTGTGCCGCCGTGTCCACGCCGGCCGCGGTCTGGACGAGGATCAGCACCAGGACCACCGGGCCGACGACGAGAGGCAGCCGGCGCCGGAACCCGAGCGCGACCGTGATGCCGGCCATGGCGGCGAGCGGGGCCAGCCGGTCGTCGGCGATGTCACCGAGCACGATCTCGAGCGCGCCGGCACCGCCGACGAGGCCCGCGATCAGCAGGTCCTCGCGAGCCGGGAGGATCCCGGCCGCCGGCGTACGCGCTCTGCCCACGGCACGAGTGTGCCAACGAATGCGTGCGTGCACGTCCATCTCCAGGTCAGTTCCGCCGACCTCGAGGTGGGGACCGCCCGATCCCCAGGGCAGCAGGTATGCCCTCGAAGCCGATGCGCCGCGCCGGGGCGGACCAGCACGGTGGAGGCGGATCACACGTCGACAGAGGAGGTCATCATGTCCGCCACCCACCCCCGGCTCGAGAACCACGCTCCGGCTGCGCTGCACCGGAGGCTCACCGCCATCGGTCTCGCCGGCTCGGCACTGCTGGTGGGCGCGGCCAGCCTGATCGCTCCCGCGAACACGGGCGGACCCGAGGAGCTCTACACGATCGGGACCGAGTCGGCCGCCCGGATGACCGCCGAGGCCTACCTGCTCACGCTCTCGTCGGTGCTCCTGGTCTTCGGAGTGATCGGGGCCGCCCGGTTGGCCACCGGGCGCGGCCGCCTCGCCGCACGGATCGCCGCCGGACTCGGGGTCCTCGGTGCCCTCGGGCACGTGGCCTACTCCGTGTTCTCGCTGATCGCGCTGGCCCTGGTGGACTCCGACCTCCCGCGGGCCACCGTCATCACCGCCCTGGAGGCCATCGACGCGAGCGCCGGCGTCGGGCTGATGGTGCTGCCGCTCATCCTCGCGTATGCGCTCTCCGTCCTCGTCCTGCCGATCGCCCTCCACCGGGCAGGACTCGTCCGGCTGTGGGTCGTGGGGCTGGCAGCGGCCGCCGTCCTGGTGGAGGTCGTGGTTCCGGGCACGAGCGTGCTGACCAATGCCAAGTACCTCTTCGCCTTCGTCGCCATGGCCGCGATCGCCGTCCGCATCCTGCAGCTCGACGACGAGCAGTGGCGCGACCCGGCCCTGGCCGGCGTTCAGCGCAGCCGGTCGGCGAGCTCGACCAGCGACCGCGGGGCGAGGTCCGGGGCGCTGAAGTAGTCCGGGTAGGGGTCGCCGGCCCGGTCGATCCACGCGGTGGCGAGTCCGGCGCGGGCGGCGCCGTCGATGTCCCACGGATGGACGGCGACCAGCATGGCGTCGGCGGGGCCCACGCCGCACTGCTCGAGGGCGTAGGCGTAGGCCTCGGGTGCGGGCTTCCACCGGCCCGCCTGCTCGACCGAGAGCAGCACCTCGAAGTGGTCGCGGATCCCGGCCCGCTCGAGCAGGCCGTCGGCGACCGAGGTCGCGCCGTTGCTCAAGGTGACGAGCCGGAGGCCGGACGCGCTCAGCGCCCGGACCCCGTCGGGGACGTCGGGATGCACGCCGAGGCTGGTGAAGCCCGCCATGATGTGCTCGACCGCCTCGTCGGTCCCGCGATCCAGCGAGAGCCCCTGCAGGCCGGCCCGGAGTGCCCCGGCCGCCAGCTGCGCGAACGGGGCGCTCGCCTCGACGGCGGTCAGGGCGAACCCGTCGCGCAGCAGCCCGGCGAACCACGTCTTCGCCAGGTGCGCGGGGGCACCCACGTCCTCGAAACGCGCCCCCATCGGCGACATGTCGGAGAGCGTCTCGTTGACGTCGAAGACCATCAGCTGCGGGCGATCGGCGGATCGGTTCGTCATCACCTCACCGTAGCTCCGGACGGGCTGCGATCCTCAGCGCGCGGGCGTCCCCGCGACCGGGCGGCGGCGTACCGGCCGGCGGATGGCAGACCCGGGCTTCGACGCCAGCAGCGCGTCGAAGTCGTCGGCGATCGGCGTCAGCCGGGACTCGTCGACGAAGACGGCGCCGTCGCGGACCTCCTGCACGAGGTCGCGGCCCAGGACCGCCCCGGCCGTGCCCATGCCGCCCCAGATCGTGGCGTTGATGCCGAACATGTGCTCGGTGCTGCCGCCGGCCAGGAACAGGCCGGGGACGTGCGTGGTGACCCGCGGCCGGAACGGGCCGAGGTTCTTGATCAGCGGGGCGATGCCGTAGCAGGAGCCGTCGGTGCTCAGCGTGAAGCGCTCCTGGGTGATCGGCGTCGACGCCTCGCAGAACACCATCCGCTCGCGCAGGTCGGGGATCATCAGCTCGGCGGTGTCGAGCACGCGCCGGGTGAGCTCGTCCTTGAGCCGGCGGTAGTGCTCGTCGCGGCCGTACCCAGCGCCGTCCACGGCACCGTCCGGGACGTTCCAGAACGCGTGGTCCTTCGGTGCCCAGCTCACCAGCTCGAGCGTCGAGTAGCCCGGCGGCGCGGAGTGCGTGCCCTCCGGGTCCTTGGCCGTCGGACAGCTGATGCCGACCGGCATCCGCTCGGGGCAACGACCCGCGGCGACCTCGCGGTAGTAGCCGTCGACGTCGTTGGTCGGCCAGACCCACGCCAGCGGCGGGGTGTCGCGCTCGCGCAGGTCGACGTCGAGGGCGACGTACACCGCGAACATCGGCAGGGTCATCTCGAGATTCGCGAGCCGGCGCCGCAGCCGGCGGGTCAGGTGCTCCTCGCCGACCAGGTCGGCCCAGGTGCGCTTGAAGTCGGCCGCGGAGACCACGACCTCGGAGCGGATCTCCTCCTCACCCCGCAGGCGTACGCCGACCGCCCGGCCCTCCTCGATGAGGATCCGCTCGACCCGGGCCTTGGTGCGCACCCGGCCGCCGTGGGTCTGCACGACGTCGGTCAGGTGGGCGCCGATGACCTGCCCGCCGCCGCGCGGGTAGTAGGCACCGGCCTGCAGGTAGTGGTGCAGGAAGCCCGCGTGCATGGCCACCGGCGTACGGTGCGGCGGCCAGGTGTAGTCGCCGTTCTCGGCGAGGATCACGGCCTGCGCGTCGGCGCTGAGCCCACACGCGGCCATCAGCCGGGTGATCGGCCAGATCCCCCACCGCAGCAGGGCCCACGGGCGGCGACGCGGCCGCTCGCCGGCGGCGATGGTGCGCATGATCGACACGCAGCGCCGCAGGCCGGCCTCCTCATCGGGGAACGCCGCGATCAGCCGGTCGAGGTAGGTGTCCCAACCGGTCGGCGTCTGGAACGTGGTGCCCGGGACCATGATCTGGCAGTGGCCCTCGGGGCGCTGGCGCAGCCAGTTGATGCGCTCGGTCAGCGCGAGCCCGGTGAGCGCGGTCTGCATCCGGCCGCCGGGGCCGCACTCGCCGACGTAGTGGGTGCCGACGTCGAACTCGAACTTGTTGCCCGCGCGGCGGAACACCTGGGTGCTGCCGCCGACCACCTGGTTGGCCTCGAGGACCAGCACCCGCTTGCCGTTGGCCGCGAGGTACGCCGCGCAGGTGAGTCCGCCCGGTCCCGCGCCGACGACCACGACGTCCCAGGTCTCGGCGTCGGCGGGTGTCTGGGTCATGCGGGCCTCCTCGGGTGATCTGGAGTCAGACTCTAGTTCACTTCGGGATCAACCCGTCGAGCAACATCAGTCCCGCCTCGACGACCGCCGCCTCGACCCGCTCGGGCGTCAGTGCCAGAGCGTCGCGGCGCAGCGCGAGCGCGGCGACGCCGTTCCAGGCGCCGAACAGGAACGACGACATCAGCTCGGGGTCGACCTGCCGGATCGCACCGGCGTCGACGGCGTCGCGGATGCTCTGCTCGAACTCGCGCCGCAGCTGGCTGAACCGCGCGACGACCTCCTCCTCGACCGGCGTCCGCGGGCCGCGCTCCCCCGTCGCGGTCAGGTACTTCACCACCGTCGGGTGGTCGAGCAGCAGCCGGAGGTACGCCGCCCCGACGCCGGCGAACCGCTCGAGCGGCGTCGTCTCGGCGGCGTACGCCGAGCGCAGGGTCTCGGTCGCGACCGCGAGCACCCGCTCGGTGACCGCCGCGAGCAGCGCGTCCTTCGTCCCGAAGTGCACGTACACCGAGGCCGGCGAGATCCCCGCCTGAGCGGCGACATCCTCGATCCGGATCTCCTCGGGCGCCTGCTGGGACACGAGCTGTTCCGCGGCATCGAGGAGCAGTCCGCGAGTGCGCTCCCGTCGTCGTGATCCGCGCGCAGCGGCGTCGCTCTCCACGGGCCCAGCGTAGGGACGGACGGACTAGGGCCGAAGGAGGAACGGCAG
>NZ_DASWVI010000076.1:0-4722 GCF_036401255.1 Nocardioides sp. | reverse complement strand
CGCCAGGTTCAGCCCGAGCACGCCGACGACGATGAGCGCGAGCGACATGACCTTGACCCAGCCCAGCGGCTCGTCGAGGAAGAGATAGCCGGCCACCGCGACCAGCGCCGTACCGACGCCCGACCAGATCGCGTACGCGATCGAGACGGGCATGTCGCGCACGACGATCGTGAGCAGCCAGATCGACACGCCGTAGCCGAGGAGCACGAGGCCGCTCCAGAGGGGATCGGTGAAGCCGTCGGCGCGGGGCAGTACGGCGGTCGAGGCGACCTCGACCCCGATCGCGGCCATCAGCAGCACCATCGCGGCGAACACGTTGAGTCCTCTCCAGGAAATGTAGCGACTGCTACAAGCGTAGCACTCGCTACACTCCACGCCATGACGAGCGAGAGCCGTCGGGAGGAGCTCCTCGACCAGGTCACCGACCACGTCCTCGAGCACGGCCTGATCGGGCTGACCCTGCGGCCGGTGGCGGCGGCGATCGGCACCAGCGACCGGATGCTGATCTACCACTTCGGCAGCCGGGACGCGCTCGTCTCGGCTGTGGTGGTCCGGGCGGGGGAGCGCTCGATCGCGGAGATCGAGGCCCTGCCCCCGGCGCCCAGCGTGCGGTCCGGGGTCAATCGGCTGTGGGCGGCGTACGCGACCGAGCCGCTCAACTCCTGCCTGGACGTCTACGTGCAGGCGGCGGCGACCGGGCTCATCGGCCGCGAGCCCTACCTGACCGAGGCGCGGGCCAGCAACGAGCGGTGGGCCGCGGCGCTGCGGGACTACCTCGTCCGCAGCGGCGCGCCGGCACGCCGGGTCGCGCGGATCGTCACCCTCGTCGACTCCGCCCTCTACGGCTTCCACCTCGACCTCGCGACCGACCGCCCCGAGGAGCTGGCCCGCGGTGTCGACGACCTGGCCCGCGCGGCTCAGGCCCTGGCCGACTGAGCGCGGACAGCGTCCCTCAGAGGAACGCCACGGCGAGGAGCACCGCCCCGATCAGCACCGCGAGGGTCATCACGACGCCGAGCCCGAACCCGGGCAGCGGTGCTCGCATCCGCATCGCCCGCTCGACCCGCGCCCACCGCACGAGCGCGAACACCGTGACCAGCGCCCCGAACAGCACCAGCACGACGGCGAGCGTGGTGCGCAGCCACGGCGTGCCGGGCACCTCGAGAGCGTGCAGCGCCACGCCGCCGGCCAGCATGGCGAGCGCGGTGCGCACCCACGCCAGGAACGTCCGCTCGTTGGCGAGCGTGAAGCGGGGGTCGGGCTCCTCGCCGGGCCCGTAGACCCAGTGCGGCCGGCGGTCGGTCATGGCGCCCATGCTGCCGCAGCTGCCTCCCGTGCGACCGCATTCCCCTCGGCATGCTTGACTCTGTCGCATGCTTTCGCCACGACTGACCCTGGCCGTGACCGCCCTGACGACCGCGCTCGCGGTGTCCGCTTGCAGCGGCTCTGATGACGACCCGGGCTCTCAGGCAGACCCGAGCAACACCAAGGCGCCCGAGAGCCAAGCCGACTGTGACGCCACAGTGAAGCTCACCGACGCTGTCGACGCGTCGTGGTCCGGGCCCGGCTTCGTCATCACCGGAGGTGGGAACCAGGCCTTCTACAAGACGAGCAAGGGACAGAAGAGCGTTTCGATCATTCCCGGGCGAGATGACGAGCCCGCCACGCCGATCGTGACCGTCGGCAAGACGACGTTCACTGTCCAGCCTGGGCAGGGCACCGCTGACGTCGATCCCGACGGCGGGGGCGCTGAGGTCGATGCCGACGCGACCGCGACCAAGAAGGGCAAGAACGTCACGGTCCACGTCGTGGCGACTTTCGACTGCTGACGCCAAGATCCCGGCGGCGGTCAGGAGTTGGGCCCGGCGACGATCCGGGCTCGAGCCCGGTCAACGGCGCCGGATAGGGTCCGCGAACCGCGTCCCATGCGGCGAGCGGGACCGTGCCCGTCAGCTGAGCGGGATCAGCGCCCCGTCGCTGTAGACGAGCTGGTTGTCGCTGGTGAGCACCAGGTGGCCGATGGCCGGCGCCACGCCGGAGATCCGCTTGTGGGCGACCGGGCGGTGGGACCTGCCGCCGAGCTGCCAGAGCTGGTGGGAGTAGTCGACCATCGTCGGCGTGAACAGGTTGTCGCGCAGCCACATCGTGTCGCCGAAGACCTCGCCGAGGAGGTAGTTCGTCGCTCCGTAGCCGCGCGGCGACGGCATCCCGACGGTGCCGCCGTGGGAGACCTGCGTGATGCCGTCGGCGCGCTTGACGCTGACCTCGTGGACCTCGCCGTGGAGGTAGAGGTCGACGTGGTGCTTGGCCATCGTCCGCCAGAACGGGGACTTCGCGCCGCCCTGGTAGTAGATGGCCGACGAGCCGTGCGTGCGCACCGGCTTGAGCACCGGCACGTGCCCCTGGACCACGATCCAGTCGGTGCCGCGCCGCTCACCGGCGGCGAGCGTGCGGTCCAGCCAGGCGAGCTGGGCGCGGTCGAGCTTGGGGATGACGTTGTCGCGCGTGCGCTGGAACACGTTCACGGTGACCAGCAGGACCTCGGGGGACAGATAGGTCGCGTACGCCGTGTCGTGGGCCGGTCCGGCCGGGCGGTCGGTGACGTGGCTCGGCTTGACGACCTTGCGGAAGAAGGCGGACTTGAAGACGCCCTGGTGCTGACGCTTGAAGCGGGCCTGCTCCGGGTCGTGGCCACCGCGCCACGGGTTGTCGCCGAGGTCGTGGTCGCCCACGGCGGCGTACACGGGCAGGTCGCGCGCGTCGAACAGCCGCCGCCACCGGGAGAAGTAGAAGTCGGCGGCGCGCTTGGTGGCCGTCACCCGCTGCTGCTGGGTGCGGGTGGGGCCGAAGATGCCGGTGCTGTCGTGGCCGCCCCAGTGGCCGTTGACCAGGTCGCCGGCGACCAGGACGTCCTGCGGCGCCTCGGCGGTGAACGTGTCGAGGATCGTGTCGATGGTCGACGCGTAGGAGGAGTTCCAGGAGTTCGGCATGCTCGAGCGCCAGTTCCGCAGCCGGCTGAGGTCGGCCAGGTCGGCGTTCATGAAGTCCGGTGACGACAGGAACCGGTAGTCCGGCGGGCCCTCCGGCGGTGCCGGCGTGACCCCCTCCCACGCCAGCGTGCGGGCCGCCGGCGGCGCGTAGTGCACCCGGCCCTTGCTCGCGCGCGCCGCCGCGGACGGCGAGAGCGACGGCCCGGTGCTCGCACCCGATGGCGGTGCACCGGCACCGGGAGCGGTGCCGGCGGCGAGGACTGCGGCGACCACGGTCGCGGCGAGCCCGACGGCGATCGGACGGGTGGAGCGGCGGATCGCCATCAGGGTGGGGTGCTTCCTGGTCGAGGTCAGGGGTCGAGGGCCGGTGGCCGGGCCCGATTTAACTCGGACGCCGGTCGTCCGCGCTCAAGGGGTCCGAACTGTGAGGTGAGTCATGCCGCGCGGTCCGCGCGCGGACGGGCGGTTTCCCTAGGCTCGCGCGGGTGACCTACGAGTTCGACGAGCAGACCGCCGTCACCCGGCGCGACGACGCAACGTACGCCGCGGACCTGGCGCCCGGCTGGTCGGTGGGCGGCGGCCTGAACGGCGGCTACCTGCTGGCGGTGCTCGGCAACGCCCTGCGGCAGGCCTTCCCGGCCAAGCCCGACCCGGTCGCGGTGTCGGCGTACTACCTCTCCGCCTCCGAGGCCGGTCCGGCCGAGGTGAGCGTGGCGGTGCGCCGCGACGGCGGCAGCCTGGCGACCGCGGCCGCCGACCTGCGGCAGGGCGACGACGTGCGGATCACCGCGCTGGCGACGTACGGCGACCTGGGCCGGCTCGGCGGCGACGTCCGCACGACCGCGGACGAGCCCGACATGCCGCCCCCGGACCAGTGCGTGCCGAACACGATGGCGCCACCGCAGATGCGGGCGGTCGCCCCGCTGATGGACCGCTTCGATATGCGCTTCCACCCTGACCACATCGGCTGGACGGTGGGCCAGCCGAGCGGCAACGGCGTGCTGAGCGCGTGGTTCCGCCTGGCCGACGGCCGGGAGCCGGACCCGATCTCGCTGCTGCTGGTGGTCGACGCGCTGCCGCCGGTGACGTTCGACTTGGGCCTGCCCGGCTGGGCGCCCACCCTGGAGCTGACCGCCCACGTGCGGGCCCGGCCCGCGCCGGGCTGGCTCAAGGTGCGGCACGCGACCCGCAACCTGGCGGGCGGGATGTTCGAGGAGGACTGCGAGGTGTGGGACTCCGCGGGCCGGCTGGTCGCGCAGAGCCGCCAGCTCGCCCGCCAGCCGCGGGCCTGACGGCGGTCGCGTCCCTCGTTCAGCGCTCGACGAGGTCCCGGTCGATGATGGCCGGCCCGTGGTCGAGCCACCACTGGGCACTGCGCTGGGTCTCGGGGTCCGCGGACTCCGCGAGATCGGCCAGCTCGGGGGCGCCCGCCATGCCGAGGGCGAACAGGGTCGCGTGCCGCTCCGCGCTGCGGGCGGCGTCGTAGCGGCCCGCCACGGCGGCGCTCTCGTCGGGCTTCAGCGATCCGCCGAGGCCGGCGTTGACGAGCGCTCGCGCCCGCACCGTGGGGCGCTCGTCGACCACGGCGCGATGGACGACCTGCTCACGCTGGCCGCCGTCCCCGAGTCGCATGAGCACCGTCCAGGCCCGCGCGGCGAGCAGCTCGTTGTCGTCGGACGCGAGTCGCAGGCAGTGCCGGGCGGCGGCCGGTGCGTACGGCGACGCCGCGATC
>NZ_DASWVI010000075.1:0-3823 GCF_036401255.1 Nocardioides sp. | reverse complement strand
AACCTACGGGCTTGACTCAGCGCATATCATCCAGGGAGTCAGCCTCGACCCGCGCATCGGAGACCACTACAACAATCCGAGCTTCGGTTACGGCGGCTATTGCCTCCCAAAGGACACGAAGCAACTCCACGCCAACTATCGGTATGTCCCGCAGAACCTGATCAGTGCGATCGTCGAAGCAAACACTACTCGCAAGGACTTCATCGCCAACGACGTGCTACGTCGGCGCCCGAAGACGGTTGGGATCTATAGGCTGATCATGAAGGCAGGATCTGACAACTACCGGATGTCCTCCATCCAGGGTGTGATGAAACGCATCAAAGCCCGAGGCGTAGACGTCGTGGTCTATGAACCGATGCTCGAGGGTGACAGGTTCTTCAATTCCAGGATCATTCGCGACCTGGACGAGTTCAAGGCGCTCGCCGATGTCATCGTTGTGAATCGACGCACCGACGTGCTAGCCGACGTTGAACACAAGATCTATACGCGCGACCTGTTCGGCCGAGACTGACGGGGCTGACCCCGCGAGCGCCATGGCTACGGGTCAGTGCCGCGGTCTGCGGAAGTTGGTGTCGTCGAGCTCGGCGACCGTCGGCGCGCCGAACATCGGGAGCCCCTGGCCCTTGCGCAGGAAACCCCAGATGATCGGCAGCGTGACCAGCAGGACCAGCCCGATCACGGCGATCAGCACCGGGTGGGTCTCGTCCTTGCCGAGCGGCGCCCAGCCCGACTTGTCGAGCAGCGCGACGCTGGACATCGTCAGCACGATGACGATGCCGCGCCGGATCACCGATTGCGGCACCCGCGGGGCGATCCGGCTGCCGATGATGGTGCCGGGCACCGACCCGAGGATCAGCGGGATCAGGATCTCCCAGTCTAGGCCGTTGATGACGATGTTGGAGATCGCGGCCGCCAGCACGAGCGGCACCGCCTGGACGAGGTCGGTGCCGACCAGCTTCACCGCCGACAGACCGGGGTAGAGCATCAGCAGCGCGATCATGATCACCGAGCCCGAGCCGACGCTCGTCACGCCGACCAGGAGGCCGCCCAGGGCGCCGACCGCGAGGGTCACCAGTGGCCGGATCGGCGGGTTGGGGTCGGCGTTGGCGGCGCCCCCGCGGACCCGGCGCAGGTTGATGTAGAGGCGCAGGGCGTACGTCGCGGCGGCGAGCAGCAGCGCGAAGCCGATCGCCTCCTTGAGGAGGGTGTCGACCGACTCGGGTTCCTCGCCCGCGATCTGATGGATCAGCCACGGGCCCAGGAGCGCCATCGGGACCGAGCCGATGATCAGCCACTTCGCGAGCGCGAAGTTCGGCGAGCCCTGTCGGGAGTGCACCAGCGCGCCGCCGGTCTTGTAGACCGCAGCCGCGGTCAGGTCGGCGGTGACCACGGTCGCCGCGTCGCCGACGCCGAGGAAGATCAGCGCGGGCGTCATCAGCGCACCGCCGCCCATGCCGGTCAGGCCGACGACGACGCCGACGACGAAGCCGGCCGCGAGGATCGAGAAGAACGTCGTGGTGACGAGGTCGTTCATGGGCGAGCCCCACCGACTCGGGCGCGAAGCGGTCGGGGTCGGGCGGGGGTCATAGGGCGATCTTCCTGGTTCCGGTGAGGGCGGGGACGACGACGCGCAGCAGCTCCTCGAGTGCGTCCGCACACATGGCGGCCACCTCGGGTCCCTGGCCGTAGGGGTCGGCGACGTCGAGGGCCGGGTCGGCCTGGCCACGCCGCTCGGCCACCGCGGCCAGCAGGTCGTGACCGGCGAGGTCGTCGCCCGACGTACGGACGGCCTCGGCGAACTGCCCGAGCGTCAGCACCGTGCGGAAGCTGGCCGGGTGGTCGTCGAGGAGGAACTGCCGGTGGACCGACTCGGCGGTCAGCACCAGGTCGGCGTGCGGCATCAGGTCGCTGGAGAACGGCCGACTGCGGAACCGGCCGACGCCGGCCACGCCGCGCGCGGTTAGGGTCGCGGCCATCGTCGGGTCCATCTCGCGGCCGACGAAGCCGTGCGTGCCCGCACTCGAGAACGTCACGTGCGTGCCCGGGCCGGCCAGGTGGCGGGAGTAGAGCTCCATGAACGGCGAGCGGCAGATGTTCGCCGTACAGACATAGAGGACGCGCAGGGGGGTGGGGCGAGACGCTCGGGGCGCTGGGGTGGCTGTGGGGGTCTCGATACGCTCGCTGGCGCTCGCTACTCGACCACCGAGAGCGGTGGTCCCCGACGCTTGCTGCTCGACCACCGGGGTCGTCTCGGTGGCCGGTGGTTTCGAGACAGGCGCTAGCGCGCCTTCCTCAACCACCGGGGGTGCGTCTTCGGCGACCACCGGGGTCTCGTCGGTGAGGTCGAGGTTGCCGGAGGCGCGGAGGGCCTGGAGGACGTCGTCAAGGGCGTCGTCGATGCTGCGGCCGGTGGTGTCGACGCGGACGTCGGCGTCCTCGGGCTCCTCGTAGGGCGACGAGATGCCGGTGAACTCGGGGATCTCGCCGCGGCGCGCCTTGGCGTAGAGGCCCTTGCGGTCGCGGCGCTCGCACTCCTCGAGCGGGGTGGCGACGTGGACGAGGAAGAACGCGCCGCCGGCGTCGCGGACCATCGCACGCACCTGCTGGCGGGTCTCGTCGAACGGCGCGATCGGGCTGCAGACCGCGACTCCGCCGTGGCGGGAGATCTCAGCGGCGACCCAGCCGATCCGGCGGATGTTGGTCTCGCGGTCCTCCTTGGAGAAGGTCAGGCCCGCGGAGAGGTTGCGGCGTACGACGTCGCCGTCGAGGCTCGTGAGCGTGCGGCCGCCGTGCTCGAGGAGTCGGTCCATGAGGGCCCGGGCGAGCGTGGACTTGCCGCTGCCGGACAGGCCGGTGAAGAACAGCACCAGCCCCTGCTCGTCGGGCGCGGGCCGGTCGAACGCGACGATCTCGGCGACCTCGGGCGGGTAGTCGCCGTCCGGGTCGTCGCTGACGCCGACGAGCGGGTCGTCGCCGGCGTAGTTGCCGACGACCTGGAGCCCGAGGTCGTGGTCGACGTCCGCGTCGCCGTGGGTGGCCAGCGGGATCGCGACCACGTCGGCCTGCGGCAGGTGCGCCGCGGCCGCGATCGTCGCCCGGATCAGCGCCACCGGTGACAGCTCGGGGGTGCCGTGGCCGACCAGCGGCAGCAGCACGAGCGGGCCGACGGTCGCGAGCACCTCCAGCTGGGGGAGGGTCAGCGCGTCGACGACCGGCACGAAGGTGCGCCCGGCGTACTGCTGCCGGGTCTGGGCCGGGGTGAGGTAGTAGCGGCGGAACGGTCCGTACTGGGTGTGCGTCAGGGGCTCGATCGTGCCGCCGGGGACCTCGACGTGCGCGAGCGGCAGGCCCTCGGGGTCGACCAGCTCGACGGCGCCGGCGGTGGTCGCCGCCGCGGCCACCTCGTCGGGGAGGGTGAGCGTCACCGGGCTGCCGGGCTCGTCGAACGCGACCGTCGGCACGAGGGCACCGGTCACCAGCAGCTCGAGGTCGTCGAGCTCGCGGGGCGTCGGGCAGTACTGCGGGACGGAGGGCATCGGCACGGGAGTAATCGTGCCATCCCACTGAAGTTAATCTGCGGGCATGTCTTATCCCGTCGTCGCAGAGGTCGTCCGGTCCGGGTTCGTGGAGGGCCATCACTACGGGTCCGTGGTCGCGCTCGCGGCCGACGGATCCGTCGACTGGTCGGTCGGGCAGGTCGACGTGCCGATCCTCCCGCGCTCGTGCAACAAGCCGATCCAGGCGCTGGGCATGGTCCGGGCGGGCCTGGACCTGCCGCCGGACCTGCTCGCGCTGGCGTGCGCGTCGCACTCCGGTGAGCCGT
>NZ_DASWVI010000074.1:0-2001 GCF_036401255.1 Nocardioides sp. | reverse complement strand
CCGGACCAGGTCGAAGTCGATGGTCTCCAGCTCCAGGTGCCCGGCCTCGACCTTGGAGAAGTCCAAGATCTCGTTGATGATCGCCATCAACGAGTTCCCCGCCGTGTCCACCCCCTCGGCATAGGAACGCTGCCGCTCGTCGAGATCGGTCGACAACAACAACCCCGTCAACCCGATCACCCCGTTCATCGGCGTACGGATCTCATGACTCATCGTCGCCAAGAACGTCGACTTCGCCCGCGACGCCTCCAACGCCGCATCCCGCGCCTGGGCCAGCTCGCGGCGGGTGTGGTACTCCGAGCGCAGCAGCCGCTCGGTGCGCCAGAACGCGATCAGCGCGATCGCGAAGATGCCGATCGCGATCGCCGTCGTCCGCTCGTGGCCGGTGTGCTCGGTGATCAGCAGCAGCACCGGCGGGACGAGCATCGGCCCGATCGCGATCCCGAGCTTGACCAGCGGCGGCTGGGCGATCACCTTCGCGTCCTCGACCGGGTCCTCGAGGACCTGCGGACGGAACGTCGAGGAGCCCATCAAGATGACGCTGAGCATCCACCCCACGTCGAGCACGGCCGAGGTGGTGCCCTCCACGGGCACCGTGAAGTAGCCGATGTCGGCCAGCAGCCAGCACATCAGGCCGAGCGGCAGCCCGAGGCCGACGACCCGCCGGGTGCGGCGCTCGGAGAGCGCGCGCAGCACCAGCGTCAGCAGCACCGCGTCGGCGACCGGGTAGCTCAGCCACACCACGCGGACGAACACCGACACGGAGTCGTCGAGCACGATGTCCTGGATCGAGATGGTCCAGAAGACCAGCAGGCTGATCACGACGATCGTCAGGGCGTCGATGACCGAGTCGAGGTCGGTGTGGAACGCGCCGGTGGTACGCCGCAGCATCGCCAGCGAGATCGCCGCCCCGATGACCACGTAGCTCAGGAAGTACGGCACGTCCGCCCACGACACGTCGGGGTCGCTGCCGGTCCACGAGTAGATCAGCCAGACCAGGTCGCCCAGGGCGGAGAGCGTGAGCCCGGCGGTGAGCACGGCCGGGACCAGCCGGAGCTCGCGGGGCGTGCGCAGCGTGCCGATCAGGCCGACGAGCGGCCCCAGCCAGATGCCGAGGAGGTACGTCGTGTCGCCGAGGGGTCCGCTGCCCTGGATCAGGTGCGCGACGACAAGGAGGGCCGTCAGCCCCGACAGGGCGACGACCCACGGTGACAGGCGTCCGACCGGCACACTTCTCCTCTCTCTGCGAGGGTAGCCGCCCGCGCGGACGGCGTCCTGGGATCCACCGTCCCGTGGTCCCGGGACCAAGGGCCCGCGACGTCGGTCAGGGAACGGTCGGCTCGGCGGCCAGCACAGGCTCGGAGACGGTGCCGGCGGTCTCGGGTCGCCAGCCCGGGGGCCCGAACACGTAGCCGAGCTTGTCGCGCCAGCTGGGGGTGCGGCGGACGTCGCGGGCGATCGCGGCGTACTCATGGACCTGCAGGCGGACGAGGTGGTGGGTGCCGACCGGCGTGGTGAGGCCGTACGTCGGGCGGTGCAGCTCGGGCTGGAAGGAGCCGAACAGCCGGTCCCAGACGATGAGGATCCCGCCGTAGTTGCGGTCGAGGTACTCGGGGTCGCTGCCGTGGTGCACCCGGTGGTGCGAGGGGGTGTTGAGCACCAGCTCCACCGGCCGCCAGAGCCTGTCGACCCGCTCGGTGTGCACGAAGAACTGGTAGACGAGGCTGATCGAGAAGCCGAGGAACACCAGGGCCGGCGGCACGCCCAGCAGGGGCAGCGGCAGCCAGAACACGATCTCGGCGGAGTTGTTCCACTTCTGGCGCAGCGCGGTGGCGAAGTTGAAGTACTCGCTGGAGTGGTGCGCCTGGTGGGTGGCCCACACGAGCCGCACCCGGTGGGCGACGCGGTGCGCCCAGTAGAAGAGGAAGTCGACGCCGAGGATCGGGAGCGCCCAGGTCCACCACGCGTCGACGGACAGCCGCCAGGGTGCGACCCACGCGA
>NZ_DASWVI010000073.1:0-2612 GCF_036401255.1 Nocardioides sp. | reverse complement strand
CGGGCCACGAGCTCGCGCGGGGAGTACGGCTTGGTGACGTAGTCGTCGGCGCCGAGCTCGAGGCCCACCACCTTGTCGACCTCGTCGTCCTTCGCGCTGACCATGATCACCGGCACGCTCGAGGTCTGCCGGATCTGACGGCACACCTCCGTGCCGGGGATGCCCGGCAGCATCAGGTCCAGCAGCACGATGTCGGCGCCGTTGCGGTCGAACTCGGTCAGCGCGGCGTTGCCGTCCGCGGCGATCGCGACCTCGTACCCCTCCTTGCGCAGCATGTAGGCGAGAGCGTCGCTGTAGCTCTCTTCGTCCTCGACGACGAGTACGCGGGTCACTGGCCAGCCTCCTGGTTCCACGTGTTCGAGCGGCCCGAGAAGTATCGGGGGAGGGTCAGGGTGAACGTAGACCCCTGACCCTCGACGGACCACACCCGGACGTCTCCTCCGTGGGTGGCCGCGACGTGCTTGACGATGGACAGGCCGAGGCCGGTGCCACCGGTGGTGCGGTGCCGGGCCGGGTCGACCCGGTAGAACCGCTCGAAGATGCGGTCGATCTCCTGCGGCGGGATGCCGATGCCCTGGTCGACCACCGAGACCTCCACCATGTCGTCGTCGGCCTTCGTCGACACCAGCACCGTCGAGTCGGGGTCGGAGTAGGACACCGCGTTGGCCACCAGGTTCGCGACGGCCGCGGTGACCTGCTCCTCGCTGCCGAAGACCTGCAGCTGCGGCGTGCCGCCGGTGACGATCGAGATGCGCTTGGAGTCCGCGTCGATCGCGCTGGTGTCGACTGCGACCTTGATCACCTCGTCCAGCGCGACCGGCATCGGCTGCTCGAGCGGCTCGTCGCCCTGGAGCCGCGAGAGCTCGATGACCTGCTGGACCAGCCGCGAGAGCCGGTCGCTCTCGGTGAGCATCCGGTCGGAGAAGCGCTTGACCGCCTCGGGGTCGTCGGCGGCGTCGTGGACCGCCTCGGCCAGCAGCCGGATCGCGCCAACCGGCGTCTTGAGCTCGTGGCTGACGTTGGCGACGAAGTCCCGGCGTACCGCCTCGACGCGGCGTTCGCGGGTCCGGTCCTCGACGAGCGCCAGCACCAGCCGGGCACCCAGGGGCGCCACCCGGGCGGTCACGTGACGAGACGGCAGCCCGGGCCGGCTCATCAGCAGCTCGGTCTCGCGGATCTGCCCGTCTCGGCGCACGAGGTGCACGAGGTCGGCGAGGTCGGTGGAGAGCAGGGAGGTGCCACGCACCAGGCCCATGGCGTACGCCGGCGCCGAGGCCTTCAGCACCACGTCGGCGTCGTCGACCACGACCGCGCTGCTGCGCAGCACGGAGAGCACCGCGGCCACCCCGACGGGCACGACCGGTTCCTCGACGGGCACGACGTGGCGCTGCTGGCGGTCGCTGAGATGCCACGCCAGCACCGCGCCGCCGGCGACGACGGCGCCGATGAGCGCAGCCAGGAACGCCTGGGTCGTCGCATCCACAGCTGAATCGTACGAGCCATTTCACCGCGCGTTCGCCCACGGAGCGGCGGCTTCGAGATATTCACCGCTCGTTCACGTCCCGGCCCCGGCCGGACACCTGCAAGTCCTAGGGTGGTCTCATGCGAGAGGCATTCCACGAACAGCTCGACGGCATGTTCCACGACCTGGCGAGCATCTGCGAGAGCGTCGAGACCGCCGTCCGGCTCGCGACCGAGGCGCTGCTGTCCGGTGACGCCACGATCGCCGAGGGCGTGATCAGCGCCGACGCCGAGATCGACCGGGCGCGCGAGCGGGTCGAGGACTCCGCCTTCTTGCTGCTCTCCCTCCAGCAGCCGGTCGCCAGCGACCTGCGCACCGTGGTCGCCGCGCTGCGGATGGTCAGCGAGCTCGAGCGGATGGGCGACCTGTCCGTGCACGTCGCCAAGATCGCCCGCCTGCGGGTGCCCAACCTGGCCGTCCCCGCCGACGTCTCCCCGACGATCGAGCGGATGGCCCACGTCGCCGAGGACATGGTCCGCCGCGTCTCGAAGATCATCACCGACCGCGACGTCGACGAGGCGCTCGCGCTCGTGCGCGAGGACGAGGAGATGGACCAGCTGCGCCGCAGCACGTTCGCCGACATGCTCTCCGCCGACTGGAGCCACGGCGTCGAGGCGGCCGTCGACGTCGCCCTGCTCGGCCGGTACTACGAGCGGATCGCCGACCACGCGGTCTCGGTCGCCAACCGGGTGGTGTTCGTGGTCACCGGCGAGAACCCGCGCTCGGTCGACGCCTGAGCTCGTCGGATCAAGCCGGTCGGGTCACCGGGTCTCGACGCGCCCGTCGCGACCTCGTCCCTCGGTCGCGGGGCTTGCTCGATCTCGGTGACCCCTCGCTGCGCCCGACCTCGTCGGGCGCAGCTGGTCACCGACCCTGGTTGGCGACGGCAGCCGCGGCGGCGGCAGCAGCCTCGGGGTCGAGGTAGCGGCTGGCGCCGGTGGGGCGGAAGTCGTCGTCGAGCTCGTAGACCAGCGGCATGCCGGTGGGGATGTTGAGCCCGGCGATGTCCTCGTCGCTGATGCCGTCGAGGTGCTTGACCAGGGCCCGGAGGCTGTTGCCGTGGGCGGCGATCAGCACCGTGTGGCCGGCC
>NZ_DASWVI010000072.1:0-27504 GCF_036401255.1 Nocardioides sp. | reverse complement strand
CGGCCGGGCCGGCTGCTGCGCAGGACCCGCAGGACCCGCTCGGTGGCGGTGCGCGCGTGCACCAGCCCGGCAAGGTCGTGGGCGGCGGGCCCGATCGCCACCACCGGGTGCAGCCGCTCCCCGACGCGGTCGAGGAAGTCGTGGGCGATGCGGGCGGCGCGCTCCTCGCCGTCCTCGACGCCGGCCGGCATCGGCACCAGGCCGTAGGTGACGCCACCGACGAGGGCGGCGGCGGAGCGCTGGTGCACCGCGCTGAGGTGCATGGCGAAGGCGTCGCTGAGCCGCTGGCGCTCGTGCTCGGCGGCGGCGCCCTCCGTCGAGGGCTGCTCGGGGCTCGGGTCGGCGAGGGCCACCGCGAGGACGAGCAGGGGCTGACCGGCCAGCCCGAGGCGCTCCAGCGCCTCGCGGGCGCCGGCGCCGCCCTCCAGGGCCGAGCTGAGCAGATCGGCCCGGAGCCGGCGCTGCACGTCGGCGCCGGCCCGGATCCGCAGGAGATGGAGCGCCACGAGCTTCGCGGCCTCGCAGAGCGCGTCGCTGCGCTCGCTGCTGAGCGGACCCGGCACCGCCGCCCAGATGGAGCCCAGGACCTCGTCGCCGGCGCGCACGGCCACCGCGACCCGCGGCTTCGAGAACGCATCGACGCTCTCGGCCGGCTCGATGAAGATCGGCCGGTCGCTGCGGTGGAGCTCCCGGAACACCCCGCGCTCGTTGAGGATCCGGGCGTAGCGCTCCGGCACCTGGCGGCCCAGGATCGTCTCGACGCGCGACGGGTCCGCCTCGTCCTGGCGGCCGGAGAACGCCAGCACCCGGGAGCTGCGGTCCTCGATCGTGACCGGCGCGTCGAGCAGCGCCGCGATCGCGTTGGCGACGGCGAAGAGGTCGCCCGACGGCAGGCCGCCGAGCGACTCGGACTCCGACTCGGCCACGCCGACGTCACCCTCCGCGAGCAGCGAACGCAGCATGGCCGCCAGGTGCGCCCAGGGCGCACCCCGGCTGAGAGCCAGCAGTGCGACCCCGGACCCGTCCACGGCGTCGCGCAGCTGCTGGGTGAGGCGTACCGGCGCGCGCACCACCAGGCCCGCGGCACCCTGGGCGCCCAGCGCCGCCAGGAGCTCCGCGACCCGGTCGTCGTCCTCGAGCCCGACGCCCAGCACCAGTGCGTGCGGCGGCAGCACGGGCGCGTCGACCGGGTCGTGGATGACCACCCCGCCGATGTCGTGTCCCGCGTCGGGGTCACCGTGCACCAGGTCGAGCAGCGTGGCCCCGAGGTCGTCGAGGACCCGGCCCAGGCTGGCCCGCGGCCGGGCGCTCGGGACGGTGGTCATCGCGGTCAGCACGCTTTCGACGGTAGGCGGCAGTGAGCCGAGGCTACTTCGTCGGCGCGCACCAGATCCATGGCCTGGTTGGTGCGGGTCGACAGGCGGGACATCGCCGGAGCCGCGCCGGAATCCCCGGTGGACCGGCGAAACTTGCGCTTGTCACCCGTTGCAACCCCTGACAAGCGGAGGAATCCCCGGTCCACCGGGGATTCCTGCGCCGAGCAGCGGTCTCACCTCAGGCGGGCACCCAGGTGGTGCCGGTGGTGACGGCGGCGAGGGCGTCGGGGTCGGGGCTGACGCCGAGGCCGGGACCGGCGGGGACGGTGAGGTGGCCGTCGTCGAGGACGAACGGCTCGGTGATGTCGCTGCGGTAGTAGCGCCCGGACGCCGAGGTGTCGCCGGGCAGCGTGAACCCGGGCAGCGCGGCCAGGGCGACGTTCGCCGCGCGGCCGAGCCCGGTCTCGAGCATGCCGCCGCACCAGACCGGTACGCCGGCCCCGACGCAGACGTCGTGGATCCGGACCGCCTCGAGGTAGCCACCGACCCGGCCGGGCTTGATGTTCACGATCGCGCAGGCGCCGAGGCGGATGGCGGCGGCCGCGGACCGGGCCGAGACGATCGACTCGTCCAGGCACACCGGGGTGGCGATGAGCTTCGCGAGGTCGGCGTGGCCGAGCACGTCCTCCTCCTCCAGCGGCTGCTCGATCAGCAGCAGGTCGAAGGGGTCCAGCAGCGCCAGCTGCGGCGCGTCCGCCAGCGTGTACGCCGTGTTCGCGTCCACCTGCAGCAGCACCTCGTCGCCGAACCGCTCCCGCACGGCGCGCACCGGCTCGACGTCCCAGCCCGGCTCGATCTTGAGCTTGATGCGGACGTACCCCTCGTCGAGGTAGCCGCCGACGGCGTCGAGCAGGGCGGGGATGCTCTCCATGATGCCGACCGAGACACCGCAGGGCACCCGGTCACGGGTGGCCCCGAGCTCGGATCCGAACGATCGCCCGGCCGCGCGCAGCTCGGCGTCGAGGACGCTCATCTCGAGGGCGGCCTTGGCCATCCGGTGCCCCTTGAAGGGTTCGAGCACCTCGGCCACCGAGGCCGCCTTCATCGGGCCGGCCGCGGCGAGCGCGGGGACCAGGAAGCGGGTCAGCACGTCGGCGCAGGCCTCGGTGTACTCCGAGGAGTAGAGCGGGTCGGGCATCGCCACGCACTCGCCCCAGCCCTCCCCCTCGTCGGTGACCACGCGCAGCAGCATCAGCTCACGCACGGTCTGGGTGCCGAACGACGTGCGGAACGGCGCGACCAGCGGCATCGCGATGCGCCGCAGCTCGACGCCCTCGAGCTTCACGAGTCCCGCCGCACGACGTACCAGCCCTCGCGGTCGAAACCCGTCACCCGCGCGCCGTCGCCGACCAGGGCCGTGAGCGCCTCGCGCACCGCGGTGCGCCACCGTTGCGCGAGCCCGGGGTCGCGCACCCGCAGCGCGGCGATGTCGCGCGGCACGGCCACCAGCGACGTACGCGCGTCGAGGCGGCCGGGCACCGGGGTGCCGTCCTCGGACATCTCGAGGGCGACCGCCGCGCCGGCGCGGATCTCCGCGGCGGCGACCACGGGCACCGCGGCACCGGCGCAGGCGGCCACGACCGCCGGGTCCCGCAGCCGCCACCTCACCAGCAGGCGGTCGGAGTCGTCGAGGCCGTTGATGCTGTCGGCCATCGCGCCGTAGAAGTTCGGGAGGTACTCGACGGGCTCGGCGGCGAGCTTGGCGAGGTTGAAGTAGGCGTTGCGGCTCACGAGCGGGTCGAAGGTCCAGGCGATCTCGGAGATCCCGCGCAGCAGCGCCCAGGCCCGCTGGTGCAGCTTCAGCGCGAACCCGACGCTGCGTCCCGCGGTCTCGGGCGCGACCCCGGCGATGTGGCTGTGCAGGGCGTCCTCCGCGGGGGCGTGGAAGAACCCCACGCACGCCCCCACGAGGGCCGGGCCGTCGAACGCGCCGCCGACGTAGTTGCCGGCCTTGGTGAAGGCGCGCAGCAGCTCCAGCGTCATCGGCGGGTTGGCGTCGCGACCCCAGATGCGGGCGTAGAGGGCGACGACGCGCTCGAGGTCGGCGAGCTCGGTGAGCTCACGGACCGCGACGCGGGCGCCCTGGGCGGCCGCGTCGGCCGCCTGGACGGCGCGGTCGAGGTCGCCGTCGCGGTCACCGTCGCGGTCGGCGGCGGCGATCGGGGGTCCGAGGGACGTCAGGTTGCTCACGGTCCCCATGCTGGTCGGGTTGTCGGGGCGCGTCATGGTCGTGCCGCACCAGTCGTCTGGAGCCGGTTCGTCGGCTGCGCCAGCAGGTCCTCGACGAGCCCCCGCAGCAGCGCCGTGCGGCCCGGGAGCTCGCTGACCAGCACGTGCTCGTCGTCCGCGTGCGCCCCGCCACCGGCCGCGCCCAGCCCGTCCAGCGTCGGCGTGCCGACACCGGCGGTGAAGTTGCCGTCCGACGCACCGCCGACGGCCACCGCGGTGGGTTCGGGCAGCCCGAGTCGTACGGCGACCGCCCGCGCCCGCGCGAGCAGCTCGGCCGAGGAGGAGCCCTCGAGCGGCGGCCGGTTCGGTCCGCCCAGCACGCTGACGACGGCGCCGTCGAGCACCGGCCGCAGCGCTCGCATCGCCTCGTCGACCCGGTCCTGCTCTGCGGTCGAGCGGACCCGCACGTCGACGGAGAACGAGCCTCCGGCGGGCACCGTGTTGGTGGTGGTGCCGGCCCGGGCCAGCGTCGGGGTCACGGTCGTGCCGGCGTCGGCGTCGCCGAGGGCGGCGACGGCGAGCGCCTGGTGGGCCAGCTCGAGGGTGGCGTTGACCCCTGCCTCCGGCTCCAGGCCGGCGTGCGCCGCCCGGCCACGGACGACGACCTCGTAGAGCGAGACGCCCTTGCGCTCGGTCTTGAGGGATCCGTCGGCGGATGCCTCGAGCACGAGGGCCGCCTCGGCGGCGCGCGCCTCGTCCTCGACGAGCTCGCGCGACGACGGCGAGCCCAGCTCCTCGTCACCGGTCACCAGCAGCGTGACGCCGCCCTCGACCCCGAGCCCCGCCAGCGCGTGGAACGCCATCACGACACCGGCGAGCATGTCGAAGCAGCCGGGGCCACGCAGCACGTCGCCGTCGACGCTGAAGGGGTGCGTGGCGAGGGTGCCCACCGGCCACACCGTGTCGTGGTGGCCGAGGACCAGGAGCCGGGAGGGACCGTCGCCGAGCCGCCAGCGCAGGTGCGTGCGGCCGTCGATCACGATCCGCTCGGGCGCGACGCCGAGCCGCTCGGTGCCGATCCGGGCCACGACGTCGGCCGACCGGGCCACGGCCGCCAGGTCGGTCGACGGCGACTCGCACTCGATGAGCTTGCGCAGGTCGGCGAGCATCAGGGACAGCTCCATCAGCCGACCTTCGGCGTGGCCCGCGCACCGAAGTGCAGGTAGCGCTCCCCGGTGGGCAGCTCGTAGAACGTGACCGGGAACCACGTCTCCGCCTCCGGCGGCTTGGTGAGGAACAGCGCCGGCGCGTAGGGCACGAGCGCGTGCTCGTCGACCGGGTCGGGCACCATCTCGGCGAGCGGGCCGGTCAGCGTCGTGCGCAGCATCGGCCCGTCGTCGCCGGTGTAGACCTCCATGGTCACGCCGGCGCGCTGGTAGGTGCCGACGTACGGCGCGATCGCGCCGGCCGGGTCCTGCAGCGGCGGCTCGGGCGGCGTCAACGGCCGCGGCATCTCGACGCCGGCGAGCTCGGCGAAGATCTCGCGGTACAGCTCCTCGTAGAGGTCGCGACTGCCGTCGTTGTTGGTCAGCAGGGTGACCGCGAGGCCGCCGCGGCCCTCGACGTCGGGCAAGACGCGCAGGAAGGCGGCCTGCCCGATCGTGTTGCCGTCGTGGCCGTAGAGCCGCTGGCCGTCCCAGCCGAACCGGATCCAGCCCAGGCCCCACGAGTCGCCGAGGGAGTACTTGTCGGGCAGGTCGGCCTGGTGGGCGGCCATGGCCGCCGCCGACTCCTCGCTCAGCACCCGCGCACCGTCGGGGCCGAGGCCACCGGAGAGGTGGAGGCGCGCGAAGGCCAGCACGTCGGCGGCGTTGGCGGTGACCAGGCCGGCCGGCCCGATCGAGCGCGGCAGCTGCCAGACCGGCGCGGTCGACTTCGCGCCGTCCTGCGTCACGTGGCCGACCGCCGCCGCGTGCAGCAGCGCCTCCTCGGGCAGGGTCAGCGCGTGCCGCATCTGCAGCGGCGTGAAGACCCGTTCGCGCAGCGCCTCGTCCCACGTCTGGCCGGTGAGCTTCTCGATCACCCGCCCGAGCACCGAGAAGCCGGCGTTGCAGTAGGACCACGTCGCGCCGAGCGGGTGGTTCTGGGTCTGCTCGCCCAGCAGCTCGACGTACTTCTCCAGGCAGTCGTCGCCGCGGCCGGTGTCGGTGAAGACGTCGCCGTCGATGCCGCTGGTGTGGTTGAGCAGGTGGCGCAGGGTCACGTGCTTGGTCACGTCGGGGTCGGCCAGCCGCAGCTCGGGCAGCACCTCCACGACGGGGGCGTCGAGGTCGGCGAGGCCCTCGTCGACCAGCTGCATGACGACGGTGGCGGTCCACACCTTGGTGATCGAGCCGATCTGGAACACCGACTCGGGGGTCACCGGCGCCCGGGTGTCCAGGTTGAGGAACCCGTACGTCGCGACCTCGAGCTCGTCGGTGCCCGCCCGGCTGCCCGCGTCGTAGCGCAGGATGCCGAGCTGCGCGCCTGGGACGCCGTGCCGCTCGGCGAGCCGCGCCAGACGCCGCTGCCAGTGGGCGATGTCGAGGCGCGGCCGGCCCTGGTGCAGCGTGTGGCGCTCCACCCAGTCGACGACGCGGTGCGCGTAGTCGAGCCGCTGCGAGGGCGGCCCGAGCAGGATGAACGCGTGCGAGGCGTCGGGGTAGACGACCAGCTCGGTCGGGACGCCGCGGCCGCGCAGCGACGTGTGCCACTGCTGGGCCTGCCCCAGCGGGCAGGTGAGGTCGGCGGCGCCGTGCAGGACGAGCGTCGGGGTCTGGACCCGGTGGACCCGGGTCAGCGGTGACATCGCGGCGTACGCCTCGGGCTGCTCCCACGGGGTGCCGCCCAGCTCGTAGGAGCTCATGCAGACCCCGTCGTCGCAGGTGCCGTACATGCTGGTCATGTCGCTGACGACCCCGCCGGCCGCGCCCGCCTTGAACCTGTCGTCGTGTCCGGTGAGCCAGCAGGTCATGAAACCGCCGTAGCTGTAGCCGGTGACCGCGAGCCGGTCGCCGTCCGCCACGCCCTCGGCCACCAGGGCGTCGATCGGCTCGAGGAAGTCCCGGTGGTCCGCGACACCCCATGCGCCGTGGACCCCGTCGTAGAACGCCTCGCCGTAGCCGTCGCTGCCGCGCGGGTTGACCAGGAGCACCGCCCAACCGCGCGCGGCGAGCTCCTGGTGGTAGGGGTGCATCTCGTCGGCGGCCGCGTTCCAGGCGTTGTGCGGCCCGCCGTGGACGTCGAGGAGCAGCGGGCGGGGTCCCTCGAGCGCCGGGTCGCGGACCAGCCAGGCCTGGACCTCGGTGCCGTCGGAGATCGTGAACGTGCGCTCCTCGGGCACGAACAGCTCGATCTCGCCGAGCGCGGCGCCGTGGTCGGTCAGCACGGTCTCGGTGCCGGTGGCCAGGTCCAGCGCCACGACCTCGCCGTACGACGTGGGCGTGCCGAGCACGACGACGGCCGTGCCGCCGACGACCGAGAGCCCGGAGACGACGCGGCCGGCGCCGCCGAGGAGCGGGCCGTCCGGACCCCAGAGGTGGGTGCAACCATGCTCGCGCAGGCAGAACAGCACCCGGCCGTCGCCGTCCTCCTGCGGCCGCCCGCCGGGGTACGCCGGTCCGCCGGCCATCACGTTGCGGTCGAGGTGACCGGTGAGGCTGACCGGCTCGCCGCCGTCGAGCGGCACCCGCAGCAGGTGCTGGTGGCCGACCGGGTCGCCGGGGTAGCCGACGACGAGCAGGCTCGCGCCGTCCCGCGCGAACGAGACCGTGCCGGCGACGCCCTCGGCCAGTGCGACGACACGCGGCAGCGCCTTGGCGTCGTCGACGTCGAGCAGGTGCACGGCGGTACGGAACGTCAGGTCGCAGTCGGCGCCGACCTTGCGGGTGAACGCCACCGTGCGACCGTCGGGCGACCAGGCGGGCTGGCCGGCGCTCTCGGTGCCGTGGGTGACGACCCGGCACGCCCGGCTGGCGACGTCGACGACGTGCACCTGGCTGCGGACCGCGCCGAACATCCCGGCCCCGTCGGCCTGGTAGTCCAGGCGCGCGGCCACCAGCGGCCCGGGGCCGTCCGTCGGGTCCACCGGCGCGGTGAACGCGACGCGGGACCCGTCGGGGCTCCACGCCGGCGCACCGGCGCCGCGCGCCAGGTCGGTCACCCGCTCGGCGTCTCCCCCGTCGGCTGCCCCGACAGGGAGCACGTGGACCTGGCCGTCGCGGAGGAACGCCAGCCGGGAGCCGTCGGGCGACCACGCCGGCGCCGTGTCGTCCGGCCCGGCGGTGAGCCGCCGCGGTGTGCCGCCGGCGACGGGCACGGTCCAGAGCTGGTCGACACTGCGGTCGGCAGCTCGGTCGAGCGTGCGCAGCACGTAGACGACGCGCTCGCCGTCGGGTGAGAGGACCGGCTGGGACGGGACCGCGAGGTCGGTGAGGTCGTCGATGCGCATGCGGCGGGTCACGGGGTCCTCCTGGGACGATCGGGGGCGGTCGAGCCGGGTACGGCGGCGAGCAGCTCGCGGGTGTAGTCGTGGCACGGGTCGGTCAGCACCCGGTGCGCGGGGCCCTCCTCGACGATCGCGCCGTCGTGCATCACCGCGACGTGGCTGGCGACGTAGCGGACCACGGCCAGGTTGTGGGAGATGAACAGCAGGGACAGCCCGAGCTCGCGCTGCAGCTCGCGGACCAGGTTGAGCACCGCACCCTGGATCGAGACGTCCAGCGCCGAGGTGATCTCGTCGGCGATCACGACCTGCGGGTCGGCCGCGAGCGCCCTGGCGAGCGCCACCCGCTGTCGCTGTCCCCCCGACAGCAGCGCCGGGAGCACGGCGGCCCGCCCGGGATCGAGGTGCACGAGCTCGAGCAGCCGCTCGACCTCGGCACGCCGCTCGGCGCGCGAGCGGCCCGGCGGCAGCGCCTCGGCGATGCTGTCGCCGATGCGCATCCGCGGGTCGAGGGAGGAGTAGGGGTCCTGGAAGACCATCTGCAGCGGGCGCCGGCGCCCCCGCGTCGGCACGGGCCTGCCGTCGAGCGTGATCCGCCCCGCGCAGACGGGTGCGAGACCGACCGCGGCACGGGCCAGCGTGGACTTCCCCGACCCGGACTCGCCGACGAGCCCGACGACCTGGCCGGGCGGCACGGTCAGGCTGACGCCGTCGACCGCGGTGGTCGCGCCGTATCGCACGGTGACGTCCTCGAAGCGGAGCCCGCCCTCGGTGGTCACACCTCCACCTCCTCGCGGTCGGCGATCTCGACGGCGATCGGCTCACCGGCGTGCCAGCAGGCGACCCGGCGGCCGGTGCCGTCGGACTCCAGCGGCGGGTCCTCGGCCCGGCAGCGGGCGGTGGCGAGCGGGCAACGGGCGGCGTACGCGCAGCCCGGCGGTACGTCGGCGGGGTCGACCGGCCGGCCGGGGATCACGGCCAGCGGCTGGTCGAGGTCGGTGTCCATGTCGGGGACGGCCGCGACGAGCGCGCGGGTGTAGGGGTGCCGGGCGGACCCGGCGAGGTCGGCGGCGGGCAGGTCCTCGACGATCCGGCCGGCGTACATCACCAACACCCGGTCGCAGACCTCGCCGACCACGGTGACGTCGTGGCTGATCAGCACCAGCGCCACGTCGTCGGCGGCCCGGATCGTGGCGAGCAGGTCGAGGACCTGCTGCTGCACGGTGACGTCGAGGGCCGTGGTCGGCTCGTCGGCGACGATCAGCGCCGGGCTGCCCATCAGGCCCATGCCGATCATCGCCCGCTGCCGCATCCCGCCGGAGAACTCGTGCGGGTACTGGTGGGCGCGCCGTTCGGGGTCGCCGATCCGGACCGCGCGGAGCCGGTCCACGGCCCGGGCGAGCGCGGCTCGCCGGTCCATGCCCTGGTGGTGCCGGGCGACCTCCGCGAGCTGCCCGCCCATGCGGCGGGTGGGGTTGAACGAGGTCATCGGGTCCTGGAACACCATCGTGAGCGACGTGCCGAGCAGCCGGCGCTGGGCGCGCGAGTCCCGCGCCCGGAGGTCGTGGCCGAGCAGCTCGAGGCGCGACGCCTCCACCCGCCCGGGCTCACCGACCAGGCGGGAGACGGCCAGCGCGGTCAGCGACTTGCCGGAGCCCGACTCGCCGACGACGCCGACCGCCTCGCCGCGGCGTACGCCGAAGGACACGCCGCGCACCGGCCGGATCGGGCCGCGCGCACCCGGGAAGGTGACCTCGAGGTCGCGGACGTCGAGCACCAGGTCGGTGCCGTCGTGGCCGGCCGGCTCGACCGGTGCGTCCTCGGCCGCGAGCGACACCGGCGCGGGGCCGAGGGCCGGGATGCCGCCGACGACGCCGACGCCCAGGGCCTTGGCGATCGACTCGCCCAGCAGGTTGAACGCCAGGCCGGCGAGCAGGACGGCGGCGCCGGGCGCCAGTGCGGCCGCGGGGTTGACGTAGATCGAGCCGACGCCGTCGAAGAGCAGCCGGCCCCAGTCGTAGTCGGGCTGTTGCACGCCGAGGCCGAGGAAGGAGAGGCCGGCGAACGACAGCAGGGCGCCGCCCGCACCGATCGTGGCGTTGACGACCAGCGGCTCGGCGATGTTGGGCAGCACGTGCCGCACGAGGATCCGCAGCCGGCCCACGCCCGCGATCCGGGCCGCGGAGATGAAGTCGCGGGCGGCGACGCCGGCGACCAGCGTCTGGGTGAGCCGGCCGAACACCGGCGCGCCGGCGAGCCCGATCGCGAACACGGCGCCGGTCGCACCGACGCCGAAGATCACCGCAAAGAACAGCGCGAGCAGGATGCCGGGGAACGCGACCGCGATGTTGATCGTGGCGCTGACCAGCCGGCTGGAGCGGCGGCCGAGCACGAAGCCCGCCGTACCGAGGACCAGCCCGGCCAGGACCGCGATCGCGGTCGCGGCCACGGCCAGCTCGACCGAGAGCCGGGTGGCGACCAGCGTGCGGTAGAGGATGTCGCGGCCGAGGTTGTCCGTGCCGGCCCAGTGCTCCCCCGACGCCCCGGCGAGGATGTTGCCGGTGTCGACGGCGTTGGCGTCGTCGGTCCAGAGCATCGGCGCGACCACCGCCAGCACCAGCACGGCGGCGGTCAGCGCGGCCGCGCCCAGGCCGAGCGGGGTCCGGAGCACGCCCCTCCAGCGGCGCCACATGGCGATCAGTCCTCCCGGATCGTCGAGCGGGGGTCGATCAGGGCGAGAGCCACGTCGACGAGGGTGTTCACGAGCAGCACGCCGACGCCGTACACGAGCACGATCGCCTGCACGACCTGGTAGTCCTTGTTGAGGATCGAGGACACGATCGTGCTGCCGAGCCCGGGCCAGGCGAACACGTTCTCGACGAGCACGGTGCCCGCGACCATCGCGCTGAGCAGCAGACCCCCGAGGGTCAGCGACGCAGTCAGCGCGTTGGGCAGGGCGTGGCCGAGGTAGATCGTGCGGGCCGGCAGCCGCTTCGCCCGGGCGGTGCGCACGAAGTCGGCCTCGAGGATCGTCACCATCTCGACCCGGATGATCCGCGACAGGATCGCGGCCGGGCCGATCGCGAGCGAGAGCACCGGCAGCACGTACGCGCTGGGCGTCGCGTCGCCCGCCACCGGCAGCCAGCCGAGGCTGACGCCGAAGACGTAGACCAGCCCGACGCCGAGCAGGAAGTCGGGCACGATCCCGACCACCACGCTGGAGGTCGTGAAGGCCAGCTCGGTACGCCGGCCGTGGCCGCGCCGCGTCAGGACGCCCATCGCGACGCCGAGCGGCACCGCGGCGGCGATCGCCACCGCGAACGCCAGCAGCGCCAGCTGCAGGGTCGCGGGGAGCCGCTGGGAGACGATCTGCGAGACCGGCAGCTGGGAGATCATCGAGGTGCCGAGGTCACCGGTGAACAGGTGCTGGAGGTAGTGCCAGTACTGCACGAGCAGCGGGTCGTCGAGCCCCATCTCCGCGCGCCGGGCCGCGACGAGGGAGGCGGGGGCCGTCGGGCCGAGCGCCGCTCGCACGGGGTCGCCGGGGATCAGGTGGATCATCAGGAACGACGCGGTCACCAGCACCCACAGGGAGACCAGCAGTCGACCGAGGCGTCGCAGCCCGAACCGGACCCACGGGTGGGAGGCGACCCCCACCCGTGGCGCCGGGGTCGAGGCGACCGAGCTCGCCAGGCTCATCGGTCAGCTCACTTCGCCAGCATGCGGATGCTGGTGGGCATGAACGTCCCGGGGTAGTCGAACTCGGCCCCGCTGCCGAACGTCTTCACCTCGTTGTTGGCGAACGGGACGATGTCGGCGGCGGCGACCAGCGCCGACTCGGCCTGCAACCAGGCGTCACACCCCTCGGTGCCGTTGGTCTTGGTGGCCGCAGCGACCCCGTCGGCGTACTCCTGGTTGTCGATGCCCGAGAAGTTCGTGCCGCCGTCGGCCAGGCCCGGGCCGGACAGGAACGGCACGAGCTGGTCGGGGCTGTTGACGTTCAGCGGGACCCAGGCGATGTCCCAGTCGCCGGTGCCGAAGATCGCGCCCTGCAGGGCGGTCTCGTCGACGCCCTTGGCCGTGACGGTGGCGCCGGCGGCCTCCCACTGCTGGACGGCGAGCTCGGCGGCCGCAGCCAGGGCGCTCCCCGCGGCGCTGGAGTAGAGGAACGTGAACTTCTTGCCGTCGAGCGCGGCCTTGGCGGCGTCGACGTCCTGCGCGGGCAGGGCCGGGCCGATCGAGTCCCCGGGGCACGCGACCGGCTCGAGCGCCGCGAACGTCGTGGCCGGGCCGCCGGCGTCGGCGGTCGCGACGGAGGCGAGCTGACCGAGGTCGAGGGCCTGGGTGAGCCCCATCCGGACGTCGGCGTCGGCGGTCGCGTGGCCGTCGTCGTGGTTGTACCACTGCTCGCCGGCCATCGCCGGGGTGCTGGTGTGGAACATGTCCTGCGCCTCGAGCCGTTTGGCGTCGGGGCCCTGGATCGTGGCGGCGTTGATCTCCCCGGAGATCAGCAGGTTGGCCGCGGTGCCCTCGTTCTGGATCACCTTCATGACGATGGTGTCGGGCAGGCCGTCCTCGGCGGTCGTCGCCCCGTCCGGGCCCCAGGTGTAGCCGTCGCGGATCTGGTAGGTGTAGTGGTCGCCCGGGACCGCCTCGCTCAGCTCGTAGGGGCCGGTGCCCGCGGTCGAGTCCGCCAGGCTCTTGCGGTCCTTCAACCCCGACTCGCAGACCATGGGGAGGCTGCCGAAGCCGTTGAGGACGAACGGCGCGGGCTGAGCGAGCGTCACGGTCACCGTGCCCGCGGCGTCGTCGGCCTTCGCCGTCGCGCCGACGGGCAGGAAGGTCCCGAGGTAGGCGCTCTTGTTCTTCGGGTCGCCCACGTAGGCGATGTTGTCGGCGACCGTCGAGGCGGTGAACTCGCTGCCGTCGGCGCACGTGATGCCGTCGGTGAGCGTGAACGTCACGGTCTTGCCGTCCACGGACCAGTCCTTGGCGAGCTGGGACTCGATCTCCCCGGTCTTGCCGTCGACCGACACGAGGTTGTCGTAGGCGAGCTGATTGACCGCGAACAGCTGGCTGCTCGCCGAGGAGTGCGGGTCGAGCTTGCCCGGGTCACCGGCGATCGCCATCGTGAACGTGCCGCCGTCGGCGTACTCGCCGCCGTCCCCTCCCCCGCCGTTCGACGCCCCCGGGGAGTCGCTGCCGCCGCCGCAGCCGGCGAGCAGAGCGGTGGTGACGCACAGTCCGAGAGCGGTCGCGGTCAGCTTCATGACGGTTCCTCAGGGGGTGGCGTGGGCGGGTTCGCGGGTGGGTCAGGCTCCGGCGCGCCGGATGGCGCGACCGACGTGGAGGTAGAGGGCGTGCCCGTCGCCGTCGTCGCCGACGAAGGCGTGGGGCAGGTGCATGCCGCGGTCGGCCTCGAGCGGGATCACGCTGTCCTCGCCGAACGGCACGAACTCGGTGAGCTCCCGCTGGGCGCCCATCTCGGCGATCTCGCCCTTGGGGATCGTCTCGATCCAGATGCGCCCCTCGTCGTCCTGGGTGACGACCAGGTCCATGACGTCGGCGGAGTAGGTGCCGACGTACCGGCTCGCGTCGATGCGCTCGGGCGCCTCCGGCGGCGTGGGCATCGCCGGCAGCCGGGTGTCGGTGAGCTGCTCGAGCACGTGGCCGATGACCTCGTGGTAGAGCGACATCGCGTCGCCGCCGTTGGTCAGCACCGCGACGGCGACGCCGGCCTCCGGCACCATCCGCAAGAACGCGTACTGGCCGATGGTGCTGCCGTCGTGGCCGACGATGTCGCCCTCCGGGACGTCGAAGCGCTCGAAGCCCAGCCCCCAGGACGTCCCCATGACGCCGAGGTAGGGCAGGCCGACCTCGCGGGCCTGCATCCGGGTCGGAGTACCGGGGGCGAGAACCTGCGTGCCGTCGGCGGCGCGGCCGTCCTCGAGGTGCATCCGGGCGAAGGTGACCAGGTCGCGCGGGCTCATCGCGAGCATGGAGCCGGCCGGGGAGTTCGACCGCGCCATCGCCCAGATCGGCGCGGGCTCGGGGCCCCGCTCAGGGTCGTTGACGATGTGGCCCATCGCCGCGCGGAACGTGATCGCCTCGTAGACGCTCGCGGCCGCGTGCGTGAGGCCGAGGGGCGCGAACAGGTGCTCGCGCAGGCAGTCGTCGTACGACTTCCCGCGCAGCACCTCGACGAGGCGGCCGAGCACCACGTAGCCGGCGTTGTTGTAGGAGAACCGCTCGCCGGGCGAGAAGAGCTGGGGTACGTCGTGGAGGACACCGAGGTACTTCTCCACGCAGTCGTCGCCGAGCCCGGTGTCGGTGAAGATGTCGCCCTCGAACCCGGCGGTGTGCGTGAGCAGCTGGTGGACGGTGATCGCCGCCGCGGCGTCGCGGTCGCCGATCTGGAACTCCGGGAGGTAGGTGCGGACCGGCTGGTCGAGGTCGAGCCTCCCCTCGTCGGCGAGCTGCATGACGAGCGTCGCGGTCCACAGCTTGGTGATCGAGCCGATCTGGAAGACCGAGTCGGCGGTGGCCTCGACCCGCGTCGCCGTGCTCAGCAGCCCGGCGGCCCCGTCGACGACCTCGCCGCCGGCGAGGACCGCGTACGCCGCCGCGGGCACCTGGTGCTTCTCGATCAGGGCGGGCAACTGGTCGGCGATCCAGGTCTGGACCTCGCGCAGGGTGCTGGTGCTCATGGGGACTCACCGTAGGAACGCGCGCCGGGCGTGTGTTCGTCGGACCGGACAAGCTGGGACCCGATCCTCCGTCCGGGCCGACAGTGCGTCGGGACTGTGAGGCAGTTCACGAGAAATCCTTCAGAACCCCTCGGTTGTTCCGATGGTTCCGACATGACTCGACCGCGTTCACTCTCGTCCGCATCGATCCAGACTCGGCTGATCGTGATCGTCGTGCTGTTCGCTGTGGGCATCGCGGCGCTGGCAGCCCTTGCTTCGGCCCGCATGGAGGGCCGGATCCTCACCGAGCGCAAGGCCGCGACGCGGTCGGTGGTGCAGACCGCGCTCGGCGTACTCACCTACTACGGCCAGGAGGAGCAAGCCGGCCGGCTCACCACCGAGGAGGCGCAGAAGGCCGCGCTGGCCGCGGTCGAGCAGCTGCGCTACTCGAGCACGGAGTACTTCTGGATCAACGACATGACGCCGACGATGATCATGCACCCGGTCAAGCCGGAGCTGGACGGAGCGGACCTGTCGAGCACCGAGGACCCGGACGGCAAGAAGCTGTTCGTGGACATGGTGAAGGTCGTGCACGACAAGGGCGCCGGGTTCGTGGAGTACCAGTGGCCCAAGCCGGGCGCCGAGGCTCCGCAGCCCAAGGTCTCCTACGTCGCGGGCTACGAGCCGTGGGGCTGGATCATCGGCTCGGGCATCTACGTCGACGACGTCAGCTCGGTCGCCTGGGACGAGACGGTCGCCCTGCTGCTGACCGGACTGCTGGTCATCGTGGTGGTCGGCGCGGCGGCGTTCGTCATCGGCCGCACGATCGTGCGCCCGATCCGCTCGGCGACGGCGCTGCTCGCGAGCGGTGACCTCAAGACCCGGCTGCCCGAGGGTGCTCGGCACAACGAGCTCGAGAAGCTCGCGGTCGCCCTCAACGGCACCCTGGACCGGTCCGCGGAGGTGGCATCGAACGTCAGCGACGCGGCCCGCCAGCTCGACGCGGCCGTGACCAGCCTGGTCGAGACCAGCGACGGCATCACCGAGAGCGCCGAGCGCACCGCCGAGCAGACCGCGACCGCGTCGGCCTCCGCGCACGAGGTGAGCATGGGGATCGAGTCGGTCGCCGCCGGCACCAAGCAGATGGGGGCCTCGATCAACGAGATCGCGCAGAACACCTCGTCCCTGGCGCGGATCGCGGGCGAGGCGGTCGAGATCGCCGACAGCACCAACCACGTCGTCGGCGCCCTGGGCGAGTCGTCGGCCGAGATCGGCAACGTCGTCAAGGTGATCACCGCGATCGCCGAGCAGACGAACCTGCTCGCGCTCAACGCGACGATCGAGGCCGCCCGGGCGGGCGACGCCGGCAAGGGGTTCGCGGTCGTGGCCGGCGAGGTCAAGGAGCTCGCGCAGGAGACCAGCCGGGCGACCGGGGACATCTCGACCCGGGTCGAGTCCATCCAGAACGCCGTCGCCGAGGCCGCGACCGAGATCAGCCGGATCCAGGAGATCATCGGCCGGATCAGCGACTTCCAGAACTCGATCGCCGGTGCGGTCGAGGAGCAGACCGCGACCACCGCGGCGATCGCCGGCAGCCTCACCGACACCGCCGACCGGGGCCGCGACATCGCCTCGACCCTGGAGCTCGTCGACGACGCGTCCCGCGCCACCCGAGCCGAGCTCGAGGGCATCCGGACCGCCGCGCACGACCTGGCCGCCACCTCCCGGCGGCTGCAGGAGACGGTCGGCTGAGCCGACCCCGGCCTGACCGGGCCGATGTCCGCATGGGGGGAGCATCGGCCCGGTCAGTCCGGCCCCTCGCGTGATACCAGTTCGGCACCATCTTCCGCATGGCGATGACCTTGAGACTGACGCCGGAGGACGAGCGCCTCCTTGCCGCGCTCGCCGAGTCCGAAGGAGTGAGCCGGCACGAGGCCACTCTCCGCGCTATCCGCGAGGCGGCCGCGCGCCGCGGGCACGAGGCACGGGTCGCCGAGCTGTCCGCCGAGGCGCGTGAGCGCTACGCGGACGTGCTCGACCGACTGGGCCGGTGACCGTTCCTCTCACGACGGAGGACCTCCTGCGGCTGGTGAACGACCTCGACGTCGGGCCGGTCGGCGACCTCGGTCTCCTCGACTCCGCGGCACACCGGCCCCACGCCGTCGTCTATGGCCGGGAGGCCTATCCGGGGCTCGACCTGAAGGCGGCCGTCCTGCTCGACTCCCTGGTCGGCAACCACGCTCTGGTTGACGGCAACGAGCTCCTCGGGTGGCTCGCGGTGGTCGTCTTCTACGGGCTCAACGAGGTCGCGCTCGAGGCGTCAGACGACGCGGCGTACGAGCTGGTGATGTCCGTCGCGCGACGCGAGCCCTCGATCGACGAGGTCGCCGCCACGCTGGCTCGCTGGCGCTGAGCTCGGCCTATGCGGAGACCGGACGGCCCCCCTCCCGCGGCTCGAAGACCACCACCGCGGTCTCGACCGGCCGCCGCGCGGCGTACCCGTCGAGGTTGGCGTCCAGCTCGGCCCACCGCGCCCACAGCCGCTCGCGCTCCGCGCCCTCGGCCCGGCGGGCGCGCACGGGGCGGACGCCGTCCTTGGTCTGCACCACGGCGTCGGGGTGCGCCTGGAGGTTGAGCCACCAAGCCGGCTCGGCCGCGCCCCAGCCGTTCATCGCCATCGTGACCAGGTCGTCGCCGTCCTCGAAGTAGCCGACGATCACCTGGCGCTCCGCGCCCGTGCGGCGGCCGGTCGTGGTCAGCCGCAGCGCGCCCCAGCCGTCCTTCTTGCCCCCGGTCTTGGGCAGCCACAACCCCCGCCGGCCGTCGGTCCGGCGCACCAGCCACCGGTGGGCGTGCCAGAACGCCCGGATGAACCACCGCGGGGGCAACCAGCCGCGGGACTCTCTCTTCGCCATGGCCCGAGCCTGCCGCGCACCGTGACCCAGGGCCAGGGGCGTAGGTCATGCCGTGCGGCGGGATGAGTGGGTCGGGTGAGAGTCTGATCCACGGCGCAAGGATCATGGGGATCCAGGGACGGCGACTGGTCAGCCGAGGAGCTCGCTGACCAGTCGCTTCGGTGCCTGTGCCCTCCAAGCCTCGACGACAAGGGCTTCGGCGCGCTCCGGAGCAATGCCTCGCAACTGCACCTCGAGTCCGAGGAAGCTGCGTGTGGCGTCTGAGCGCCGTACGGGCGTACCGAGCTCCGGATCGGCGGCCACTACCTCCGCCGCGGCCTCTTCAGGAATACAGAAGACGGCGGTGGTCTCGTCACCGCCCATGCCCAGGAAGGTCTTGCCACGCACCTGCCACAGCGGGACCTTGAGTCGGAAGTGCTGCTTCTCGCTTGCTTCCGGCAACGCCATCGCCCACGCCCGGATCTGCTCGACGCTGACCACGGACGCAAGATAGCCACGGGACGCTGGGTCGTCCAGACATCGGGCGGTCACGGCACCGTCGCGACGGGTACGCCACGCCCGGGTGGAGGAGCTCGCCGAGGGTCACCCGTCAGCCGAAGGCAAACAGGCGGGCGGTGGGGCGGGTGGGGCTCGAACCCACGACCCAAGGATTATGAGTCCTCTGCTCTGACCGACTGAGCTACCGCCCCGTGCGGACGCGAGCCTAGTGGGCGATCAGAGCCGGTCGATCAGCCGGAGGGCGTCGTGGGGCGCGAATCCCTTCGCGTCGTTGTCGAAGTAGACGACGACGTCCGCCACCTCGGCCCACGCGCGGCACTTGTCGGCCCAGCGGTCGAGCGCCGCATCGCCGTACCCGCTCGTGTAGAGCTCCTGGTCGCCGTGCAGGCGGACGTACACGAGGTCGGAGGTGACCGCCTCGGCCATCGGCCACCGGCCGGCGGTGTCGGCGACCACGCAGGCGACGTCGTGCTCACGCAGCAGCGCGAACGCCTCGTCGGTGCAGAACGACGCACTGCGGAACTCCAGCGCATGTCGCACCCGCTGCCCCGACAGGCCGGCGGGCGCGGTCGTCAGCGCGCGCTCCTCGGGCACCTTCGCGTCGTGACGCTCCGCGAGCGCCGCGACCTCCCCCACGGTCCGCGGCAGCTGGGCGAAGAACGACGCGAGCAGGTCCGCGTCGTACTCCAGGCGCTCGGGCAGCTGCCACAGGAACGGCCCCAGCTTGGGGCCGAGCGCCAGCACCCCGGAGGCGAAGAAGTTCGCCAGCGGCGCCTCGACGTCGCGCAGCCTCTTCATGTGCGTCACGAACCGGCCGCCCTTGACCGCGAACACGAAGTCGTCGGGCGTCTGGTCGCGCCAGGAGGCGTACGACGTGGGCCGCTGGAGGCTGTAGAAGGAGCCGTTGATCTCCACCGAGCCCATCCGCTCGGCCGCGTAGGCGAGCTCGTCGCGCTGGCGCAGGCCCTTCGGGTAGAAGTCGCCGCGCCAGCCGGCGTAGGTCCACCCGGAGATGCCGACGCGGATCTCGCCCACCGGTCTAGTGTTCGTCGCGCGCCGAGTCGATGGCGAGCGCGAGCGCGTTGAGGCCCGCCCACCCCAGCGTGACGGTCCGGACCTTGCGGCGCAGGTCCGCGTCGTCGGTGCGCGCGGCCAGCAACGCGCCGTCGCCGAGGTCCATGGCGATGCGCAGCAGCATCGCGGTGCGCACCGTCCGCGGCGAGCGGCCGAACAGCGCGGCGGCACTGATCGCGGCGTCCCGTACGCCGTAGGTGCGGGCCAGCAGCTCGAGGCCGTCGCGGTCCTGGCGGCCGGCGTGCAGGGCCTCCGGCAGGTGGGCCGGACGGGCCAGGCAGTAGCCGGCGTACCCCGCCGTCGCGGTCGACATCAGGCGGCTCAGAGGGAAGCTCATGGCGGATGGGTACCCGCCGGGGTCGGGCCGCTCACATCGGCAGCGGCTCGCCGGTCTCGAGCAGCGACTTGAGGCTGGCCAGGATCTCCGGCCAGCCCTCACGGATGCCGGGCAGGATCGCGCTGTCGGCCGCGAAGTCGCCGTGGGTGACCCGGAGCCGGACGGTCTCCGCCACGGGTTCGAGGTCGAAGGTGGCCAGCGAGAGCGGCTCCGCGGCCGGCGCCGCCCAGTCCTCCTTGCCGCCGCCGACGGCCGCGACGAACTCCGGGGTGATCGCGTGCCACCGGTACGACAGCCGGCGCGGCGGGTCGGACTCGACGACGACCTGGCGCGGGTCGGCCATGGTGGCGCCGGCGTACTGCCAGGTGACCGGTGCACCGACCTCCCAGGTCGAGGTGAGCTCCGCGCCCCAGTAGCGCCGGGTGAACGCCGGGTCGGTGAGCGCCTGCCAGAGCCGCTCGGGCGTGGTGCGGATGTAGGTGGTGTAGACGAACTCGTGGGTGGTGGTCGCGGGGGTGGTCATGGGCGTTGCCTCCAGGGCGGTCTTGAGGTCCGCGAGGGCCTCGGCCCGATCGCGGTCGTAGCGGCTCAGCCAGCGCTCGGCGACGTCGTGGAGCGGGGCGGCGTCGAGGTGGTGGACCTTCTCGCGTCCGCGCCACTGCGTCGTCACCACGCCCGCGTCCTCCAGGATCGCGAGGTGCTTGCTCACCGACTGCCGGGCCATCTCCAACCCGGCGCAGAGCTCACCGAGCGTCTGGCCGTTGCGGTCCCGGAGCCGGTCGAGGAGCGCGCGCCGCGTGGGGTCGGCGAGCGCCTTGAAGACCGCATCCATGGACACCCACCCATTTCATGCAGCCATTTGGCTGCATGTCAAGGTCGGACCGGCGGCGGCGTCGTGAGCGCGGCCAGCCAGTACGCCGGCCGGTCGCCCCACCGCGCCAGCTCGGTGTCGTTCGCGGGCGCGGTGCAGCGGATCCAGGACTCCACGCGGGCCAGGCGGCCGAGCCGGAGCGCCGCCGGGAGCGCCGCGCGCAGCTGCGCCATCGGGGCGTACTCGCTCCAGACCTCGAGACCCGCGTCGGCGACGCGACGCAGCTCGGGGTCCTCGGGCGGCAGCGACCGGCGGTGCGCGAGCGCGTTGAGGGGCACCAGGAGCGCCGCGAGCGGCTCGGTCACCAGCGCGTCGGCGAAGTCGAAGAACCGCAGCTCCCCGCCGAGGTCGAAGACGTTGTGGCCGTGGAGGTCGTTGTGGCACAGCGTCAGCGGCAGGCCCAGGGCCGCGACCTGGTCGGCCCACTCGGCGACCCGCGGCAGCGCCGCCCGCACCGCCGCGACGTCCTGTGCCGGCATCGCCCGGGGGTCTCCGGCGGGCAGCGCCTCGAACCCGCCCAGCTGCTCCTCGACGTACCCCACGCAGTCGGCGGGCGCCAGCGTGGTGAGTCCGGCCGAGGTGAGCCGCTCGACGTAGCGGGCGACCTCCAGCTGCAGGTGGGCGCCGGACGCGACCACCCGGCACCACAGGTCGATGGCGTCGTCGGCACCGAGCTCCGCGTCGCCGAGGGGCGTCCCGAGGTCCGGCGTGAGGAACAGCCCGCGGGTCGTGTCGGCGGCGGTGACCGGCACGACGTGCCGGGCCGCGAGGTCGTTGAGAGCCACGACGAGCGCGGCCTCGAAGGACTGCGTCGCACAGTTCTGCTTCGCGTAGAAGACGCCGGTCGCGGTCTCGGCACGCCACACCGTCGCCCACGGGCGCAGCGTGACCGGCTGCAGCGACCGGGGCTCCCCCACCGCCGCGGTGACCCACGCGCGCAGCTCGGCGCGGAAGGCGTCGCCGGCCCACCGTTCGCTGGCCGGGGGCAGCCGGAGCGCGAGATCGGCGTACCGCTTCATGAGGCGCAGCCTGTCATGCTCGACGCCAGGAGGTAGGAGATGAACGAACCACTCGCGACCCTCGAGCCGCTGCCCGAGGACTGGGAGCGGGCTCTGTGCGTCGTGGCCCACCCGGACGACATGGAGTTCGGCGCCGCGGCCGCCGTCGCCCGCTGGACCGGCCAGGGCAAGGACGTCACCTACTGCATGGTGACCAGCGGCGAGGCCGGCATCGACGCCATGCCCCCCGACGAGTGCCGCGTCGTCCGGGAGGCCGAGCAGGTCGAGTCCGCCCGGATCGTCGGCGTCTCGGCGGTGGAGTTCCTGCACCAGCCCGACGGGGTGCTGGAGTACGGCGTACCGCTGCGCCGCGAGATCGCGCACGTCGTACGCCGCTTCCGCCCCGACGTCGTGATCACCGGCAACTTCCGCGACACCTGGGGCGGGGCGAACCTCAACCAGGCCGACCACATCGCAACCGGCCGTGCCGTGGTCGACGCGGTGCGCGACGCCGGGAACCGGTGGGTGTTCGCCGAGCAGCTGACCGACGGGCTGGAGCCCTGGGGCGGGGTGCGTGCCGTGTGGGCGTTCGGCTCCCCGCAGGCCACGCACGCCGTCGACACCACCGACACGTTCGAGGCCGGCGTCGCGTCGCTCGAGGCGCACCGCGCCTACATCGACGGCCTCGGGTGGGAGCACTTCGACTCCCGGGAGTTCCTCGAGGGCTTCGGCCGGCAGACCGGCCAGCGGCTCGGCACCCCGCTGGCGGCGGCGTTCGAGGTGTTCCCGATGGGCTGGGGCGAGTAGTCCGCCCCGGCCGATGCCCGCCCTCCGGGTTCCGCCGGCGCCGATCCTCGTCTACCGTGAGGTCGGTCCAAGGGGGTTCCGTTGGGGGAACAGATCTCGGCCGTCGGACTGGCTGCGCTCGCGCTGCCGCCGGACCCGTCCTGCTCGGGCGGCGTCATCCAGGCGGGGCTGGCGACGCTGCGCCGCCACCTCGGCATGGACGTCGCCTTCGTGTCGACGATCCGTGACGGCTGCCGCTTCTTCGCCTACGTCGACGCCGTCGCGGGCGAGCCGGTCACCTCACCCGCGGACCTGCCCGGCGACGGCGACCCGACCGAGGACACCTACTGCGGCCGGGTCATCGCCGGACGGATCCCGCAGCTGATCCTCGACGCCCGCCGCGAGCCCGGCGTCGCCGATCTCGCGGTGACCACCGAGGCGCCGATCGGCGCCCACCTCTCGGTGCCCCTGATCCGCTCCACCGGGGAGCCGATGGGCACCCTGTGCTGCTTCAGCCACCGCCCCGACGAGACCCTGCGCGAGCGCGACCTGCAGGTGCTGCGCCTCTTCGCCGACCTCGTCGGTCCCCACATGGAGACGATCCTTCGTCACGAGGAGCACGTCGGCCGGGTCCGCACGAGGGTGCTGAACGCCGTCCTGGCCGACTGCCCGCGGATCGCGCTGCAGCCCATCGTCGAGCTCGCGACCGAGGACGTCGTGGGCCACGAGGCCCTGGCCCGGTTCACGGCCGCCGACGGCGCGGCACCGGGGTGGGACACCGCACGCTGGTTCCACGAGGCGACCGGCGTCGGCATGGGCCCGTTCCTGGAGACCGCCGCCGTGACGAACGCCCTGGCGCTGCTGCCGATGCTCCCCCAGGAGGCGACGCTCTCGGTGAACGTCGCCGCCGCGTCCTTGTCGCACCGGCCGCTGGTCGACCTGCTGGCCTCGGCGCCGGGGGTGATGGTCGAGATCACCGAGCACACCAGGATCGTGGGCTACGAGGCGCTCGGCCGCTCCCTGGACCGACTGCGCGAGGCCGGCGTACTGGTGGCCATCGACGACGTCGGTGCCGGCTATGCCGGCCTGGAGCAGATCCTGGAGCTGGCACCGGACGTGATCAAGTTCGACCGGGCGATCGTCACCGGCCTGCGCGACGACCCCCTCCGCCGGGCCATGACGCACGGCCTGGCGAGCTTCGCCGCCAGCGCCGGGGTCCGGCTCATCGCCGAAGGGATCGAGACGGCCGAGGACGTCGACGCGCTGCGCGAGATCGGCGTCCCACTCGGGCAGGGCTACCACCTCGGTCGCCCCGTCCTCATGACGGCGAACCCCTGACACGCCAGAGGCCCTGACCTGCGCGGATATCTCCGTCGCCGGCCAGGGCCTCTCTCTGCTCCCCCGGTTGGACTCGAACCAACAACCCTCCGGTTAACAGCCGAATGCTCTGCCAGTTGAGCTACAGGGGATCGGTGCAGCCCGCACAGGTTAGCAATCGGGCAGCAGCAAGGAAAATTGAGGTGGTCGGTCGCGCGCGTTCGGGCGGACCCGGGCTCGGCGACCGGCGTCGAGACACCAGAAGTGGCTGCTTCTGGGGTCGAAACGCAGTCAGTTCTGGTGTCTCGACGGGAGAGGAGTCAGCCCAGTCCGACGTCGCGGACCGCGGCCGCGAGCGCCTCCCGGGCGAGCCGCTGGACCTCGGGATCGTCCGGGTCGACACCCTCGTCGTACTCGTAGATCCACTGCACCGGGCGGTCGCCGCGCGGCGCACGCCGGGCGATCACCCGCAGGCCGCGGCGCCCGTCGACCGGCACGTGTCGCTGCAGCACGATGCTGGCGGTGACGCGCTCGCGGACCAGCTCGAGCAGGCGGCCTGGCTCGTCGAGGGTGAACCGGTGCTCGGGGCGCTCCTCGCCCCAGCTGCCGACCTCGGTGACCCGCAGCACGGAGGTCTCCTGGTCCCAGTCGGCGGCCTCGACGTCCTCCCACGCGATGCGGAGCGTCTCGGTGAGCTCGAACGTCGAGCCGCCGCGCGCGTGGACGAAGTACAGCGCGTCGCGGGTGCCGCCGAGGTGGCCCTCGGCCGCCGCCGCATCCGCGAGCAGCCGCTCCCCTCGCTCGACCCGGATCGGTGGGCGCTCGCGGCGCAGCCCTCTCACGTCGCGCCCCCGGTGAGCCGGTCGCGCAGCGCGCGGCGGTGCGCCTCGAGCGCGGCCAGCTCGCCGAACATCTTGTTGAACTCCTCGGGCTGCTCGACGGGGTTGGTGCGCTGCAGCTTGGACTTGATCGCGGCGATCCGCCGGGCCGCGGTCAGCTCGAGCAGCCGGAAGACGTGCTGAGCGACGTACGCCGCATCGGGCTCCTTCTTGAGCGGCTCGACCGCGAGCGCGCTGATCACCGAGGAGACCGCCGGGTCGGTGGCGGCGTCTCGCAGCCGGTTGGCCCACGTGGGGTCGCCGGCGCCGGCGCCGGGTCCGCCCGCGGCGGCGACGAGCTCCCACACCCCGCGGTAGGTCGGGTGCGTGAAGTCGTTGACGCCGATGTCGGCGGTGCTGCGACCGATCGTCATCGGGTGCTGGATGACCAGCTGCAGCGTCTCGCGCTCGGTCGCGAACCGCGGGTCGCGCAGGTCGGGTACGGCGGTCCGCGGCGCCGGCTCGGTCGGCGCCTGCTGGCCACCGCCACCACGGACGTCGCGGGCCTGCCGGGAAGCCGACCTCCGTACCTCGGCACGGGCCTCCTCGACGTCGAGGCCGACCATCCCGGCCAGCTCGCGGGCGAACGCGTCGACCTTCGACCTGTCGCGGATGCTCGAGACCAGACGGGCGCCCTCCCGCAGCGCGTCGACCCGGCCGTCGGCCCGGTCGAGGTCGTACTTGCCGACGACGTTGGTGAGCACGAAGCGGTACAGCGGCACCCGCCGAGCGACGAGCTCACGGACCGCGGCGTCGCCCTGCTTGATCCGCAGGTCGCACGGGTCCAGCCCGTCGGGCTCGACCGCCACGTAGGTCTGCGAGACGAAGTTCTGGTCGCCGCCGAACGCGCGCAGCGCGGCCTTCTGGCCCGCGGCGTCGCCGTCGAAGGTGAAGATCACCTCGCCGCGGAACTCCTCGTGGTCGTTGAGGAACCGGCGCAGCACCCGGGAGTGGTCCTCGCCGAACGCCGTGCCGCAGGTGGCGACCGCCGTGGTCACGCCCGAGAGGTGGCAGGCCATCACGTCGGTGTAGCCCTCGACGATGACGGCCTGCGAGGAGCGGCCGATGTCGCGGCGGGCCAGGTCGATGCCGTAGAGCACCTGGCTCTTCTTGTAGATCGGGGTCTCGGAGGTGTTGAGGTACTTCGCGTCGATGCGGTCGTCGTCGAAGATCCGCCGGGCGCCGAAGCCGATCGTGTCGCCGCTCGCGTCGCGGATCGGCCACAGCAGGCGGCCGCGGAACCGGTCGTAGCCCGACGGCCCGATCAGGCCCCCGACGGTCATCTCCTCGGCGCTGAAGCCCTTCTGCCGCAGGACCGTCTTGAGGGCGTCGCCGTCGCGCGGGGCGAAGCCGATGCCGAAGTGCTCCGCAGCGGCCTGGTCGAAGCCGCGCTCGCCGAGGAACTGGCGGGCGACCAGCGCGTCCGGGCTGGAGAGCTGGTCGGCGTAGTAGGCCTGGGCGATCTGATGCGCCTCGATGAGCCTGCGCCGGGGCGGGCCCTTGGGGCGCTCCTCGCGGACGTCGCCCTCTTCCCGGCGCAGCTGGACGCCGACCTTCTCCGCGAGCCGCTCGACGGCCTCACCGAAGGTCAGCCCGTCGATCTTCATCAAGAAGGTGATGACGTCGCCGCCTTCGCCGCAGCCGAAGCAATGGAAGAATCCGCGACTCGGGTTGACGTTGAACGACGGCGACTTCTCGTCGTGGAACGGGCAGAGCCCCTTCTGGGAGCCGCCGCCGGCGTTGCGCAGCGTGACGTACTGCGAGACGACGTCGTCGATGCGCGCCTTCTCGCGCACCGTCGCGATGTCCTCCTCGCGGATCCGCCCTGCCACGCTGCGGAGTCTACGGGGAGCGCGCACCCCTGCCCGCACTGCTCCACAGCCCGGCGATACTGGGACGGTGACCGCCCACACCGGACTGGCCGAGCGGGCCGCGGCCCTCCGCGCCGACGCCGAGGCCCAGCTCACGGCGCTCGCCGGCGGCGCCTCGCTGTGCAGCATCGCCCGATCAGGCTCCGCCTTCCCGGGCGGGAAGTACCAGGAGGGCCGGGCGTACGCCGCCGCGACGGTGCTGCGCGAGCTGCGCCGCGGCCTCGAGGAGTCCGAGGCCTTGGACGCCGCCCACGGTCGCTGGCTCGCGGTCGCACCGGAGCAGCTGCGCGCCGCCGCCGACTGGCGCGCGTACGGCGAGGGCGGGGACGACGCACTGGCCGAGCTCGGCGAGCCGGGGACCGCTCAGTAGTCGCCGGCCATCACGTTCACGAGGGGCTCGCCCCCGGCGTAACGGTGCGGCTGGTCGCGCACCAGCCGGTGCGCCCGTGGCCACATCGCGCTGCTCGCGCCGCCGACGTGCGGGGCGATCAGCAGGCCGGGGGCGCCCCAGAGCGGGTGGTCCTCGGGCAGCGGCTCGGGGTCGGTCACGTCGAGGGCGGCCCGGACCCGGCCGCTGTCGAGCGCAGCGACGAGGGCCGAGGTGTCCACGACCGCGCCGCGGGCGACGTTGACCAGCAGCGCACCGTCCTTCATCGCGGCCAGGAAGCCCACGTCGACCAGGCCTCGCGTGGCTTCGGTCAGCGGCACGACCAGCACGACGACGTCCGCGTGGGGCAGCAGGGCCGGGAGCTCGTCGATGCCGTGCACGCCGTCGCGGGCTGTCCGGGCGACCTTCGTGACGTCGACCTCGAACGGCAGCAGGCGGGCCTCGATCGCCCGCCCGATGGCGCCGTACCCCACGATCAGGACCTGCTTGTCGGCGAGCGCGGGCCGCCAACCGGGCGCCCACTCGTGGCGATCCTCCGCGCGCACGAAGTCCGGGATGCCGCGCAGGCTGCTCAGGATCAACGTGAGCGCCAGCTCGGCGGTGGAGGTGTCGTGGATGCCGCGGCCGTTGCAGAGCGTCACGCCCGGCGGCACGAGGCCGCGCAGGTTGTCGACGCCGGCGGTCAGGGTCTGGACGACCTCCAGTCCGGTCATCCGCGGCAGCACCTCGCCGACGCGGCTGCCCACCTGGTACGGCGGCACGTAGAACCGCACCTCCCCCACCGTGTCCGGCACCCGCTCGGTGGGGTCGACGACCTCGTAGCGCAGAGTGCCGGGCGGATCACCGAGCTCGGCCGG
>NZ_DASWVI010000071.1:0-15127 GCF_036401255.1 Nocardioides sp. | reverse complement strand
GCACGCGCGCGTCGTTGAAGCTCAGCGGGTGGGTGTCCGAGGCGTGCCAACCGAGCTTGTCGTAGGCCTTCTCGGCCGTGAATCCCTCGGTGTCGCTCGGCACGATGATCGTGGAGATCTCGGCCTTGCCGTCCTCGGTCTCACCCGTGCGGGCGGTCACCGTGACGAGGGAGGTGATCTCCGACCCGGAGTTGGTGATGAACTGCTTGCTGCCGTTCACGACCCACTCGCCGTCACGCAGCTCGGCCTTGGTCTTGGTGGCGCCCGCGTCGGAGCCCGCGCCGGGCTCGGTCAGCCCGAAGCCGGCAAGCCTCCGCCCGGCGACCAGGTCGGGCAACCACTGGGCACGCTGCTCGTCGGTGCCGAAGGTGAGGATCGGGTTGATGCCGAGGCCGACGGCCGCCTCGAGGGTGATGCCCATCGACTGGTCGACGCGGCCGACCTCCTCGATCGCGATGCACAGCGAGGTGAAGCCGCCGTCCTCGCCGGCCATGCCGGCACCGCCGAACTCCTCCGGTGCCGTCAGCCCCATCAGCCCGAGCGCGCCCATCTTCTGCACGACGTCGGTCGGGAAGTGGTGCTCGCGGTCCCACTGCGCGGCGTGCGGGCCGATCTCGGCCTCCGCGAACTCGCGCACGCTGCGGCGGAACTCCTCGTGCTCACGGGACAGCTCGTACGTCGACGACTCGCTCATGGCGGCCACCCTAACCGGTCCGGTTAGCGGTTGTTAACCTCCGCGGCCCTACTCGTCGGCGCTGCCGCGTGTGGAGCGGGCCGCTTCGGATACCGAGGAGGCGACCCGCACGAACGAGGACGAGGCGAAGGAGGGTCGAGATGACCACCGCACGCGAGATCATGACCGGCGGCGCCGAGTGCGCCCAGGTGAGCGACACCGTCAGCGAGGCGGCCCGGAAGATGCGCGACCTCGATGTCGGCGCGCTGCCGATCTGTGGCGACGACAACCGGCTGAAGGGGATGATCACCGACCGCGACATCGTGATGAACTGTGTCGCGGAGGGCATGGACACGACGACGGCGAAGGTCGCCGACTACGCCGGCGACGAGGTCGTCACGATCGGCGCCGACGACTCCATCGAGGAGGCGCTGGCCACGATGACCCGGCACGGCGTCCGCCGCCTGCCCGTCATCGACGGCTACGACCTGGTCGGGATGCTCAGCCAGGCCGACATCGCGACCAACCTGCCCGAGGACCGGGTCGGCGACCTGGTCGCCGCGATCTCCGCGGCACCGAGCAACGGCTGATGCTCGGCCCGGAGCAGCAGATGACGAGGTTCGAACGGGACCCGGAGCGGGCCGACGAGCTCGGCGCGCCGATCGAGGACGTCGCCCAGGAGGCGATCGACGCGACCGCGACGGCGTACACCCACGAGGCGGGCCTCGACGTCGCGGAGCGCCTGGCGCTCGAGCTGCGCAGCCGAGGGCTGCGCACCGACCAGGGATCGCTCGCCGAGGTCGCCAGCGACATCAGGTCGGGACACCGCGTCGACACGGGCCGATCCGACGGATCCACGGCATGAGGAGGACGGCATGAGCGCCGAGCACCGCAGCACCGACGAGGAGCCGGAGGACGGCCAGGTCTCCGAGGTCGAGGACCTCGACGACGCTCCCGAGCCGATCTCCCCCGGCGACGCGACCGCCGGCTACCCGCCCAGCGAGAGCGGCCATCCCCAGGAGGGCACCGCGGGACCGAACGCCCCGCCGCGACACCACCCACCGGAGCCCGGAAACGAGTCTTCCCGGTAGTCCACGGGTCGAGCCATCACCCGACTCGGGTGGCACGTTCGAGCGCTTGGAGCGCGTGCTCGTACCTCATGCCGGTCGCTCGGCTCAGCCCGAGTTCACAGGTCCGGTTCGAGGACAGGTAGAGGTCGTGCTCTGCTCGGCGCACCTCCTCCGCCTCGGCGGCGGTCGCGCTCGCCGTCAGCTCCGGATGCAGCATGCCCCGATCACCGGCGAAGCCGCAGCACCCCCAGTCGTCCGGCACCACCACATCGGTCGCGAGCACGGACGCGATCGACGTGAGTGCGGCGGTGGTCCCCATCCGAGTCGTCGAGCAGGTGGGGTGGACCGCGGCCGATCGCACCGTGCGGGGTGCCGGAAGCCGGGGGAGCAGTTCGGCGACCGTGAACTCCAACGCGTCGATCACTCGAACCCCCGGGAAGTCGCGCTGTGGCCCGAGTAGCGCGGCCAGGCCTTCCGTGCACGACGATGCCTCGCAGACCACGGGCAGGCGCCCGTGGTCGGTCGCCTCCCAGAGCGCGGGGAGGACCTTCGCACGCATGGCGTCGCGGCCGACGGTCAGGCCCTTGGACTTCCAGGGGGTCGCGCAGCACAGCGAGTCGATGGCCGGCGGGACCGCGACGGCGACACCGGCCCGTCGACAGAGCTCGTCGAACGCGCTGGCCGCATCACCGCCCGGGCCGGCCGTCCCGAACATGGCTCCGACGCAGGCCGCGAAGTGGACCGCCGCCGGCTCCGGCGCCCGCGCGACCAGTCGACCTCGACGCTTCCCTCCGCTCGGCAGATCAGCGGTCCAGGCCGGGACGCTCTCCTCCCCCAGCACCCGTCGTGCCGCCGCCGTACCCCGCTCCGGAACCACGGAGGGCAGCCGCGCGGCCGCGCTCAGGGCCAGGGACGCACCCCGGGTGACGCCCTTCCAGTGCCGGGCGGCATGGCTCCAGGCCTTCTCGCTGGCCGCGGTCTGTCGCTCGGCACGAAGCCTCGTCACCAGGGTGCCGGTGTCGATCAGCACCGGGCAGGCGGTCTGACACATCCCGTCGACGGCACAGGTGTCGAGCGCTGCGTACTCGTAATCGGCCTCGAGCTCGTCGGCCAACGCTTGGTCGCCGCGGCCGCGGGCGCCGGCGATATCCCTGCGCAAGGCGATGCGCGTCCGTGGAGTCAACGTGAGGTCCTTGCTGGGGCACACCGGCTCGCAGAACCCGCACTCGACGCACCGGTCGACCTCGTCCTCGACCGTCGGCGTCGTCTTGAGATTGGCGACATGCGCCCGCGGGTCATCACTGATCAGGACGCCCGGGTTCAAGATGCCCCGGGGATCGAACAGGTTCTTCACCTGGACCATGACGTCGTAGAGCTCGTCGCCGTACTGCCGACGGACGAACGGGGCCATGATCCGGCCGGTGCCGTGCTCCGCCTTGAGCGTGCCGCCGGCCCCGAGCACCAGATCCACCATGTCGTCGGTGAACGCGAGGTACCGGTCGAGCAGCCCGGGCCGGTCGAATCGCTCGTTGAGCATGAAGTGGACGTTGCCGTCCTTGGCATGACCGAAGATGACGCTGTCTCGATAGGCATAGGTCGCGAACATCTCGACGAGGCTCTGGCAGACCTGGCCGAGGCTCTCCACCGGAACCGCGATGTCCTCCAGGAGAGCGGTCGTCCCCGAGGGCCGGTGACCGGCAACAGCCGCGTAGAGGCCCTTGCGCAACTGCCAGAGTGCCGCGCGACGAGACGAGTCCCCCGTCAGCTGCGGTGGTACGGACAGGGCGAGGCCGTCGAGGGTCTTGGCGCTCTCGGACACACGACGGGCGAGGACGTCGGCCTCCCGCTCCTGGTGCTCGACCAGCAGAGCCGCGTGTTCACGGACGTCGAGCCCGGTCAGGACCGCTGGTGCTCGCGGATCCTTCTGAGAGACCCGGAGCGACGTGGCGTCCATGAGCTCGATCGTCGTGAACCCCGCGGCAACGAGCTCCGGCAACGCGTTCGTGGCGCGGTCCAGGTCGTCGAAGACGACGAGCCCCGTAGCGGCGTGCGGACGGACCGGCACCGTGCGGAACGTCGCCTCGGCGACGAACGCCAGGGTTCCTTCGCTGCCGACGACGAGATGGGCCAAGATGTCAACCGCCCGGTCGAAGTCCAGGAACGAGTTCAACCCGTAGCCCATCGTGTTCTTCATCGCGAACTGGCGCTCGATCTCGCGCACCGACGCCGGGCTGGACCGCAACCGGTCCCGCAGCGCCAGCAGCCCGCGGTACAGCTCGGGCTCGACGCGAGCCAGCCGCTGCTCGGCGCTGGCTGCCCCGGTGTCGATCGTGGTCCCGCTGGCGAGCACCACGACCGCCGACTGCATGGTCCGGTAGGTGTTGAGCGTCACCCCACACGCCATGCCGCTCGAGTTGTTGGCGACGACGCCACCTACGGTGCAGGCCGCCTCACTGGCTGGGTCCGGACCGAGCCTCGTGCCGTAGGGAGCCAACCGGGCGTTCACGGCCCGTACGGTCGCGCCCGGCTGCACCGAGACTCGCGCTCCGTCGTCGAGGACCGTGATCGCCCGGAAGTGCTTGCGGGTGTCGACGAGGACGTGGTCCGAGCCGGCCTGACCGCTGAGGCTGGTACCTCCGGCGCGGAAGGTCAGCGGTGCGGCGAGGGCACCACACGCCCGCAGGATCGCCGCGACCTGGTCACTGTCGGCGGCGGTCACCACCAGCTCCGGAACCAGCAGGTAGTGCGAGGCGTCGTGCGCGCGTGCCAGCCGGGCCGACGCCCGGTCGGTGACCCGCCCGGGTGCGGCCGCCTCGAGCGCGTCGAGCACCGCCGGCCGGAGCCCCCTCGGCGACACCACCGGCACTAGCGCGGACCCACGACGGTCTGGCGCTGGCTCCCGAGCCGGTCCATGCCGAGCTCCATCACGTCTCCGGGCTGGAGCCAGATCTGCGGGTCGTGCCCCATCCCGACGCCGGGGGGCGTCCCGGTGTTGATCAGGTCTCCCGGCTCGAGCGCCATGAACTGGCTGAGGTAGCGCACGATGAAGTAGGGGTCGAAGATCATCGTCGCCGTCGACCCGTCCTGGCGGCGGGTGCCGTTCACGTCCAACCACATCCCGAGCGAGAGCACGTCGCCGACCTCGTCGGTGGTCGCCAGCCACGGACCGGCCGGGTTGAAGGTCTCTGCCGACTTCCCCTTCGACCACTGCCCCGACCGCTCCAGCTGGAAGGCACGCTCGCTCACGTCGTTGACCAGAACGAACCCGGCGATCGAGTCTCGCGCCTCCTCGTCGGTCTCCAGGTAGCTGCACCGACGACCCACGACGATGCCGAGCTCGACCTCCCAGTCCGTCTTCGTGGCCCCGCGCGGGATCCGCACGTCGTCGTACGGCCCGACCAACGTGTTGGGCGACTTGGTGAAGAGGATCGGCTCCTGCGGGACCGCCTGGCCGGTCTCGGCGGCGTGGTCGCTGTAGTTGAGCCCGATACAGAGGATCTGGTGGGGCCGGGCGATCGGCGCCCCGACCCGCTCCCTGGTGAACCGACGTCGTCGGTCGGCGTTCGCGGCCCGCTCGGCGACGAGGTCGGCGAGCGTCGCGAGACCACCGCCGGCGAAGAACCTCTCGTCGTAGTCGTCGATGATGTCCGAGACGTCGACGTACGACTCGTCGTCGAGCCGTACGACCGGACGTTCCGATCCCGCGGGACCGAGGCGCATGAGTTGCATGGGTTTGTTCACTCTCTCCTGTGAGGTGTCGTGTCGCCGGAGGCGGGGATCAACCACCCTCGGCCGGTGTGGCGCGCAGGCTCAGAATCGGGCGGACAGGCCGCCGTCGACGGTGACCGTCTGCCCGGTGATGTAGCTGTTCTGCTCGCTCGCCAGGAACGCGACCGCATGCGCGATCTCCTCGGTTCGAGCCGCGCGACGCAGGGGGAGTCGTCCCCGGTCGACGTACACGTCGGTGAAGGTCGCGCCCAGCAGCTCGTCCTCACCGTCGACCACGGACATCCGGGTCGCCACGAACCCCGGGGCCACCGCGTTGACCAGGACGCCATGGTCCGCGAGCTCCAGGGCGGCGGTCCGGGTCGCCGACTCGAGGCCGCCCTTGGAGACGTCGTAGGCCAACGACGTCGGCTCGCTCAGCCTCGCGTGGATGCTCGTGACGTTCACGACCCGCCCGTAGCCCTGCGCCGACATCGGCTCACACAGCGAGCGCATCAGCATCACCGGCGCATGAAGGTTCACCGCGAGCGTTCGGTCGTAGGCCGCGAGGTCCAGGCCGACCACCGGGCTACCCAAGAACACGCCGGCGCAGTTCACGAGCACATCGACGCCACCCAGCCTCTCGAGCACATCGGGGATGGCCGCCCCCAGGGCCGAGCGGTCGGCGAGGTCGACCTGGACGTCGTGAGGGCCGGCGTCGAGATCCACGACCAGTACCTGCGCGCCGGCCGCGCGCAGCACCAGCGTGATCGCGGCACCGATGCCATGCGCTCCACCGGTCACGACCGCGCGCCGGCCGGAGAAGTCGTACGCCGTCGGGCGGGAGCTCGCGCCCGGCTCGTGGTGGTCACTCACCCTTGAGTCCTCCTGCCGTGAGCCCGCGGATGAAGTAGCGCTGCCCGAACATGTACGCCGCCGCCAGCGGCAGCGTCGCGACGACCATGCCCGCCATGACCGTCGGGATGTCGAGGCTGTAGCGGCTCTGGAAGCCGGTGATGCCTACCATCAGGGTCTTCTTCTCGTCGGTCTGCAGGAACACGAGCGCGAGCAGCAGCTCGTTCCACGCCCACAGCAGGTTCACCACCACGAGCGTGGCCACCGGCGCCCCGGACAGCGGCAGCACGATGCGGCGGAAGACCTGGAACGGCGAGGCACCGTCGAGGGCGGCGGCCTCCAGCAGGCTGGCGGGGATGGTCCTGAAGAAGTTCGCCAACAGGTAGATGGAGAACGGCAGCATCAAGCCGACGTACACGAGGATGACGATGCGGTAGGTCGAGATCCAGCCGAGCTCGGCGCCGACCTGGAACAGCGGCATGAGCAGCACGACCGGCGGCACCACCATGAGGGAGACGGTGATCCCGAGGACGGTGTCGCGTCCGCGGAACGGCCAATTCACCAAGCCCCACGCCGCCAGCGCAGCGATGACCATGGTGAGCAGCACCGCGACGGAGGTGACGAGCACCGAGTTGAAGAGCCACCGGGTGAACTGGTCGTTGAAGGTCGTGCGGTACGCCTCCAGGTCCGGGCTCGTCGGAAGCGCCCAAGGATGGCCGAGGAACTCCGCCTGCGACTTCAACGAGCCGGTGACCATCAGGTACCCCGGGCCCAGGGCGATGACGCACATCACGACGAGGACGACGTGTCGGGAGGCGGCCCCGAGACGCTGGATCAGCATGGCGAGCTCCTAGTCACCGAACGTGCCTCCCTCGGCGCGCTGGACACGGAAGAACCCCACGATCAGGACGAGCGTGGAGAGGAACAGCAGCACGGCGGCTGCGCTGGCGAGCTCCGGCGCCTGGTCCTGGAAGGCGGTCCGGTAGATGTACAGCTCGGTCACGACGGTGGACGTGCCGGGTCCGCCCTGGCCGTTGGTCATGACGAAGACGTAGTTGAAGACCCACGACACCATCACGATGGCCTCGCTGATCACGTAGAAGACCACCAGCGGCCGCATCTGGGGGATCGTGACGTGCCAGTGCATGCGGAAGAAGCCGGCGCCGTCCAGCCTGGCGGACTCGTAGACGTCTTCAGGCAGCGACATCATCCGGGCCAGGAACAGCACGATGCCGAACCCGACCTCCTTCCAGACGATGACCCCGCCCATCGTCCACAGGGCCAGCTGGGGATTGCCGAGCCAGTCCTGGGTCACGGAGCCCAGCCCGAGGCCGTCGAGTGCGCCGTTGAGCGCACCGTTGAGCTGCAGCAGCTGGCCGAAGACCACGCCGATGACCGGGATCGGGAGGATGTAGGGCAGGAACAGGATCGCCCGGTAGGCGACGACGCCGCGCCGGGTCTCGTAGAGCACGACCGCGACGGACAGGGCCAGCACGACGAGGACCGGGACCGCGACGAGCAGCAGGGTGTTGTGCCAGATCGCCGTGCGGAACAACGGGTCGGTGAGCACCAGGCTGAAGTTCTCGAACCCGACCCAGGCGTCGTCGTACTGGAACGACTGCCTGACCAGCTCGAACATCGAGTACGCGAACACGAACAGGATCGCGAGGGCGGCAGGCGCGACCCACGGCAGCGGGCCGAGACGGTGAGCCAGGCCCCGTCGGACCGGCCGGGAGGCCGGTCCGACGGTGGCGACGTCGGTTGTCATCGGGCGCTAGTCCGTCCAGCCCTCGAAGTTGTCCACCAGGGACCGGTCGGTGCGACGCAGCCTCTCGGCCTCGGCCTGCATGTCCGCGGCCGCCTCCTCACCGGACTTGGATCCCTGGAGGACCAGCTGCACGCCGGCGAACACTGCCTTGCTGTCCAGGGCGGAGGGGATGAAGTTCTCCAGGTAGGGGGCGCCGTCGGCGGCGTAGGCGAAGAGCTGCTTCTTCACCGGGTCGCCGACCTTGGACATGTCGAATCGGTCGTCGGCCGGGAGCGAGCCGGTCTGGTCGTACCACGCCTGCAGCCGATCGGGGGTGTGCATGAACATGATGAAGTCCGCAGCAACCTGCGGGTACTTCGACCACGAGGTGATCCCGACCGTCTGCGAGGTCGTCCCCATCTTGCCGGCGTACGCCCCGTCACCCCAGGTCGGCATGGTCGTCACCGTGACCTTGTCGGCGCCGACCTTCTCCACGAAGTTCGGGGCATCGGTGCCTGCAGTGATGGTCATGGCCGCGTCGCCGTCCACCCAGCGCTGCTGGGCCTGGTAGAGCTCGAGCGAGTTGATGTCGTCGTTCCAGCAGCCGTGCTCGCGGGTCTCCTCCAGCCGGGTCCACCACTCGGCGTGGTTGGGGTCGGTGAAGGACTGGTCACCGCGGACCGCAGCGGTGACGTCGTCCTTGGACGCCACAGACTGGGCGCCGAGCATCGAGTAGAGCCAACCACCGAACCAGCCGTCCTTCACGCCGCCGGCGAGCGTCGTGACCCCGTCTGCGCTCAACACGTCACAGACGTTCAACAGCTCGTCCCACGTCGTGGGGACCTCGAGGCCGTGCTCGTCGAGCACGTCGGTGCGTGCCAGCACCGGGAACTGCGGGTTGACGTACCACGGCGCCGTCAGCGTCCGGCCGTCGTAGGTGTCCTCGAGAGCCGCGTTGGTGTAGTGCGCCAGCTCGTCGGCCGGAATGTAGTCCGACACCGGAGTGATCGACTCGGACCAGTACGGCTGCTGGGAGTAGATGCCGCCCCAGAAGTACTCGATGTCCGGGCCCTGCTTCGCCGCGGCCGCCGCCTCGAAGCTCGGGATCAGGCCGTCAGTAGTCTGCAGCACCGTCTTGATGGTGATGTTGCTGTGCTTGGCCTCGTACGCCTTCACCGTGTCGGCAAGCCACTGCTTGGCTCCGGGAGCCTCCTGCTCCCCCCACCACCACATCGTGAGCGTGACGTCCTCGGTGGGGAACGCCTGCGGAGAGCCGGCCCCTTCCGGGCTCTGCCCGTCGCTCGACCCCCCTCCGCAGGCGGCGGTCGTGAGGAGCGCCGCAGCGCTGAGAGCCGCTGCCACGCTACGTCGTGCGTTCATTGTTCTCCTCCATCGGTGTGCCGGCCGGGGCCGAGCGGTGTCGTCCTACGAGCGCAGGTCCGGGGTTGTGTAGAGCGTTGTTCCGTTCACCGAGATCTCGACGTCGACGAGGTAGGGCCGGATCGCATCGAGATCTACGTCCAGACCCAGGCCGGGCGCCGCAGGAGCGGCGACGAGTCCGTTGTCGTCCAGAGACAGGGACGTCGCGGTCGCGACCCGCGCCAGCGTCTTTGCCTCGACCGGGTACTCGCAGAGACGGTCTGCGGCGACGCCCGCGAACGGCTGGAGCGACGCGCTGAGCGCCAGGTGGGAGGTGAAGGTGTGGTTGACGAAGGTGACGCCCGCGGCTCGGGCGTGGCGCGCGACCCGCAGCGCGTCACCGATGCCGCCGACTCGACCGGTGTCGATCTGGACGAAGCCGACGCCGCCGTAGTCGATCAGGTGCTCGGCCATCAGCGGGTTGTGGGCGCCCTCACCGCCCGCGAGCCGGACTCGCTGCGACCTGGACGCCAGGGACCGGTAGGACCCCAACGCGCCCGACGTGAACGGCTCCTCCAACCAGGTCACGTCGGCGTCCTCGAGCGCCGGTATCCGCAAGGCGGCCGCCTCGACGTCCTCTCCGAAGACCGTTCCGGCGTCGACGAGCAGGATGCCCTCGGTCCCGAGCCCCTCGCGGGCCGCATGCACGTGGTCGGCGTCGGCGCCCACGCTGCCCGTCCCGTACGGCCCCCACCCGAACTTCGCGGCGCGGTAGCCGAGCCGACGCACGTTGACGGCCTTCTCCAAGGTCTGCTGCGGGTCGTCCCCGAACAAGGAGGATGCGTACGGCGTCTTGGGGCACGACTGCTCGTAGCCCAGCAGCTGCCAGACAGGTCGCTCCTGACGCCGCCCGAGGAGGTCCCACATGGCGATCTCGATCCCGGACAGGGTGTGCTCGGCCTGGAGCAGGTCCAGGCTGCGGGCCCGGACCTCGGCCGCGATCCTCGCGATGTCCCCGACCTCGTCGAGACGCTGGCCCACGACGGAGTCCACCACCGGATGGCAGGCGCTGTGCGAGAGCGGGGTGACGAAGCTGGCGATGGAGGTCAGGGGCGACGCCTCGCACTCGCCCCAGCCGACGTGCCCGTCGCTCTCGACACGCACGAGCAGCATGTCCTGGCTGCCGTCGCCGATGTCGAGCACCTCGGGCATCCGCAGGTAGTACAGGTCGACCGAGTCGATCCTCATCGCCGGCCCTCCGGGGCGAGGGCGTTGCCGTGCACGCTGCCGTCGGAGCCGATGCCCGAGACGTCACCGAGACCGTCGTACGCCACGAGTCGCAGCTCCGTCTCGATGACGGCGCCGGCGGGCAGGATCTGATGGGTCCCCGCCGCGACGCCGTCTGCGACGCCGATGGGGTAGCCGGTGCAGGGCTCGAGGATCAACACCTCGTGGGCCCTCCAGCCACCGTAGGAGGCGAAGGTCCAGCAGGACTTGAACACCTCGGGGTCGAAGGCGAGGCCGACCCCGGACCCGTCGGCGTAGGTCACCGCGCACCAGCCGGCGTCGAGCTCGGTGGCGTACTGGAACTCGCTGACCTGCGACGAGCCGGGCAGCGTGGGCCGCATGTCGTGCCGCTCACCGGCGTCGTCCACGAGCACCGGCCACTGATAGCTGCTGCCACCGCGTCCAGCGCGCGGGTTGCCGAAGCCCTCGACGTACATCGACCGCGCGCCCAGGCCGAGCACTGCCGGCTCGTCGACCGGGACCGCCACGTGCTGCTTCCACAGGTACGGGAGGTCACGACCGAGCTGGTTCTCGATGCGCCAGGCCACCGCGAGATCGGAGGCACCGTCCGCAAGGGTCAGCGTCTTCTCGATTCGACAGGCACTGATCGGCGTGTCCAGCGTGAGGGTCACGCCGACCGCGTCGCCACGGTCCTCGACTTGCCACGCCCAGGCGGAGGCCCACAGCTCGCCGTGATCGGGGAACGCCTCACCGACCAGCTCCTCCGGGACATCGTTGGGGAACAGCTCGTCCCAGCCGCCGAAGAAGACATCGTCGTAGTTCGAGCCGAACGGCACGGAACGGGCCGCGGTCCGGGGGTTCTGCCACAACAGGTCACGACGCGCACGCCGGTCGGTGACCTGCCACACCTTGCCACCGAGGTCGGGCAGGACGACGACTCGAAGCCGGTCGTTCTCGAGAACCAGGGCCTGGACGCCGTTGAAGCTCCAGGACGTGCTCACCCGCGGGCTCATCGTTCGACCTCCACCAGGTGGTCGGCGACGGCTCCGGGGGGCCGGAGGAGCACCTTCGTCGCCGGGTGGCCATCGACGAGACGCTGGTACCAACCCAGCCCGTCCTCGAGGTCGGCCTCCACCACGCCATCACGAAGCCCGAGCCGTCCCTCCGCGAGCCAGGCGAGAGCGGTCCGGAACGCAGCCGGGTTGTAGGCGAACACCCCATGCAGGGCGACCTCGCCTCGGATCAGGGTGTTCACCGGCAGCGAGGTCTGGTCGGTGTGCAGGCCGATCAGCATCACCTTGCCGCCCGGCGCCGTGGCGGCGACACAGTTGGTGCGCGTGGTCGCGGTGCCGGCGGCATCGAAGGCGACCCGCACCCCACTCCCCCCGGTCTCCGACCTGACGTCGGCCAACAGCTCGACGTCACCGTCGCGGACGACCGTGGCGCCGAGGCCCGCGGCGATCCGGCGGCGGTCCGGGTTCCGGTCGGCGACCAGCACTCGGGTCACGCCATGCGCCAGGAGGACCTGGACGACGAACAGTCCGATCGGCCCAGCACCGATGACCAGCGCGGACTCCCCCGCGCGGATGCCGCTGAGCCGCACCGCGTGCACGGCGCATGCCGCGGGTTCGGCCATCGACGCGTCGCTCAGGTCCAGCCCGTCGGGCACGGGCTCGAGGGAGGCGGCCGGGACGACGACGTACTCCGCGTTGCTGCCGGGCAACGACGCGCCGAGCAGGAGACGCTCACGACACAGCTGGTGCCGTGCGGTGACGCAGTACTCGCATCGACCGCACGACACGAGCGGGTTGACGGTGACCCGCGCGCCGATCTCGACGCCCGCCGTCTCGGGGCCGGTCTCAGCGATGACGCCTGACAGCTCGTGGCCGAAGATCAGGGGCGGCGTGCGCAGGCTGTTCTGGCCGAGGAAGCCACTCAGCTCCGAGCCGCAGATGCCCGAGTAGACCACGCGGAGCAGCACCTCGCCGGAGCCCGGCGTCGGGCGCTCCACGTCACGCACGTTCATCACCAGCGGTGCCTCGTAAACGAGGGCCTTCATCCGGTTGACTTCCTCTCGGTTGGTCGCGCCGCCGTTGTCGGACGTCACGTCAGCTCCCGGGTGGTCCCGGGCTCGATGCGATCGGGATAGCGACCCGCGCCCAGGCGCACCGACAACGTCGCCGCGGCCGCGCGGGCCTGGTCCGCGAACTCGGCCTGCCGGTCCACCGGGAACCGCCCGACAGGGACCGAGACGCTCAGACCGGCGACCATCCCGGTGGCGTCGTACACGGGAACGGCGACGCAGCCGACACCTTCGGTCGACTCCTCGCGCTCGGTCGCCAGCCCGGCCTGGCGCACCTCGGCCAGGTTCTTCAACAGCACCCGCACATCCGTGACCGTGTGGGGCGTCAGGCGTGGCATCGCGCCGGGCACGGCGAAGCGCCGCTCCACCTCCGCGTCCTCGAGCCCCGCCAGCAGGACCTTGCCGACACCGGTGCCGTGGGCGGAGAAGCGCTTGCCGACGGCCGACACCATGCGGATGGCATGGGTGCCCTCGTGCTTGGCGAGGTAGACGACGAAGTTCCCGTCGAGCACCGCCAGGTGAGCCGTTTCGCCACATGCCGCCGACAGGTTCTGGACGATCTGCTGGCCGTCGCGCACCAGGTCGGTCGTCTGCGCGTAGGCCTGCCCGATCTCGAAGATGCGGTGGCCGAGCCGATAGATCGCCCGGCGCCCGTCCTGGGTCAGGCGCAGCACGTTCCGGGCGAGCAACGTCCCTACCAGGCTGTGTGCGCTGCTCTTCGCCAGACCGAGCTCGTCGGCGATCTCGAGCAGGGTCAGCCCCTCGGATCGGTCCGCCAGCAGCTCTAGCACGTCGATGGCGCGAGCCGCCGATTTGACGGCGGATGATGATTGGTTCATATATGTGAACTCCGGTTCAGCAGACTGGCCGGGCACGACTATGACCGGGATCACAGTCGGCGTCAAGGGCCCGTCCAGAATTCCGAGACGCACGGAGTGTGGGACCGGCGCGAGCGCGCACGGCGCCGCGCCGCGCCGCGCCGCGCCGGCGCCCTACATCCGGTGGGCCATCGGGAGCGCGAACAGCACGGCGTTGACGACGGCGAACAGCAGCACGATCGCGACGACGGGCTTCGCCACGTCGCGGGCGCGGACGGTCTCGCCGTGCCGGCCGACCGCGATCCGGCGCGCGGTGTAGACCGAGAGGGCCGCACCCGCGGCGAGCAGCGTGTACTGCAGGACCTGGATCGTGCCCGTGCCGACGACGGCGGCCGAGCCCTCGCCCGAGCCGCCGAAGACCCGGCCCACGCTGTAGATCACCGACCTGCCCTCGGCGAGCAGGTGGAACAGGTTGTGGGCGAGGTGCGCGGCGACGTCCAGCGGGATGAGCGCGTAGCCGAACCGGGCGAAGTTCTGACGGATGGTCTCGCGACTGGCCGGTGCGGCCGCCCACGCGGCCGCGGCGAGGAGGGCGACCGGCGCGGCGACCGCCACGACGAACGCGAGCGTGAAGATCACCGGGTAGCTGGTGATCCCGGTGTGCACCTCGATCCGGTCGAGGAGGTCCCGCCAGATGCCGAGCATCGTGAGGTTCTGGATCAAGACGATGCCCATGATCGCCATCGCGAGGAACGACTCCTCGATGCGCGCCCGGCCCACGAGCCACAGCTCCTTGGCCGGTGGCCGGACCGTGATCGCGATGGCGTCGTGCGGGCACGACTTCACGCAGTTGGCGCACAGGTTGCAGTTCGCCATCGAGTCCATCGTCCGCGGGAAGCTGAACAACGGGCACGGCGCGGTGGTCGCGGTCCCGTTGAAGCAGGCCGCCTTCGACGTGCACGTCGCGCAGATGTCGGGGTCGGTGCGCAGCTGCACCATCCCGGCGCGCGCGTAGTTGCCCGAGAGCCCGCCGAGGAAGCAGAGGTAGCGGCAGAACGTACGCCGCTGGAAGAACGCGCCACTCACGACGACGGCGGTCGTGAGCAGGAGCAGCAGCATGCCCGAGCCCCACGGGGACTCGACGATCCCCCAGACGTGATCGGCCCAGGTGATCGCGATGAACGACGCGTCGATCAGCCAGATGCCGTACGCCTTGAGGAACCGCGGCGCCGGACGGTTCACCCCGACGAGCCGCTGGACGAGGTCCGAGAGGGTCGCGAACGGGCACACCGCGCACCAGAACCGGCCGAGCAGCAGGAACGTGATCGGCACGACGGGCCACCAGAGCACCCACATCAGGGCCGTGCCGGCGTTGTCGTGCGCGGTCGCCGGTCCCGCGAGCAGCTGGTAGGCCACGAACCCGAACACCGCCGCGACCGGGATCTGGAACACGGCCGGGTACCACCGGCTGCGCACGAGCGCCGCGAAGGCGCGGTTGTCGAGCAGGTTGCGCTCCCGAGCCCCACGCTCGCGTGCCGGGCGCTCCCGGGTGGGCGCGCTCACCGGGCG
>NZ_DASWVI010000070.1:0-5104 GCF_036401255.1 Nocardioides sp. | reverse complement strand
GCCCTCGACGACTACGTCACCCAACGCGCCCGCCGGCTTGCCGAGACCCGACCCGATGCGCCGCACCTGGCCACCGAGGATGAGCGGCGGGTGCACGCGTTCCTGCTCCTGGTCTCCGGGCAGCCCGACGACACCGAGCTTCATGAACTTCTCCCCAAGGTGGAGCTGTATGTGCACACCTACGCCGGCCCGGACCGCGAGGACGTGGTGCGGGTGGAGAGCCACGGCCCGCTCACCGCCACGTGGCTGCGCGAGGTCCTCGGGGAGCGGGCGCGGTTCACGGTCCGTCCGGTGCTGGACCTGGCCGGGTTGGCGCCGGTGGATGCCTATGAGATCCCGGAGCGACATCGTCGGGCCGTGCATCTGATGACGCCGGCCGACACCTTCCCGTTCGCCTCCTGCACGACCCGGTCGATGCAGGTCGACCACACCATCCCGCACGCCCGAGGCGGCGTGTCCGGGATCGGGAACTACGGGCCGATGACCCTGCACCATCACCGGGTCAAGACCCACGCCCCCGACTGGCACGTGCGACAACCCTTCCCCGGGATCTACCTGTGGCGTGACCCCCACGGCGGGCACTACCTCGTCGACCACACCGGCACCCGCCGACTCCCCGACACCAACCACGACCATCACCGACGGGCTTCGGTCGTGGAACTGTGGCGCCAGCCCGTCGGCCTCGACATCCAGCTCGGCGACGACTTCCCCGGCCTTGCCGCCTGACACGGGCCCCCGGGCAGTCGTCCCTAGCGGTGCAGGTACCCGCGTGGACCAGGTCGGCCAGGAGAGAGGGAGCGCGCCCCCGTTGACGGCCAAGGTCGTCAAGCTCGACCCTTACTACCTCGGGGCCTCGTCGACGACGAGCCTGACCTGAGTAATCCTCTGGGTCGTTCCCACGAACGAGACGTCGTACGGGCCTAATGAGAGGCTCGGGCCGAAACCAGCACTTCTCTTGGGGGCTAGCTGTGGGTTGGAACGAATGGTCTGGCGCCGAGCAGGCGCGACGAACGTCCAAGAACACGAAGAAGTTGCTTGAGTCACAGCAGGCTCAGGCGGCAGCGGCGGCACACTCCTCAGCCACGAGCGAGGCTCGAATCGCACATCTCGAGGGTCGGGTTGCCTCACTTGAGGCGCGGGTGCAATGGCTCATCGATCTAGCCCAGCAGCAGCGTCACCGATCGGACCCACAGGGATGAACTGCCAACGAGGCTGAGCATTCACGCACGAGCGTCTCGCAGTGGCGAGCATCGTGTTTGTCGTCACCGTCGCTGTCCACGCAGTGGCACGACCGCGGGGCGACTCAGCATGCTGTTGAGCCGATCGCTCTTGATCACGAGCAGCGCTGTGACCTGCTCGGGGTCGTGGGTCCGGACTGACACTCCACCACGCGCCCGGAGCCTGACTAGGGTGAGCGCGTGATCGTCTCGGGCTTGGTCAACGTGTTCACGCGGGACGTCCAGGTTGCTCTGGACTTCTACCAGGGCGTCCTCGGACTGCCCGAGTCCTTCCGAACGCCCGCTGAGGGCGTCCCCGAGCATGTCGAGATGAGGGCGGGTGACTTCGTCCTGGCGGTGAGTACGGCAGAAGCAGCCTCGCGCGTGCACGGTGTAACGGCCGAGACCGGGCACGCAGCCATGTCGCTCGTGTTCTGGGTCGATGACGTGGACGCCACGTTCGACGCCGCGACCGACGCTGGTGCGCCAGCGGTCACGCCACCGCACGACGCGGGCAATAACAACCGCAACGCAGTCGTCCGCGACCCCGACGGCACCTTGGTGGAGTTCGTCGCCAAGCGGTCCTAGCCGTACACCACTCTGGTCGACCGGATCCCGTCAGCCGTCGCCACCCACCCGTGTGTAGACGATGGTCTCGTCTGCTGCCGCACCGTCGGGGTAGTGCCAGGTGCCGGTGTACTGGGAGTTGTCGGTGTTCAAGGTGGCCTGGAAGTAGGTGTCCGAGGCCTGGTCGCCGAGGCTGACGCGGATCGTCTTGTCCTCCAGCGCCCACGTGTACGTGGCATCGTCGCCCATCGTGTCCAGGCACCGGGCGATCAGGGTGTCGCTGTCTGCGTCGTGCGCGATGTGCTGGATGAGCCTCATCCGCGAGCCGCCCACCTGGAAGTCGACGAACGCGACCAGCAGCCGGCCTCCGTCGTGTGACGCGTACTCGGCGTGGCCGCTGATGTCAGGTCCGTCCACGCGCCAGGTGCCGACCAGGAGCTCGCTCAGCTCGAGGAGCTTCGGGTCGGGTGCAGGACGATCTGCCATGGACGACACCTCCTGTCGTGCGCGAACCCAATGTCGCACGGCGGAGGAAGGGGTGCACAGGCGTCGCACAGGGACACCCCACGTCGGGCACAGCCCGGGTCCCGAGAGTGCTGCCTGTGTGGAAGAAGCTCCGCGGCCGGCGCCGCTCCTGGCTCGTCGTACCCCTCGCCCTCGCGGTGGCCGGGGGGACCGGCGTCTGGCTGATGACGCGCGACTCCTCGGCCGCGACGGAGCCGACCACCTACACGGTGTCGGCCTCGACGATGAAGGAGACCGTGACGGCGTCCGGGACGATCGAGCCGCGGCACAGCGCCGACCTCGACTTCGAGGTGTCCGGCACGGTCACGGACGTGTACGTCGACGAGGGTGACCGGGTCACCCAGGGCCAGGCGCTGGCCCGGGTGGACGACGACGCGCTGGTCGCCACCCGGACGGCGGCCGCGGCGAGCCTCGCGGCGGCGTACTCCCAGCTCGACGACGACCAGGACGCCGACGCCTCCGACACCCAGCTGGCCGCCGACCAGGCCGCGATCGTCGCCGCGAGGGCGACGCTGGCCGAGGCGAAGCAGGCGGTCGCCGACGCCACCCTGCGCGCCACGATCACCGGCACGGTCGCGTCCCTCGACCTCGCGGTGGGCGACGTGGTGACGGGCGGCGGCTCCGGCGGCACCGACCCGACCGCGAGCGGGTCGGCCACCACCAGTGCGGTCGTGCTGGTCTCGAGCGGCCACTACGTCGTCGACGCCACCGTCGCCAGCAGCGACGTCAAGCAGCTGAAGAAGGGCCTCCAGGCCGAGATCACCCCGACCGGGGTGACCGAGACCGTCTACGGCACGGTCAAGTCCGTGGGCCTGGTCGCCGAGACCAGCAGCAGCGGCGCGGCGGTCTTCCCCGTCACCATCGAGGTCACCGGCAAGCGCAAGGACCTGTACGCCGGCACGTCGGCCGACGCCTCGATCATCGTCGAACAGCGCGACGACGTCCTCACGGTGCCCAGCCGCGCGCTCGAGACCGACGACGACGGCGACACCTACGTCACCAAGGTCGTCGACGGCAAGAGCGTGAAGACGCCCGTGGAGGTCGGCACGGCGTACGGCATGTCGACCGAGATCACCTCCGGGCTCGAGGACGGCGACGTCGTCGAGATCCCGTCGTTCACCCCGACCGGCGGCGGCAGCGACGGCGGCTCGCTCCAGGACCGGATGGGCGAGGGCGGGCTGCCCGACTTCAGCCAGATGCCCGGCGGCGGCCAGCAGCAGGGCCCGATCGTGATCGGCCCCGGCCAGTGAGCACCATCGAGCTCGACGGGGTCCGCAAGACCTACCGCTCGGGGAGCATCGAGTTCGAGGCGCTGTGCGGCATCGACATCCACATCGGCACGGGGGAGTACGTCGCCGTGCTCGGGCCGTCCGGGTCGGGCAAGTCCACGCTGATGAACGTGCTCGGCTGCCTCGACGTGCCGACCGAGGGCACCTACCTCCTGGCCGGCGAGGACGTGTCGGGCATGAGCGAGGCGCAGCTCGCCGAGGTGCGCAACCGGCGCATCGGGTTCGTGTTCCAGCAGTTCAACCTGCTCGCCACGCTGCCCGCCTGGCGCAACGTCGAGCTCCCGCTCGTGTACGCCGGCATCGGCCGCGCCGAGCGCCGCGAGCGTGCCCACGCCGCCCTGACCCGCGTCGGGCTCGCCGACCGCACCGAGAACCGCCCCGGTGAGCTCTCCGGCGGCCAGCAGCAGCGCGTGGCCGTCGCGCGGGCGCTGGTGACCGAGCCCGCGATCATCCTGGCCGACGAGCCCACCGGCAACCTCGACACCGCGTCCACCGCCGACGTGCTCGACCTCCTCGACGAGCTGCACGCCTCGGGCCGCACGATCGTGCTGATCACCCACGAGCACGACGTCGCCGCCCGCGCCGGGCGGCGGCTGGTGATCAGCGACGGGCGGATCACCAGTGACGAGCGACGCGAGGTGGTCCGGGAGGTGGTCCGGTGAGCTGGCTGGAGACGTTCCGCGCCGGCGTGGAGGCGGTGCGCGCGCACCGGCTGCGCTCGGCGCTGACCATGCTCGGCATCGTCATCGGCATCTCCTCGGTGATCCTCACCGTCGGGCTCGGCCAGGGCGCGCAGAACCAGGTCAAGGACGAGATCAGCGCCCTGGGCAGCAACCTGCTGATCGTCTCCCCAGGCAGCAGCACGGACTCCTCGGGCATCCGCGGCGGGTTCGGGTCGGCCTCCACCCTCACGCTCCAGGACGCGGCCGCGATCGCCGACGACAGCGTCGTGCCCGATGCGGCCGCCGTCGCGCCGACCAGCTCCGGCTCGGTGTCGCTGACGACGGGGGAGACGAACTGGACCACGTCGGTGGCGGGTACGACGACCTCCTGGCTGCGCGTCCGCGCCCGGGAGCTCTCGGCGGGCCGGTTCTTCACCGATGCCGAGGTCGAGCAGGCCGCGAACGTCGTCGTGCTCGGGCCCGACACCGCCAGCGAGCTGTTCTCGTTCGGCAGCCCCGTCGGGCAGACCGTGACCGTCGACGGCACCTCGCTGACGGTGATCGGCGTGCTCGCCTCGTCGGGCTCGTCGGCGAGCGGCAGCACCGAGGACGACGTGGCCGTGATGCCGATCGGGACCGCCAAGCGGGTCACCGGCGCCAGCGGCTCCGCGGTCTCCACGATCTACGTCGAGGCGGCCTCGGACGACACGCTCGGCGCGGCGTACCAGGAGATCGAGGCGCTGCTGCTGAACCTCCACGGGGTCGCCGAGAGCGACGCCGACTTCAGCATCTCCACCCAGGACTCGCTGGTCGAGACCGCGAACTCCACCAACCGCACCCTCAC
>NZ_DASWVI010000069.1:0-10974 GCF_036401255.1 Nocardioides sp. | reverse complement strand
TGACGGCGCCCACCAACGCCGAGCTGGCCGACCTCGCGCTCGAGGTCGCCCGCGCGGCCGCCGACCTGGTCCGCGGCCGCCGCGCCGCCGGCGTCACGGTCGCGGCGACCAAGTCCAGCGAGGTCGACATCGTCACCGAGGCGGACCGGGCCAGCGAGACGCTGATCCGGCGGCTGATCGCCGAGCGCCGGCCCGACGACGGGTTCCTCGGCGAGGAGGGCGACGACGTCGCCAGCCGCAGCGGCATCCGCTGGATCGTCGACCCGATCGACGGCACCGTGAACTTCCTCTACGACCTGCCGCAGTACGCCGTCTCGATCGCCGCGGAGCGCGACGGGCAGGTCGTCGCGGGCGTGGTGCTCAACGTCGCGAGCGGTGTGGAGTACGTCGGGCACCGGGCGGACGACCCCGATGCCGGTGGCGCCGGCGGCCGGGCGACCCGCGACGGCGAGCCGCTCGCGGTGCGCGGCCCGACGCCCCTGCACCTGCGGCTGCTCGGCACCGGCTTCAACTACGACGCCCGGATCCGGGGCCTGCAGGCCGCCGGCGTGGCCCGGTTGATCACGCGGGTCCGCGACATCCGGCGCTTCGGCTCCTGCGCGCTGGACCTGTGCCACGTCGCCGAGGGCGCGCTCGACGGCTACTTCGAGGAGGGCGTGAACCTCTGGGACCACGCCGCCGGCGGCCTGATCGCCGAGCTGGCCGGTGCGCGGCTCGAGCGCTGGCCCGGAATCGGTGGCAGCGAGCTGGTCGTGTGTGCTCCGACACACGGCTTCGACGAGCTCCTCGGCGTTGTTCAGGAATCGGGATTCCTGGCCGATGGAGCCGCACAGGACGGGGAATAGGGACCTGTCACCGGACGTTCACGACCCGCAACGCCGATGCGGTGTGCACGGTCCGGCCCCGATGGTGCACAATCTGCCGCGCCGGGGCAGCCGCGAAGGCAGGGACAACGAGACGTGGGGCAGCAGGTTCCAGGGGAGTGAGTGACGATGGCGACTGACTACGACGCACCGCGCAAGAACGAGGACGAGCAGTCCGAGGAGAGCATCGAAGAGCTCAAGGCGCGCCGTCACGACAAGAACTCCGGCAAGGTCGACGAGGACGAGGCCGAGGCCGCTGAGTCCTTCGAGCTGCCCGGCGCCGACCTCTCCCACGAGGAGCTCGCCGTCGAGGTGAAGCCCAAGCAGGACGACGAGTTCACCTGCATGAGCTGCTTCCTGGTCCACCACCGCAGCCAGCTGGCGGACGCCAAGAAGATGATCTGCCGCGACTGCGTCTGACCCGGACCCCCGCGCCGAGTCGGCGTGAATGCAGGCCCAGGGCCCGCCGAGTCGGCGTGAATGCAGGCCCAGGGCCCGCCGAGTCGGCGTGAATGCAGGCCCAGGAGCCGCCGAGTCGGCGTGAATGCAGGCCCAGGAGCCGCCGAGTCGGCGTGAATGCAGGCACTGCGGGGAAACTGGCGCCGCCTCGGCAGGCCCCCGGGGGAAACTGGCGCCGCCTCGGCAGGCCCCCGGGGGAAACTGGCGCCGCCTCGGGGTGGCCCCGGGGGAAACTGGCGCCGCCTCGGCGTGGCCACGGGGGAAACTGGCGCCGCCTCGGCGTGGCCACGGGGGGAAACTGGCGCCGCCTCGGCGTGGCTCAGGCCTCCTGGTGGTCCTTGCGCAGGTCCGGGGGCAGGTGGCCGGTGGAGCGGGCGTAGTACGACGCCGCCCGGCGCTGGGCGATCATCCGGGCCAGGCCGATCGCGGTGCCGCTGGCCACCGCCCAGGCCACGGCCTCCCAGATGTCGACGTCGGGGTCGGCGGGGTTCTCCGGGGGCTTCTTGCCGGTCGCGATCGTCCACGACTTGTCGATCGCCTTCTTGGCGATCGCCGCCGCGCCGAGTGCGGAGACGAGCGAGAACACGGTCCAGACCTTGGATCCTCCAGATGCCATGGCCGAACAGTACCCAGGCTCCGGCCCGCCGACGCGTGCGGTCAGCCGGCGTGGGTCAGCGCGGTGAGCGCGCGGACCAGCTCCTCGGGGTGGCGGGTGCAGACCAGCCAGTACGGCGTGGGGTCGGCCGGGTCGGTGATCTCGACCTGGACCGCGCGCTTGAGGTAAGGCCGCAGCAGCAGGTAGGCCCGGGCGTCGGCCTGGACGCCGGCGACCCGGTGGGTCTGCTCGGCGTCCAGCGCGGTCGCGGCGCCCAGGAACCGCGCGTCGATGTGCGCCCGGCCGGCGCGGAACGTCCTGTTGCCGACCACGATCCGCGGCGAGCCGTAGGACCACAGCCAGGAGAACAGCAGCCCGAGGGCCGCGGCGGTCACCAGCCACGCGGCGAGGGCCGGCAGCGCGACCGCCACGGCCAGCCACAGCGTCGCGACCAACATCGTCCCCTGGACCCACCAGCGCAGCGGCACGCCCAGGCGCTCGCTGTAGACAGGGGTCAGGGTCACGGGCCGAATCCTCCCATTCCGCGGCCCCGGGCCGGCGGGTAGGGTCCGGCGACGTGACGATCGACCTCGAGATCCAGGTGCAGCGCCTCGACCCGGAGCTGCCGCTGCCGGCGTACGCCCACCCGGGCGACGCGGGCGCCGACCTGCTGACGACCGTCGACGTGACGCTCGCGCCGGGGGAGCGGGCGATGGTGCCGACCGGCATCGCGCTCGCGATGCCCGAGGGGTACGCCGCGTTCGTCCACCCGCGGTCCGGTCTCGCCGCTCGGCACGGGCTGTCGATCGTGAACACCCCCGGCACCATCGACGCGGGGTACCGCGGCGAGATCAAGGTGATGCTGGTCAACCACGACCCGCGCGAGCCGATCGAGCTGCGGCGGGGCGACCGGATCGCGCAGCTGGTCGTGCAGCGCGTCGAGCGGGTCCGGTTCGCCGAGGTGGGGGAACTCCCCGGTTCGGTGCGTGGCGCCGGGGGCTACGGTTCTACCGGAGGCTTCGGTCGGTCCTGACCGAGGTCCCGAGAGCCTGACCGACCGACCGGTTCGACTGAGGAGTGTTCGTGAAGTTCCGTCGCAAGTCCGACGACGCCGAGGCAGCGGCCGAGGCCGAGGTGCCGGCCGAGGAGGCCGAGCCGTCGACCGGCCCCTTCGACATCGACGACCTGCCCGAGGACGACGAGCAGCCGCGGGTCGACCTCGGCTCGATGCTCGTCGCGCCCCTGCCCGGGCTCGAGCTGCGCCTCCAGGTCGACGAGGACGCCGAGGAGGTGCAGGCGGTCGTGCTCGCGGGCCCCGACGGTGCGCTCGAGCTGCGGGCGTTCGCGGCTCCGCGCGGCGGGGACCTGTGGGGTGAGATCCGCCCGCGGCTGGCCGCCGACTACGCCCAGCGCGGGGGCACGGCCACCGAGCGCGAGGGCCGCTTCGGGACCGAGCTGATGTGCCAGCTGACCGTGCGCACGCCCGACGGCCGCACCGGCACCCAGCCGTCGCGGGTGATCGGCGTCAACGGGGAGCGCTGGATGCTGCGCGCCACGCTGATGGGCCCGGCCGCGCAGTCCGCCGACGGGCCGGGGCTGTGGGAGGACGCGATCGAGCAGGTCGTGGTGCGCCGCGGCGCCCAAGCGATGCCGGTCGGCGCGGCGCTGCCGCTGGCGATGCCGCCGCGCGACCAGCTCACCGAGCGCCCCGAGACGTAGGCTCCTCGGATGGCGGAGAAGAGCCGGCTGCGCCGCAGCATCAGTCGGTGGGCGAACACCAGCGACCAGCACGCCCGCGACATGCGCAAGGAGTACGCCGACGACCGGCTCGACCGGATCGGCGAGGCCCCCGACCGTGAGCAGGTCACGCTCCAGGGCACGCTGCGGACGGTGACGCTGCGTCCGCGCGGTGGCGTCCCGGCGCTCGAGGCGGAGCTGTACGACGGCACCGGCACCATCACGGTGATCTGGCTCGGCCGACGGCGGATCCTGGGCGTTCAGCCGGGCCGGTCGCTGAAGATCCGGGGCCGGATCGGGCGCTACGACGGCCACCGGGTCCTGTACAACCCGCGCTACGAGCTGATGCCGTGACCGAGGCAGTGCCAGGGGATCCCGGGACCCCCGGACACCAGCCCGGCCGGTCGACGGGGCACACGCCGCCGAGCGTGGACACCGTCGAGGCGGTGGTCCGCGCCCAGATCTCGCGCGCCCTCGGCGGTCGCCGCGGCATGATCGAGGCCGCCGTACCCACGATCATCTTCACGGTGCTGTGGCTCTCCACCAAGGAGCTGCGGCTGGCGCTCGCCTCGAGCATCGCGGTCGCCGTCGTGCTGCTGGTGGTCCGCCTCGTGCAGCGCTCGACCACGCAGTTCTGCCTGAACGCGCTGTTCGGCATCGGCATCGGCTGGGTGTTCGTGACGATCTCGGCGCGCCAGGGCGGCGACGCCAACGACCAGGCGCTGGCCTACTTCCTGCCCGGCCTGATCTACAACAGTGTCTACACGGTCGTGCTCTCGCTGACCTGCCTGATCGGGTGGCCGCTGGTCGGCTTCATGGTCGGCAGCGTCGCCGGCGACCCGACCGCGTGGCACCAGGACCGCCAGATCGTCCGGCTGTGCACCACGCTGACCTGGCTGCTGGCGATCCCGTGCCTGGTGCGGGTGGTGGTGCAGGCGCCGATCTGGTTCGCCGGCAAGGCGGGGTCGATCGATCCCGACTCCGCGGTCGCCGCGCTCGGCATCCTCAAGATCGGCATGGGCTGGCCGCTGCAGCTCGCCGCCCTGGCCGCGATGGCGTGGGTGCTGAGCCGCAACAAGACGCCGGTCGCGGAGGCCTGAGCGGTCGGGGTCAGCCCCCGTGGGCGGTCGGGGCGAGCAGCCGCTCGAGGTTGTCCTCGAGGTCGGAGGGCACCACGAACAGCAGCTCGTCGCCGGCCTCGACCGGCTGCTCGGCGTCGGGCACGTAGACCTGGCCGTCGCGCAGGATCGTGACCAGCGCACAGTTCTCGGGGAACGGGATCAGGCCGGCCGGCTTGCCGACGTACGGCGAGTCCGCGGGCAGCGTCATCTCGACGAGGTTGGCGTTGCCCTGGCGGAACGTGAACAGCCGCACCAGGTCGCCCACGGTCACCGCCTCCTCGACCAGCGCGGACATGATCCGCGGGGTCGACACGTTGACGTCGACGCCCCAGGCCTCGGTGAACAGCCACTCGTTGTTGGGGTGGTTGACCCGCCCGACCGTGCGCGGCACCCCGAACTCGGTCTTGGCGAGCAGGGCCGTCACCAGGTTGGCCTTGTCGTCGCCGGTGGCGGCGATGACGACGTCGCACTGGTCGAGCCGCGCCTCCTCCAGCGAGGACATCTCGCACGAGTCGGCCAGCAGCCACTCGGCGTCCGGCACCCGCTCCGGCTTGATCGAGTTCGGGTCCTTGTCGATCAGGAGGATGTCGTGGCCGTTCATGATCAGCTCACGGGCGATCGAGCGACCGACCGCACCGGCGCCGGCGATGGCGACACGCATGGCTCACTCAGCTTTCGTCGTCGGGACCGCGGTCGATGACCTGGTAGGCACGCGGCGCGTTGTCCTCGCGCATCGTCACATGGAGGATGTCGCCCTCCTGGATCACGCTCTCGCGGGTGGGCAGCATGCCCTCGCCGAGCCGGTCGATCCAGGCGATCCGGCAGCCGACCTGCTCCTGGAAGTGCACCGTGCGGTGCCCGATCCAGGGTTCGGGGGCGGGCAGCTGGTCCAGCCGGATCGTGCCGGAGGGGTCGCGGAAGTCGGGCTCGGCGCCGGCCGGCAGCAGCCGCCGGAGCACCTGGTCGGCCGTCCACTTCACGGTCGCGACCGTCGTGATGCCCAACCGCTGGTAGACCTCGGCCCGGCCGGGGTCGTAGATGCGGGCGACGACCTGCTGGATGCCGAACGTCTCGCGGGCGACCCGGGCGGCGATGATGTTGGAGTTGTCGCCGCTCGACACGGCCGCGAACGCGTCGGCGCGCCGGATGCCGGCCTTCTCGAGGACCTCCTGGTCGAAGCCCTGCCCGGTCACCTTGTCCCCGTTGAACCCCGGGCCCAGCCGGCGGAAGGCGTCGGGCTCGCTGTCGATCACCGAGACGGTGTGGTTGCGGTCCTCGAGGCTGCGGGCCAGCGTCGAGCCGACCCGGCCGCAGCCCATGATCACGACGTGCACGCCGCAGACGCTACCCCAGCGTCGGCCCTGCAACTCACAGACAGGACGGTTCACGGTCTAGCCTTGCCGTTCGTGAGTGTCGGCGACGTATCGAAGCGGATCCTGCTGGGGCGCAAGCTGCGCAGCTCCCAGCTGGGGGAGACGCTCCTCCCCAAGCGGATCGCCCTCCCGGTGTTCGCCAGCGACGCGCTGTCGTCGGTGGCCTATGCGCCGGACGAGGTCTTCATCATGCTGTCGCTGGCCGGCGCGTCGGCCTACGTGTGGTCGTGGAAGATCGGCATCGCGGTCGCGCTGGTGATGGCGGCCGTGGTGGCGTCCTACCGGCAGACCGTCCACGCCTACCCCAGCGGGGGCGGCGACTACGAGGTCGCGACCGTCAACCTGGGCCCGACCGCCGGCACCACGGTCGCGAGCGCGCTGCTGGTCGACTACGTGCTCACCGTGGCGGTGTCGATCTCCTCGGGGGCGCAGTACGCCGCGTCGGCGATCGACGCGCTCAGCGGCCACGAGGCGCTCTTCGCGAGCCTGATGGTCGTGCTGCTGATGGCGATCAACCTGCGCGGCATCCGCGAGTCGGGCACGTTCTTCGCGATCCCGACGTACGCCTTCATGGTCGCGATCCTCGGGATGTGCGCCTACGGCATGTACGAGCTGGTCGCGGGGCGGCTGCCCGAGGTCGAGAGCGCCGACCTCGACATGGCGACGGCGCCGGGCTACGGCGACTCGATGACGACGTTCGCGCTGCTGTTCCTGCTCGCCCGCGCGTTCTCCTCCGGCTGTGCGGCGCTGACCGGTGTCGAGGCGATCTCGAACGGCGTCCCGGCGTTCCGCCGGCCCAAGAGCCGCAACGCCGCGACCACGCTGGCGCTGCTCGGGATGATCGCGATCACGATGATGGTGAGCGTCATCGTGCTCGCCAAGCAGATGGGGCTGCAGCTGGTCGACCCCGACGAGATGGACCGGCTCACGCGCAACGGTGAGCCGCTGCCGGCCGGCTACGACCAGCACACGGTCATCGCCCAGATCGCCGAGGCCGTCTTCCACGACTTCCCGGCCGGGTTCTACCTGGTGGTCACCGTCACCGGCGTGATCCTGGTGCTGGCCGCCAACACCGCGTTCAACGGCTTCCCGGTGCTCGGCTCGATCCTGGCCAAGGACGGCTACGCGCCGCGGGCGCTCGGCTCGCGCGGGGACCGGCTCGCCTACAGCAACGGCATCGTGTTCCTGGCCGTGATGGCGATCGTGCTGATCCAGGTGTTCAACGCCGAGACGACCCGGCTGATCCAGCTCTACATCGTCGGCGTGTTCGTCTCGTTCAACCTCAGTCAGCTCGGGATGATCCGGCACTGGACCCGGCACCTGCAGACCGAGAAGGATCCGGCCGTCCGGCGGCGGATGCTGCGCTCCCGCACGATCAACACCGTCGGCCTGACGTTCACGGCGGTCGTGCTCGTGATCGTCCTCATCACCAAGTTCCTCGCCGGCGCGTGGATCACGATCCTCGCGATGGTGTTCTTCTTCGCCGGCATGCGCGCGATCCGTCGCCACTACGACAGCGTCAACGACGAGCTCGCGGCCGACGAGGAGGACAAGGTCCTCCCGACCCGGGTGCACGCGATCGTGCTGGTCTCCAAGCTGCACAAGCCGACGCTGCGGGCGCTCGCCTTCGCCAAGGCCACCCGGCCCAACGTGCTCGAGGGCGTCTACGTCTCGGTCGACCCGGCCGCCACCAACCGGCTCCTCGAGGAGTGGGAGGAGCGCAACCTCGGCGTACCCCTCAAGGTGCTGCACTCGCCCTACCGCGAGCTGGTCCGCCCGATCGTGGAGTACGCCACCGAGATCCGCAAGGCCAACCCGCGCGGCGTGGTCGCGGTCTACATCCCGGAGTACGTCGTCGGGCGCTGGTGGGAGCAGCTGCTGCACAACCAGACCGCGTTGCGGCTCAAGGGCCGGTTGCTGTTCGCGCCGGGCGTGATGGTCACCTCGGTGCCCTACCAGCTGCGCTCCTCGGAGCTGGCGCGCGAGCGGGAGGAGCGGCTCGGGGTCTGGACCCGGCCCACCGACTACCGCCTGGGCAACCCGGGCTCGCGCTCCGAGACGGACCGGCAGATCCAGCCGTGAGCCGGCGGCCGCGGGCGCGGAAGGCACGAGGCGGCTCGCGGGTCGGGGAGCGGTTCGAGGCCGTGGTCGGACCGATCGCCCACGGCGGCCACTGCGTGGTGCGGCTCGACGGCACCGGTGACGGCCCCTCGGACCGGCGTCGGGTGGTGTTCGTGCGGCACGCGATCCCCGGCGAGCGGGTGGTCGTCGAGATCACCGAGGGCACCGACGGCGACCGGTTCTGGCGCGGCGACGCCGTCGAGGTGCTCGAGCCGTCCGCCGACCGGGTCGAGCCGCCCTGCCCGTACGCCGGCCCCGGGCGCTGCGGCGGCTGCGACTTCCAGCACGTGGCGCTGCCGCGGCAGCGCGAGCTCAAGGCCGCGGTGGTCCGCGAGCAGCTCGGCCGGCTCGCGCAGTCCGAGGTGCCGGTCGAGGTCGAGCCGGTGCCCGGGGACTCCCCGGAGGTCGAGGCGGGCCTGCGCTGGCGCACCCGCATCCAGTGGGCGGTCGGCCCGCGGGGCCGGCGCGGGCTGCGCAAGCACCGCTCGCGCGAGGTGGTGCCCGTCGACGACTGCCTGATCACCCGGCCCGACGCCCGCGCCGTGCACCGGGCCGGCACGACGCTGGACCGGCACGCGGCCGACCTGTCCACGGTCGTGGGGGAGCGGGTCGACGCGCCGCGCCACGGCGGCGAGCACCTCTTCGAGGTCGAGGCCGACGGGTTCTGGCAGGTGCACCCGGGGGCGCCACGGGTGCTGGTCGAGAGCGTGCTCGACACGCTGCAGCCGCGGCCCGGCGAGACCGCGCTGGACCTGTTCGCCGGGGTGGGGCTGTTCGCGCGCTACCTCGCCGACGCGGTGGGGCCCACCGGCCACGTGCTCGCGGTGGAGGCCGACCGCACCGCCTGCCGGCACGCCCGGGCCAACCTGGCCGGGCTGCCCGGGGTCGGGGTCGAGTGCGGCCCGGTCGACAAGGTGCTGGCCGGCCCGCTGCCGCCGGCGTACTCCTCGGTGGACGTGGTGGTCCTCGATCCGCCGCGCGAGGGCGCCCGCGCGCTGGTCGTCGAACAGGTCGTCGCGCGCTCGCCGCGAGCCGTGGCGTACGTCGCCTGCGACCCGGCCGCGCTGGCCCGCGACGTCGCCACGTTCCAGAAGCTCGGCTACGTCCTGCGCTCGGTGCGGGGGCTCGACATGTTCCCGATGACCCATCACGTGGAGTGCGTGGCGCTGCTGACCCGCTGACGCAGCCGCGCTGTTGGTCGGGGGTGCGATCATCCCAGGATGGTGAGCGAGGCGGAGCTCAGGTGGGCGCTGGACTACAACGGCTACGAGCGGTTCGCGGGCGGGATCGACGCCTACTACGCGCTCCTGCAGCCGGCGATGCGTGAGTACGAGGCGACCGGACGGGTGCCCGACTGGTGTGGTGTCGACCTCCTGCGGGCGTGGGCGTTCTACCGTCAGCGCGAGCACCACATGGACGGTGTCAGCCCCATGGCCCGAGACTGGGACGCCGTCCTCGACGCGATCCGCCGCCACCCGGCAGCCCGGGCCGGCGACCTCCCGCCGGACCGGGACGTCGACCCGGACACCGACCCGGACACCGTCGGGCGGCCGCGCGTCGGCCCCGTGGACGGTGCCCTGGGCACGGCGCGCAAGTCCGCGCTCCCGCTCACACTGGGGCACGTGCTGACCGCTGTCGGCGCGGACCACGACCCGGTCATCGGCCTCGACGACATCCTGGTCATCCGCCACGCGTTCAAGCCCTCGGGCCACGTCGGGCTCCAGGGTCCCGAGGACGTCACCGAGGACCGCATCCGCGAGTACACGCGTTCCCAGGACGTCTCCACGACCAAGTTCCCCGCTGAGCCGCCGCGCTACTGGGTCATCCTCGTCGCCGACGGGAAGAGCCGCTCCCGTCTGTTCGGCGTCTACGAGAACCACGGTGAGGTGCTCGCCGAGAAGACCGAGACCCACCGGTTCTGGGCCCTGCACCGCATCGACTTCCTCCGCTCCCTCGAGGACCGGCTCGTCGTCGACTGGACGAGCCCGCGCAGCTGGTACCGGTGGGGGCCCAGCGCCGCGAAGCTGCCGGTCCTCGAGATCGCCGACCGCGACGCTGTGCCGTTCCCCGGCTTCGACCGCGTGCTGCTCCGGTGGCACGAGCTCCAAGACCTCATCGCGGACCCTCGCTACGCCGAGTGGCGATCGGCCCTGTCGGAGGTCCAGGGGATCTACCTGATCACCGACAGCTCCACGGGCAAGCACTACGTCGGCAAGGCCGACGGCGGCGAGCGGCTGATCGGCCGCTGGTCGGCCTACGCCAGGAACGGGCACGGGGGCAACGTCGCGCTGCGCGAGCTCGCGAAGGCGGCGAAGGAGGCCGGCACCGCCCTCGACGGCACCGTCGAGGAGCACGCCCGTCACTTCGTCTTCAGCATCCTGCGCGTCTTCGGGCCCTCCACGCCGTCCTCGGAGGTGGATGCCGCGGAGTCGCACTTCAAGGACGCGCTGATGACGCGCACCTGGGGGCTGAACCGGAACTGAGACGCTTCTATGGGGGGTCAACCCCTGTCGTGGCGAGGTGTCGACTGACAGGTCAGCGCCGCGCGGCGTAGACGCGCCGCACGACCTCCTCGACGTCGGGCTCCTCGATCGCGAGGTCGAGCACCTCGGCCCGCTCGGACACCGCGGCGAGCACCCGGGCGGCCGTCGTCACGTCCGGGTCGAAGGCCAGCCGCTGGCGCAGCCCGGAGCCCTCGCTGGCGA